>JAITHL010000102.1 GCA_031279975.1 Treponema sp. | reverse complement strand
CTGATTAACTTGACGCTAATCAGCGTTACCCTCTGCATTTGCTCATTTCATTACGCAAATGCGGGTAAGATACACTGATTAAATCCTCGATTGGATTTAATCAGTGTTTCCCTAGAGGGTGGCCAGCATAATCGCCTTGATGGTGTGTTTGCGGTTCTCCGCCTCATCCCAGGCCCGGCTCTGGGGGCCGTCGATAACCTCCGGGCTTACCTCCTCGCCTTTAACCGCCGGCAGGCAGTGGAGGAAGATAGTATCCCGCCGCCCGGTTTTTTCCATAAGGGCCTGGTTTACCTGATAGGCCCCTAAAAGCCGCATCCGCTCTTCCCGGACCGCCTCTTCCCCCATGGAAACCCATACGTCGGTATACAAGGCGTCCGCCCCCGCGACTTCCTCCAGGTCCGCGGTGATCCGGATCGCCGCCCCGGAAGCGGCGGCAAGGCCAGCGCAGATTTGCAGGAGTTCCGCGTCGGGGTTCAGCGCCTGGGGGGTGATCACCGTAAAGTGGACCCCCAGCTTGGCGCAGAGCGCCATAAGGGACCGGGCCACATTATTCCGCCCGTCCCCGACAAAACAGAGCCTTTTCCCCTGATGGGAGCCGAAATTCTCTTCCAGGGTCATAATATCCGCCAGGACTTGGGTCGGGTGGAAGCTGCCGGTAAGGCCGTTATAGACCGGAACCCCGGCATAGCGGGCCAGGGCTTCCACGGTTGCCTGCTGAAAGCCCCGGAACTGGATGGCGTTGAACATCCTGCCCAGAACCCGGGCCGTGTCTTCAATGGATTCCTTTGCCCCCAGCTGTATATCCGCCGTGGAAAGGAATACCGGATGCCCCCCCTCTTCCCCAAAGGCGGTTTCAAAGGCGCATCTGGTTCTGGTGGATCGCTTTTCAAAGATGAGCGCCAGGGATTTCCCCAAAAAACGCTGATGGATTTCGCCGCGTTTGTTTTCTTCTTTTACCGCCCGGGATAGGGCCAGCAAAGACCGGATTTCCTCCGCCGAAAAGTCCAGCCAGGTAAGCAGGGACCGCCCCCGTAAGGATGCCGAAACCATAACTCCTCCTTAGGGCGGCGCTGATTAACTTGACGCCGGACCTCCGGTCCGCAATCAGCGCCGCCCTGTTGTTTTTCTCGTTTTCCCGCGGAAAACCGTGGAAAATATCCAATAAAGCGGCGTTGAATAATGCCCGGTTGCGTTAATCAGCGCTGCTTGCCCGCAATTGCGTAATGAAATGAGCAAATACACCGGACCATAGGCTCACGGGCAACGGTGGTTAGCGTCAAGTTACGCATCCTTGCCCTAGGGAAGGGCTGATTGCGAACCGCAGGTTCGAACCGGCATTATCAAAAGGGCCCGCGGATTGCGAACCTTCGGTTCGACTTAGAAGGGTTTTGTTACCGGAAATCCGCGCAATCCGCGGATTGTGTTGAAAAATCCGGTTTAATCAGCCCTTCCCGCAGGAACCGGGCGCCTTCCTCAATAAGCCCGGTATTATACCGATTATAGTATAAAGTAGAGGGGGTTGCAAAATTGATTTTGCAACCGCTGCTTCTAAAAAAAGCATGTTTCGCGGCCCTTAGGCGGGAAACTGCAAGGGCCAGCGCGAAAATAACCGTTTTTTGCAACTGGCCCGGTATTTTGGGATATAATTGCTATGATACAGATGCTCTTTTCCTTGCGCTTTCAGGCGCAGTTGAGACGGACAAGGCCGGAGTTATACGCGCATATTGAAAAGTCTATCGTGGGCGCCGTCAAAGCCGCCGGCGGAAGCGCCGGCTATGAACGGCGGAGTATTGCCGCTTCCTTTGATGAGCAGGCCATAGGGTTTTGGTTGAGCATACTGACCCTTTTAGAAACGATGCTCAACATTACCGGCGCGGCGGCGGCGGAATTATACGGGCACCTCATACTTTTGGGAGAAAATTTACAGGACGGGGAGGGCTTAAAACTCATCCGGACACTGCCTTCGGGGGGGACGGGTATCTGGTGCGGCCCGGCGGTACAGCGGGCGCTCGCCCCCTATGCGGCCTTTTACCAGCCCCTTTCCCCGGATGACGGGCCGGTCCTGTTTCCTGCGTACCTCCGGATAAAAAACTTTATTTCCCCCGCCGCCAAAAATCCCCCCCGGCTCTTCCCCTACCGGACGCGGATACGGGAACTTATCAATCCCGGCAGTTCCGGGAATGTGGCGCTCGTCGGCCCCCGGTTCATTGGAAAACGGGACGGCCTTCGCCGGATTTTTGAGGAGTTCCAGCTGGAGGCCCCCCCCCTGATCATCACCTTCGGCGCCGGAGGCTCCGGCCTGCCCTGTTTTGCCGACGCCGTAACGCCGGTAATCCGGGCCTTCTTAACCCCCTTTATTGGGAATGAAGCGGTTGAGGAACTGGATGCCCTGGGGGAGGGCATTATCCGGGAGCGCTTCCGGGAACAGTATTCGGACTATCTGATCCATAAAAGCAAGCAGTTTGCGCGCAAGCTCTTTGAGGCATACCGGAAAGCCGCGGAGGGACGGTCCGCGAAGCCGGTGGTTATTCTGGAAAACCTGGATCAAGCGGACTTTGAGGCCGTCCAACTGTTCATCGGGCTGTATCAAAAGCCTTCTATTAAAGATAATTTTTTGATATACGGAACCTCCGCCGGCGGGTCCGGCGGATCCTTGGCCGCCGCGGAAGGGCAGGGTGAAAACAGCGGCCTGGGCCCCTGGGCCGCGGTGTTTCCCCGGATTTTGCAGATACCCGCGGAGGGCTACGCGCCGCTTCCGGCGGCGGCGCTGCCGCCGGACCTTTGGGAGATCGCCTATGCGGTCTGCCTGTTCCGGCGTTTTTTCCCCGCCCATCTCTACTTGTCCCTGTTTCAAGAAGCGGGCTTAAATCCCCAGATGATTTCCCGGGCCATGGATTTTTTTATCCTCATGGGGCTGATTGATTTCCGGGAGGACCCCCAGCCCCGTATGCCTGGGTTTATTGCCAAGGCGGAGCTCATGCTGGGGAAACGGAAGGACGCGGTTCGTTCCATGGTATGGGTCCGTATTTTATCCCTGGTCAATAAGGGAACCATTATGCCCTGTTTCAATGTGCTGAAGGTCCTTTCCCAGCTTGGCGGGGAGGGATCGGACTCGCTGTTTTTGAACGCCATACTGTCGGATATTGTCAACAAGACCTGCCGGGGCATTGATGACGCCATAGGGGCGCGTCAATTCGGCGTTATTGTGGGGGAGCGGCGATTCGCCCAGCTGCTGTATATATTTAAAACCTTCAAGGCCCTCATACATGGGGGGGAACGGGAAATCCGGGAGGCATTTTTGGCGCCCCTCCCTGATACCGGGGCCTTTCCGGTGTACCACGCCCAGATACAGGCCAATCTTGCCGGGTACCATCTGGGAATCCAGGATATTGCCGCCGCCGCCGAGTCGGTAAAGGCCGCTATGATGTTCAGCCAGAATCTCAAGGAAGGGAAGGGGCTTGCCCAGGCTTACCGGCTTTTTTCTCTGGTGAATCTGTCAAGACAGCGGATGGAAGACAGCATTGATTATTTTGCCTTCGCCCTGGAACACGCCCAGCGTTCCGGCAATAAGGAAGAACTGGCGGTTACCGCCTATTATGCCGCGGCGGCCCACCTGCTGTTCGGTAATATTTTCAAGGCGGGCCAATTGACCCTGCAATCTGAAGAGGCGGCCTTCAGTTCAGGCCGGCCTGAATGGGCCTACCGGTCCCGGTTCCTCCTGGGCCGGATACGCTTTGAAACTGGCCTGTATCAGGAGGCGCAGGATATCTTTGCGGGCCTGCGGGAACAGATCAGTTATACCGGATCGGCAACCCGGGACCTGATCCTGGCGGCCTGGATATACCGGACCGATGTGTACCTCTTCGGCCCTAAACCAAGAAAACCTGAAAAGATGAACAGCGACGCCCTGCTCTTTGAGATTGAGGCGGCCTATTTTGCGGGAGACTATGAGCAAACCCTTGCCCTGGCCGATGGCTTTGCCAAAAAATTGCCCGGCCGGGGCTTTGTGTTTATCGAACAGCCCGATTGGCGGAGCGGTTTTTCCCAGGGTGAATTGCTGCTCTTCCCTGCCCAAGACTTCTATTTCCGCATCCTTACCTGTTACCGGGCCCTGGCCCTCGCCCAGATGGGTAAATACAACAGCGCCTCCCGGTCCCTTGCCCTGGAAGGCATGTGGCGTATCCTGCGGGATGAACGGCTGCCCGACACGGACCCCAATGACGCGTTTTATTTTTATTCCTATTATTGCGTGTTAGAGGAAACCGGCGCCCTGGAGGTTGATATGAATACCGCGGTCAGTATGGCCTTTAAGCATCTCCAAAGCCGGGCAAGCCACATTACCGATATGGAAACAAAACGTTCCTTCCTTTCCCTGCATTATTGGAATAACGCCCTGCAAAAGGCGGCGAAGAAACATAATTTAATATAAGCCGTCCTGAAGCCCCGGCTTGACAAAGTCCGGCCCTATTGCTAGGATGATCCGCATATATAACGGCGGCATAGCTCAGTTGGCAGAGCAAACGGCTCATATCCGTTCGGTCATTGGTTCAAGTCCAATTGCCGCTAAATGGTAAAGGAACATAACGCCCTGTGGAAATAAAGCGGACCATACTTATCCTTACCGACGGCGCCGCGGGAACCCAAAGGCTGGCGGAAAAAATCGCCGGCGAGCTGCGGGGCCACAGCGTCGCCATAAGGGCCGCCTGGGATTTTAAGGGTACCGACATACTCCCGGCGGAGTTGTGCTTTTTAGGCTGTGAACAACCGGCGCCCCCGTGCTTTGGGTATATCGAAACATTGCTGCGGCATATTAATCTTGCCGGACGCCCCTGCGGGCTCTTTTCTCCCGATTCCCAAGAGGCGGTCCGCTACCTGGCAAACCTGGTTCAGGATTCGGAATTGGCGGTGGAAGCGGAACCGCTGTTTGCTTTTGATGAAAACATCGGCGCGTGGGTCAGGCGGCTGGTAAACCAAATAAAACAAAACGGGGGCAATACGATGGAACATACCTTTGATCTCGACGCCCATATCAGGAGGGTTCCCGGTTTTCCCAAACCGGGGGTGCTGTTCTATGATATTACCAGTATTTTAATTACCCCCCAGGCGTTTCAATACTGTATTGACGCCATGGCGGACATCTACCGGGACGCGGGCATAGAGGTGATCGCGGCGGTAGAGGCCCGGGGCTTTCTCTTTGCCGCCCCCTTTGCCTGCCGTATGGGCATACCCCTCATCCTCATCCGAAAAAAGGGCAAGCTCCCCGGCAAGACCTTAAAGAAGGCGTATCAACTTGAATACGCCCAGGCGGAAATTGAAATCCAGGTGGATGACGTTCCCAAGGGAAAACGGATACTCCTCTTGGATGATCTTATCGCCACCGGGGGGACCCTCCACGCGGCCCGGGAATTGCTGACCGCCGCCGGGGGTATCGTAACCGATGTATTTGGGGTGGTGGGCCTTCCCTTTCTGAATTATAACGCCCGCATTGGGGATTTAACGGTGCGGACCCTTATCAATTATGATACCGAATAGGATTGACAGGGTTATGAAAAAAGACTAGGATAAAAAAGCATTCCCCGGTTGTGTAATGGTAGCACGGCAGACTCTGGATCTGCTTGTGGGGGTTCAAATCCTCCCTGGGGAAAGACAAAAGGAAGGGCAGCGGACGCGCCGCATACGGCTTGTTCAGCCTCTCCGGTACGGCCCCTTCGTCTATCGGTTAGGACATGAGATTCTCAATCTTAAAAGAGGGGTTCAATTCCCCTAGGGGCTAAAGCGCCGCGCTCTTGAGCTTGCGCTATTTCACTCCGATAGATGTAACTATGAATGAAAACGGGACCTTTGCGCGGCTTTCTACCGGGTTATCCCTGGATGAGCGGAAAAACCTTCTGGAAAAACTCCAAAATCAGTCAAATATTTCCAAGGAACCTTTGTATGCCGGTAACGTTCAGGACGCCCCGGCGGAAGAATTTGACCGGCAGTTTGCGAGGCTTCCCTGGTACTGCCGCCTTTGGCTGTGGATACTCGGCATTATAAAGGCCAAGAGCCCGTTTAAAATGTTTCAAGAGCGGGAAATCGCCAAAATAGGGAAACTTATTGACGCCCAGGCCCCTGGGCTTTTTGATTACAGCCGGGGCCTCCTGCTTGCCGAATTTCATACCCATCTGGCGGCCTTGAAAAGCAGCGCCCGCTTTTTTTATACCGCCCTGGACGCGAGCATTAACCGGGACCGGGGGGCTTTTTACGCGTTCCTCGGTTCCCTTGAAATGGAAGCAGTCCATTTCCGGCTGGTCAAGGAAACAACCCCTGAGTATTTCATTGAAAACAACCCCGATATTGACAGCCAGGATTTCCATCAGATAGCCTATGCCAAAATAGAAGCTATTTTGGGAACCATTTCCGAGCGTGAGCGGCAGGCGATGTATGACAACGCCCGGTCCCTTAACTGCCTTAAACAATTAGCTTCGTTTCTTTTTGACCGGATACTCATGGCCTTTTCTTCCGAGGCATCCGGGACGGTCTGTTCCGCGATCCTGGTAAAGGATATGCTGAACAGCCTAAACAACATCCTCTATTCCCTCATGACTATTCCCGCCATGACCGTGCTGGAATCCCTCTTTATTTTTATTGTCCAGGACCGGGCGGGGGAGCCGGAATTTGATATTAACGCCGAGCTCCATGCCCTGCTCAACCAGGCGGAAAGTTCCATCATCGCCATCCGGGAGTTTAACCAGCGGGTTCCCCTTACCCTCATTATCCGCTGCGCCGCCAAGAACCCCTCCCTGGCGCCCTCCGGCATCAGCGGCGGCGAGGATTGGTTTGTCGTATACCGGGATTATTGGAAACACCATACGCATACCCAGCTTACCGAATACCTGCGGAACCGGCGGCATGAGAATCTCCGCGGTTCCTTTCAACATTTTTTCAAGGGAAGCGGCCTGCGGTTTTTGGATAACGTCTATTCCGAGACCAATCAAGAAGGCATACCGGTCCGGGGGGCCTTCGGCCTGGCCTTCCTCCTGACCTTCTATTCGGTGGTTTTCTTGCCCGATATTAACAAGGTCCTGCGGCCCATCATGATTGACGGGGAGTTCTATGAACGGGAAGACCGGATAGAGTTTACTGAAAATTATAACGAGCTTTTCACCCTGGAGAATACTATTAAGAAATTCGACGGCCTTATCGCTCCCGCCGGAGACTTTGGGAAGCGCCTTTTGCTTGCCAAGGGGGAAATGAGTTCCATCCCCATAAAACGGCGGAAGATACAGGTAGTTACCGAGGAGGCTTCCGATGAAGCCCAGGGGATAATCAACCGGGCAAAGGAAGCCCTCGCCGGGATGATCTCGGTGATCTATGCCACCCTCAAGACCGATACGGAGGGTAAGTTTGCGACCCTGGCAAACCTCCAGCAGCTTGCCAAGGGGAATAACCTCTTGGACGGCCTCAAGGAATCCGTGGTGTCCTTGGAAAAGGCCCTTAAACTGCTGGATGAGATTGAAATCCTGGATATTGGCTGCTAGGCATGAGCCGGCTGTATTTTTTTCGCTTGGAATTTTCCCCGGGATATGCCCGGTTTCCCTTTGTTTTTGAGGGGGCGGCGGTTCCGGGGATGGGATGCCTCATTTCATCCCGCGCCGCGGGGGATATGCTGTATGACGGCGGGAAGGATACTCCCCAGCGGGAAGCCCTGTTCCGCTCCCTGGGCAAGGACGGCGCCGCGGTGTATGGGTGCAGGCAGCGGCATTCACGGGAGGTCCAGACTGTGGACGGCGGGCTGGCGGACCGGGCGCTTGCCGGGGACGGCCTGGTTGCCGCGGACCGCCGGATAAGCCTTTCAGTTACCGTGGCGGACTGTCTTCCGGTTTTTTTGTATGATACCCGGAAGAGCGCCGCGGGCGGGCCCGGACCTTTTGCGCTGCTCCACTCCGGCTGGCGGGGGACCGGCATTGTTTTGGAAGCGCTCCGGATCATGGGGGAACGCTGGGGCAGCCGGAGCGCCGATATGGCCGCCGTACTCGGCCCCTGTATCCGGGGCTGCTGTTACCGGGTGGATGCTGAACGGGCTGAGGCGTTTGAAGCGGAATTTGGCGGAACCGGCGGGGCCTATCCCCTGGGGCCGGTAACGCGGCGTGCGCCCCAGCCGTTAAACTACTCTGAGCCGCCCGCGTATTATATCAACCTTCAGGCGGCCAATGCCCGGCTTTTGGCCAACGCGGGGGTCGGGCATATCGCGGTTTGTGAAGATTGTACCTTTACCGATGAACGGCTTGGCTCATTCAGGCGGGAAGGCGCCGCCTATACCCGTATGATCGCGCTCCTGGGATGTTTTGACCCCTAATGAATCGCCGGGCAGTATTTTAACAAAAAGGGGGGACCGGGGGGCCTTTCGGCCCCCCGGCGGGGGCGTTGCGGGGGTAGAACCCCCGCTCTCTTAAGTTGTTGACAGTGGCTTGAGGCCCCCGCAGAGAAGGAAGTGTATGCAGGATTTTATCTATCCTTGGAAAACGCGGATTGCCCGGGCCTTGAACCGCCTCTTGGCGGAACAGGGGCTTGAAGGGCGTATACTGGAATCGGAACTGGCCGCTGAATTTCCCCCGCAACCGGAATTTGGGGACCTGGGCTTTCCCCTGTTCAACGCCGCTAAGGCCCTGCGCAAGCCGCCCCAGCGGATAGCCCAGGACCTGGCCCGGACCTTGGCCGGTGAAGCGCCGGGGGAGGATGGGGCCGCTGGTACGTTTGTTCCCCAGGGTCCCTATTTAAATGTATTGCTGGATCGGGGGAAGGCGGCGGCCCGTATCCTGGCAAAGGTCCTTGGGGAAGACGCCGCCGCGCCGGGGGGGGGCGGCCACCCCGGGCCCTTGGCGGGCCTCCGGATCATGGTTGAGTTTTCCAGCCCGAATACCAATAAACCCCTGCATCTGGGGCATCTGCGGAACGGCGCCCTGGGGGAGAGCGTCTCCCGCCTCCTTGCCGCCTGCGGCGCGGAGGTTCTGAAGGTATGCATCTTCAACGACCGGGGGGCGCATATCTGTAAATCCATGCTGGCCTATCAGCTCTTCGGCCAGGGGAAAACCCCCGCGTCCGAGGGAGTGAAGGGCGACCGTTTTGTGGGGGATTGGTATGTCCGCTTTCACGCCCTCAGCCGGGAGAACCCCGCCGCGGAAGCGCGGGCACTGGAAATGCTCCGCCGCTGGGAGGCGGGGGACGCGGAAACAACGGCGCTGTGGAAACAGATGAACGCCTGGGCCGTGGAGGGGATGCAAGAGACCTACCGGCGCACCGGGGTTTTCTTTGACCGTTATTATTTTGAAAGCCAGACCTATCTGGAGGGAAAAGCGGAGGTCCTGCGGGGGCTGGATCGGGGCGTTTTTTACCAGGAGGCCGGCGGCGCGGTTATGGCGGACCTGTCCGGCGAGAATCTGGATAAAAAGGCGCTGTTGCGACAGGACGGCACGTCTATCTATATTACCCAGGATATTGGCACCGCCCTATACCGGCATAAGGACTGGCCCTTTCACCGGCTGATCTTTGTGGTGGGTTCGGAACAGCGGTATCATTTTCAGGCCCTCTTCAGCATCTTGAAAAAACTCGGCTATACGTGGGCTGAAAATCTTTACCACCTTTCCTACGGTATGGTGAACCTGCCGGAAGGGAAAATGAAAAGCCGGGAAGGAACGGTGGTTGACGCGGATGATCTCCTGGATGATCTGCGGGACCTGGCCTTGCAAGAGATACAGGATAAAGACCGGGAGGAAGCGGTGGGGGATCCAGAGGCGGTGGCTGAGAAGGTTGCCCTGGGCGCGCTCCACTACTACCTCCTGGCGGCCTCCCCGGCGAAGGATATGCTCTTTAATCCCAAGGAATCCCTTTCCTTTAACGGTAATACCGGACCCTACCTGCAATATACGGGCGCCCGGTTGTCCGCCCTGCTCCATAGGGCCGCGGAACAGGGCGGCCTCGCGGACAAGCCGGATACGGCGCTCTTGACTGGAGACCGGGAATGGGAACTCCTCAAGCTGCTCGCCTCCTACCCGGAAACCGCCGCCGCCGCCGCCGCCAAGCTGGACCCCTCGATACTGGCCGCCTATGTCTATGAACTCGCTAAATCATTCAGCCGTTTTTACCATGACTGTCCCATCCTCAGCGGGGAAAACCCGGCGTTACGCCACCCCCGGCTTGCCCTGTGCCAAGGAATACTGCGGGTCCTCCGGGACGCCCTGGGCCTGCTCAATATTCCCTTCCTGGAAACCATGTAGCCCGGCAGGGGAAGGGGGGACCGGGGGGCCTTTCGGCCCTCCGGCGGGGGCGTTACGGGGGCAGAGCCCCTGTTGAGGGGGTAGGGCGCAACTTCCCCTTTCCTCATTTCTTAAGTTGTTGACCGTGGGAGCCTTTTGGCCGGGCCTTGACTTCCTCCTCTCTTATGCGGTATAAGGGACCCCTGGGGCGGCGCTGATGAATGGGGCGCTATCAGAAGGAAGGGGCGCTGATTGCGCGGATTAACGCCGGTTAGAGGCTCTTAAATCCGTGGACTTTGGTAAAATACCGCATTAATCAGCGCCGCCCTAGTTTTTATAGGATGAAGGATAAGAGACTATGTACGCATTGGTAGAATTTAAGGGAAAACAGTATAAAGCGGAGAAAGGCGTCCGCCTACAGGTTGACCGGATTGCCCAGGAAGTCGGTTCCGCGCTGGAAATCGACCGGGTGTTGTTGCTTTCCTCCGGGGGGGACGGGCCGGTTACCCTGGGCGCCCCCTATGTGCCGGGGGCGAAGGTTTCCGCCACCCTGGTTGCCCATGAAAAGGGCAAAAAGATCATCGTATTTAAGTATAAACCTAAAAAGGATTACCGCCGGAAACAGGGGCATCGTCAGAACTATTCGATCATTAAGATTGAGGACATTGGCGGGGTATAGACCGCATGATAGAGATCGACGCGGCCTTTGATGAAGCGGGGCTGTTGCGGTCCTGTACGGTTCGCGGCCACGCCTATGCGGGAGCCGCTGGCAGGGATATTGTATGCGCGGCGGTTTCAATTCTTGCCGGAACAGCCTTTAGAACCCTTGCAGAGCAGGAGGGGATACAACTGCGGGGCGGCGCGGCGGAACGGGGGCGCTTTTGTATGGAAACCCGCTATTCCCCGGAAGGGAAGGATTTTCTCAAAGGCGCGGGAGCTTTTTTGATTAACGGGCTTCAATCGGTTTCCGAGCTTTATCCTGAGTACTGTACCCTGCGAATACAGAGGAGGAAGTAATATGGCGCGAAAACGGGGCGGAAGCGGCGCGAAAAATGGGCGTGATTCAAATCCCCAATACCTGGGTATTAAAGCATCCAGCGGTTCCGTGGTAAAGGCGGGGACCATTATCATGCGGCAGCGGGGTACCAAGATTCATCCCGGCGCCCATGTGGGATGCGGGGGGGATTATACCCTTTTTGCTTTGGTGAACGGAACAGTCTCCTTTACCCGGCGCAAAGGCCGGAAGCTGGCGGAGATTATTCCAGCGGGCGGGGCCGAATAGCGTCCGTATCCGGCCTTGCCGCGGGCGCGTTTCAGGGGAAAACCGTTTCTTACTACAAGGGAAGCGCTGATTAAACCGGCTTTTTAACAAGGTCCACGGATTACCGCCGGTTATAGGTTTTTAATTCCGTGAAAATCAGTGTTAATCAGTGGACTCTTTTGATACATTCGAATTAATCAGCGTTACCTAGGGTTGGGCAATACCTTCAGGCGTTACCCGACTTCCATTTAAAAACGCGGTTTTGTAAGGCTTGAGCCGGAAAACCGCAGGACTGTATTACCGGGCCTCCGGTCCGGCAAACCAGTCTCCTATCCTTGCTTTAAGGAAGCCGCAAAGCCAAGCGGGTTTTGCAATTGGCCCATGATACGTGGTGGATAAATTCGCGGATGAAGCCCTTATCCTGGTCTCCTCGGGGAACGGCGGGAACGGTTGCGTAAGTTTCCGGCGGGAAAAGTATGTTCCCCGTGGCGGACCTGCCGGCGGAGACGGAGGCCGGGGCGGGGATGTGGTTTTTACGGTACGGCGGAACCTGCGCACCCTGGCCCACCTGCGGTATAAGCAGGCGTTTAAGGCGGAAAACGGCCGGGACGGGGAGGGTTCAGAGCGGCATGGACGTGACGGCGCGGACGCGGTGGTTCCGGTTCCCCCGGGAACCGTGTTGCGGGACGCTGAAACCGGGGCGTTTATCCGGGATTTTGGTACGGAGCGGGGGAGTTTTGTTTTGCTCCGGGGTGGAAACGGAGGCTGGGGGAATGCGCGTTTCAAATCCCCAGTCAACCGGGCGCCCCGGAAGGCCCTGCCGGGAAAACAGGGAGAACAGCGGCGGCTCCGGGTTGAGTTGCGGATACTTGCGGATATTGGCCTGGTGGGGCTGCCCAATGCGGGAAAGTCTTCGCTGCTGGACCGGTTTACCAACGCCCGCCCGAAGATCGCCCCCTATCCCTTTACCACCAAGATACCCAATCTGGGGGTCCTGCGGCTGGATGATCAGGATATTGTTCTGGCGGACATTCCCGGCCTTATCCAAGGGGCGTCTGACGGCGCGGGCTTGGGGGTACGGTTTTTAAAGCATATTGCCCGGACCAGGGGGCTGGTTTTTTTAATCGACCTGGGGGACGGCGCCTATCAAGCAGCCTTTGATATACTGTATACTGAATTGAGCCGGTTTTCGCCGGAACTTATTCAAAAACCCCGCATACTGGCGGGAACGAAGACCGATCTGGAGGATGCCCCGGCGCGCCTGGCGGAACTGCGGGAGCGGTATCCCCAGGAACAGGTATACGGAATTTCAGTTTTTTCCGGGGAGGGCCTTGCCGAGCTGTCCGGGGCGGTCGGCAAGCTGGCGGCCGGTCTGGATCAGCCGCCGGAGGAGGCGGGGCCGTGAAATTGGCGATCCTGGGGGGCAGTTTTGATCCGGTACACCTGGGCCATTTATACCTGGCGGATACGGTGCTTACAACCCTTGGGTACGACCGGATTATTTTGGTTCCCGCCTTCAACTCTCCCTTTAAGCCCCACGCCCAAGACGCCTCCGCGGCGGATCGTTTGGATATGCTGGCCGCCGCGATTCCCCTGGACCCCCGTATTATTATTGACGATTGCGAGCTCAAGCGGAAGGGTATTTCGTATACCATTGATACCGTTGAGGACCTGGTCCGGCGGTACCGGCCCGCCGGGAAGCCGGGGCTCATTGTGGGGGATGATCTGGCCGCGGGTTTTTCCCAATGGCGGCGTTTTGAGGATATTATCGCCCAAACGGATATCATCATCGCCCGCCGTATATCCTCAAAACCGGCCCCCTTTCCCTATCCTGGCAAACAGCTTGAAAACGGCATTATCGATCTCTCCTCTAGCGCCATCCGGTATAAGATTCAAGCCCAGGTGAATTGGCGTTACCTGGTGCCGGAAGGCGCCCGGTTCATTATTGAGGAACGCCGGCTCTACGGGTATGCCCCCCGTCAGGCGGAAGCGCCGGACCTGGGGCCGCTCATTGTCCGGGTGGAAGCGGCGGTGCGGGCCATGTCCGGCGCTTCCCGCTTTCTCCATTCCCGCAGTACCGCGGTCCTCAGCCACGATCTCTGCCTCCGATTCGGCTTGGTTCCTGAAAAGGGCTACCTTGCGGGCATTGCCCATGATATGGCAAAGGCCCTGCCTGAAGAGGAATTGCGGGCCTGGGCAAAACGGGACGGCCTGAGCATTACCAAACTGGAACAGGAAAAACCTTCCCTCTTACACGCCCGCGCCGGGGCGGCCATGGCGCGGGAGTATTTTCAGGTTGAGGATGAGGAGATTCTGGAAGCCATCCGGGATCATACCACTGGGCGGCCCGGCATGGGGAATCTGGCGAAGATCGTCTATATCGCCGATAAAATCGAGATGACCCGGAGCGGCATTAAGGAGGAATTACGGGATACGGATCGCTACGGCGATCTGGACAGCCTGTTTACCGCGGTGCTGGAAGACGCTGTCGCCTATCTGCGCTCCCGCCGGTATACCCCCTCGGAGGGCACCCTGCGTCTCTTGAAGACCATGCGAAACAGGAGCATCAGTTGAGACGAAACAGCATTGATATTAGCGCCTTGTTGCTTGCGGTCATAGTGGCCCTCTTGGTGGGGGGGATTCTTTTTACGATTACCGCCCTCAGACAGGACCCCATAGAAGCCATATCCGGGGACCGGGTGATAAATACCCTCTTTATCATTGAAGACGCGGGCAAACCCTTGGCCTCCTATGTATTGATGTACTATTCGGCGACCAAACGGGCCGCCATATTTGATATTCCCGGGGAGCTGGGGCTCATTATCAAGAACAACCGGGTCAGCCGTATCGACGCGATCTATGACCCCCAGAGAGCCGGGGCCTTTGAGTCGGAGGTGGAGAACCTCTTGGGGGTTGAGGTCAACTTTACCCTTGTTATTACCCTGGAGAACCTGGGAAAATTGGTGGATCTTATTGAGGGTGTGGAGATATTTATCCCCTCCTGGGTGGCGGTGTACGATGAGGCGTCGCCGGCGCTCTTTCCGTCGGGGGTTACCCGGCTCGATGGGGATAAGGCCAAGGTATACATTACCTACCGGCTTTTGGAAGAGGACGGCGATATTGTTACCTTTCGGCGGCAGCGCTTTTTCCTGGGGCTTATTAAACGGCTGGGGGAAAAGAATGACGCTTTGAAAAATCCCGCCGTTTCCCGGATGTTTCAATCCTTCATTAAAACCGGGATGAACCAACGGACCCAAATGCGGTTATTTGATGAATTAGCCGTCATAGAAACGGACCGGATCAATATCAATTCCGTCGGGGGAAGCGCCCGGGAGGTTTCCGGCCAGGTCTTGCTTTTTCCCCATTTTGACGGCAGCCTGATAAAACAGATAGTTATACAGGTGATGGGGGTGCTTACCCGGCAGGTTGAGGGTTCCCTGACGGACCGGGTTTTTACGGTGGAGATACTCAACGGCACAGGCGCGCCGGGCCTTGCGGGAAGGACCGCGGACCTGTTGCGGAGTTTCGGCTACGACGTTATCTCCATTGGGAACGCGGACCGGAACGATTATACGGCCACGGAAATTATAGACCATTCGGGCTATGAAGAGATGGTTAAAAATTTTGCGGATATTATCCGCTGTACCAATATCCGCTTTGAAGACCCCGTACCGGAGGAAGTCAGCCCTGATATGGGGATGCAGTTCCAGAATTTTGAATATAAATCCGATTTCACCCTGATAATCGGAAAGGATTTTAATGGACGGTATGTTAATGAAGGATAACGCCGCTTCCCCGCCGGAGGGCGTCCTGGATTATCCGGCCCTTGCCCAGGAGATGGGGGCCCTCCTCCGGGATCATAAGGGGGCCGATGTGGCGGTCCTGGACCTGCGGGAACTGAACGCCTGGACTGATTTTTTTGTTATTGCCACGATTACCAGCCATACCCATGTACAGGGGCTGTTGCGGCACATAAAGGAATATGCCCAGGAACGGGGGCTTACGATTTTCCGCAGCCGCCGTAAAACCCTGCCAGAGGATGAATGGCGCTCTGTGGATATGGGCGGGGTGGTAATCCATCTGATGACGGAAAAATCCCGTTCCTTTTATGAATTGGAACGGCTCTGGAGTTCCGCGCCCCAATCGCGGTTTTAGAGCAAGGCCGCGTAACCGGGGAACTTTCCCTTTACGCAGCCTTGCCCTGGTTTCCCTTACTCATCAAAATCGTCATACTCTACATCTTCTTCATAGTCAAAATCCTCGTCCTCGTCCTCATCAAAATCATCCTCGTCCTCGTCTTCATAATCGTCCTCAAAGTCGTCCTCAAAATCGTCATCCATGTCGTCAAAATCGTCGTCGTCAAGATCGTCGTCATCGAATAAAAACACCGGATAGGGAAGATCAGTACGGCCTTCATGACAAACGGGCATGAGGGCGAGGCCGTCCGCGTTATTACGCGGATTATCCATGGGCTCGTATAGAACCATAACATTCTCCGTATAGGTTATATGATGAGCTTGTTGCAAAACCTGGTTGGTTTTGCGCAAGCCCTTGCGGTTTTTCGCCCTACGGGCGCGGACTAAAGTCCGACAAAACCGCTGTTCTCAGCGGCTGCTGTCGCAAAACTTCAGTTTTGCGGCAGCCTCTGATTTCTCTTGAAACATAAGGGAGATATTCAGTATCTGTCAACTGGTTTTTACGGCCCCTGTTGATATTTTAGGGATATTTGGAAAAATTCGGCCAAGCCGCTTTACAGACTTATCTTTTTTTTCTATACTAGCCCCATTAGGGGATAACGCCTGCCCGCATGAAAAGGTCTTGTAGCATCCAGGCGCCCGCGAAGATTAATCTCCATTTACAGGTGGGGGACCGGCGGGCCGATGGTTTTCATGATCTGGAAAGCATCGTTCTAAGTCTTGCCTTTGGAGATACCCTGCGCTTTGAGTTGGATGAAGCCGGGGCCGGTACGCCGGATGGGGGTATTACAATGATAGGCGCCCCGGCGGGCGCCTGCGGTCCTATTCCGGCGGACCAAAACAGTATCGCCCGGGCGCTTGCCCTGTTCAAAGCCCGTACCGGGTTTGACAAGCCCCTGCGAATTTGTTTGTATAAACGGATACCCCTAGGGGGCGGACTGGGCGGCGGGTCCTCTGACGCGGCATCCACCCTGTTGGCCTTGGATGCCCTGGCCGGAACCAGGCTTTCCCGGGAAGTTTTGGCAAGCATGGCTGCCTCCTTGGGAAGCGATGTGCCCTTTTTTTTGACCGGCGGCGCGGCCTGGGTGCGCGGAAGGGGGGAAGTGATAGAGCCCTTGCCAATGCCGGGGCCCTATTGGATACTCCTGGTTAATCCAGGCTTTCCCAGCGGAACCGGAGAAGCCTTTGATTCGCTGGACGCTTTTCGGAGCGCTTCGCAAGAACCAAAGGACGGCGGGAAGGGGGCGCCCCGGGGGGATTTACTGCGCGCCCTGGCGGGGAGCCCTGATTCCTGGCCCTATAGGAATGACTTTCTGCCTGTTTTTTTACAGACCGGCGCGCGGGAGCGCCGGGAAGCATACCGGCGTATGCTGGCGGATTTAGCGGCCCTGGGCGCGGCTTTCCAGGGTTTATCAGGAGCGGGGTCAACCTGCTTTGGCGTATTTACGCAAAAAGGAGCGGCGGCGGCGGCGGTTCATGGGTTAGCGGAACGGTGGATGTTTGCGCGGGTAACGTTTTTTCTTGCGCGTTCCGCGCATGCGGTAGTACAATATGACTAATCAAACCTGAGCCTAATGGAAGGAGCGCGTCATGGAGATTACCGATATTCGAGTCCGTAAAGTAGCCGGGGAGGGTAAGTTAAAGGCCTATGTTACCGTTACCTTTGATGATTGCTTTGTGGTGCATAATGTAAAAATTATCGAAGGGAAAAGCGGCGTGTTCATAGCCATGCCGAGCCGGAAAACCCGGGCCGGGGAATATAAGGATGTGGCCCATCCGATACATCCCGAATTCCGGGCCGAGTTGCAAAAGCGTATCCTGGACCGTTATGACTTTGGCAATGTGCAGGATGATATGTCAGTGGAATGGTGAAATTATTGGGACGTAGGCAAGTGGTAAGCCACCGGGTTTTGGCTCCGGCATGCACAGGTTCGAACCCTGTCGTCCCAGCTAAGGATGCGTTCTTTTAGAACCGGCGGGGTTTTGGAAGAAGCTCCATGTACAGGAGTGATACATGAGTCAGGTAGTTTTTGCAGCCCGTAAACGGGCCGGCGCGGGTTCCGCTGACGCCAGGCGGATACGGCGGGCTGGACGTATTCCAGGGGTGATGTACGGGCATGCGGGCCAGGCGGTTGCCATAGACCTGGACGCCCTTGAATTTTTAAACGGCGTTAAAGGGATTTCCGAAAGCACCATTGTAAGCATTAACCTTGAAGGAAAAACCCATGAGGCATTTGTTAAGGATACCCAGCGGAATATTATAGACGGCAAGGTCCTGCATGTTGATTTTTATGAGGTGGCGGGGGATAAGCTGCTTCGGGCCCGGGTACCGGTCCATATTCAGGGGAACCCCGCCGGTGTGCGGGAGGGGGGCATACTGGAAGCGCCCCTCCATGATATTGAAGTGGAATGTTTGCCCCGGGACCTTCCTGAACGGTTCAATGTGGATGTTTCCGGCTTAGGGGTAAACCAGTCTATCCATGTCCGGGACCTTCCCTTGGGCCCCGGTGTGCGGCTGATCTCCGGCGGCGATCAGGTTATCGCCTTGGTTAAATTTGCGAAGACCGAAGAAGCCGCCGGCGGGGCGGAAGCCGCAGCCGAGACCGCAAAAAGTTAATTCCCAGGCATTTCAAACAAGCGCGGCGGATGCCGTCGGCGCATGGCCCCGGGGCGCTTGTTTTATCGCGGCCCTTTCCGGCGGCGCGGATTCAACCGCCATGGTAAGCGCCTTGGCCTGTTTTATGCGAGACCGGGGGTTGATCCTCCGGTGTTTTCATCTGGATCACGGTATACGTCCAAGGGAAGAACGCCTGGGGGACGCGGAGGCGGTTAAGGCCCTGTGCCGTTGTTTAGGACTTCCGGTAACTATTGGCACAGCGCAGCCGGGGCTTATTCAAGGCATTGCGAAATCCCAGGGTATTGGTTTGGAAGCCGCGGCCCGGCAGGTCCGCCATCGGGCTTGGAACCGGGAGGCGCTTCGGTGGGGCGCGGCGCGGGTGTTGGTGGCCCATACCTGGGACGATCTGCTGGAAACCGCGCTTATGCGGGTGCTCCGGGGTTCAGGTCCCGGAGGATTGGCTAGTATGCCCCCAAGCCGGGGGCTTATTTTACGGCCCCTGCTGGGTATGGATCGCTCCCAAGTGCTGGAATACCTCCAATCCCAGGGGCTTTCCTATCGAACCGATTCTACCAATGCCGATCCTTCCTACCTGCGCAACCGGATTCGGCATAAACTGATCCCCCTTTTGGATACATGGTTTCCCTTTTGGAAACATTCGCTTGCTCATCTGGCCGAGACGCAGCGCTATACCGCGGAGTTCTTGCAAGGGGAGGCAAAACGGCGTTTGCCCTGGGAATACGCGGCCCCTGAAGGCGTTTCATCCTGGGATGCGGGGGAGCGGACAGGCGCTCTGGCAATATCCCGGGACGTGTTTTTTAACCAGCCGGAAATACTGCGGGAGGAAGCCTTGTTTTTGGCCGCCGGACGGCTGCTCGGCGGCCGCCGGAACGCGCCGAGCCGCCGGGGAACCCCTGACGGACCTGGGGGGAACCGCGCTTCCAGCATCCGGCGGATCAGCATACGGCTTTTTTCCCAGGGCAGGGGGCCGGTGGATATGGGCTCCCTGCGGGCCGGCCTGCGGGGGGGGCGGGTTATCCTTACGCCCCGTCCTCGCGCGGAGGAGGCAGGATTTTCTCTGTTGATTAAAGCCCCAGGACGGTATAAGATAAAGGGGATACGGATTGCGGTACGGGCCGCTTGCCAAGGAAGCGGCGCCAGTCCGGGATGCTTCTTTGCCGCGCTTCCCCTGGCGTTCCGGAGCGCCCGCCGGGACGACCGTATAGTATCTTGGGGGGGAAGCGGCTCGTTTTCCCGGAAAAAAGCCCTTGACCGGTCCCGCCGTTTTGGATGCGCTGATAGTATAACCGCAGAGGATAGCCATGGGGTAGCCGCTTTTATCGGGATCAGCCGGAATGGGGCGGTTCTTCTTGCGCAAAGAACGGAAAAAGAGGCCGGGCAGGGCTTTTATTGTTGTATATTAGGGGATACCGGGGGTTTGCATGGAGCAGAATAATAAGACGCCCTTTCGTCCGTCTTTGCCGGGGGGCAAAGCGAACCGTCTGGCCTTGTTTTTATTCCTTATTGCGGCGGGAATTTCGGCTCTTTATTTTTTCCGGGCGGACAACCACGCGGTAAAGGAAATTTCCTACTCGGCGTTTACCAAGTATCTGGAAGACGGCGAGGTCCGGGCGGTAAAAATAGTGGACGGCAATACTATCGAAGGAACCTATGGGAAGATGCCCGGTGAGGTTGTCCGTTTTAAGACCCTGATCCCCTATCATGACCCGGCCTTGATACCAAGCCTCCGGGATAATAATATCGACATATCCGGCGCGGCGAACAGTATAAGCCCCTGGCGCATCCTGTTGGAATTTCTGCCCTGGGTTATCGGCTTTGGATTTATGTGGTTCATGTTCAGGAATATCCAGGGATCGGGGAACAGGGCCTTTCAATTCGGGAAAAGCCGGGCCAAACGCTATCAGGATGAGGGGAAGAAGATTACCTTTTCGGATGTCGCCGGCCAGGCGGACGCCAAATATGAGTTACAGGAGGTGGTGTCCTTCCTGAAGGATCCCCAGAAGTTTACGAAAATGGGCGCCCGTATACCCAAGGGGGTGTTGCTGGTCGGTATGCCGGGAACCGGAAAGACCTTGATGGCCCGGGCCGTAGCCGGGGAAGCGGGGGTCGCCTTTTTTCACATGTCCGGTTCGGACTTTGTGGAGATGTTTGTCGGCGTTGGGGCAAGCCGGGTCCGGGACCTCTTTGACCAGGGCCGGAGGAGCGCCCCCTGTATCATCTTTATCGACGAGCTGGACGCCGTGGGCCGGACCCGCGGCGCCGGGTATGGGGGCGGCCATGATGAGCGGGAGCAGACCCTTAATCAGCTGCTGGTTGAGATGGATGGGTTTGATTCAAAAGACGGGGTGATCATCTTGGCCGCGACGAACCGGCCGGATGTTCTGGACCCCGCCTTGCTGCGCCCCGGTCGTTTTGACCGGCCGGTGGTGGTGGCCATGCCGGATATTAAGGAACGGGAGGCAATACTCAATATCCACGCGGCCAAGATACCCCTGGCGGAAGACATCGACCTTGCCCGGCTAGCCCGGGCTACGCCCGGCATGAGCGGCGCTGAAATCGCTAATCTGGTAAATGAAGCGGCCCTTTTTGCGGCCCGGAAGGATAGAACCTCGGTGGAAATGTTTGATTTTGAGGAGGCGCGGGATAAGATACTTATGGGTGTTGCCCGGAAAACCCTGGTGGTATCTGAAAAGGAGCGGCGGATGACCGCCATTCATGAGGCGGGACACGCCTTGCTCCATTATTACCTGAAAAACGCCGATCCCCTCCACAAGGTAACCATTGTTCCCCACGGACGGGCACTGGGAATGGCCATGTCTTTGCCCGAGGAGGATAGTTACAGCCGGACCCGGGGCTGGATAGAAGACCGTATTGTTATTTGCTATGGCGGCTGGGCGGCGGAGAAGCTCATTTTTAGCGAGACCACCACGGGAACCAAACAGGACATCGAGCAGGCCACTGATATGGCCCGGCGCATGGTATGCGAGTGGGGCATGGCGGAAACCTTGGGGCCGGTAACCTATGGGCAAGAGGATGAGCCTATTTTTTTGGGCAAGGAAATTGCCCGGCATAAGGATTATTCTGAACATACCGCCCAACGGATTGACCAGGCGGTTAAAGAGATTCTAGACGCGGCCCGGATCGCCGCGGAATCTATTCTGACCGATAATAGAAGGGGATTGGAAAAACTCGCTGACGCGCTGATAAGCCGGGAAACGCTCTTGGATGATGAGGTAAGGACCCTTTTAGAGCTTCCGCCCCGGGAACGCGCTGGTTTGCTGGATATTCCCGCGGTATCATCTGAAAAAGACTCCTGATTCGAGGTGTTGTTGTGTTACGCCAAATAGTGGTGGTTTGTCTGTTCCTTATGGCCCTAGGCGTCCTTTCCGCCCAGTACCGGACGCCTGTTTCCGGGGACGCGGCGGTGGCGGATAGTTATGTCGCATGGATTCAACATGCCTTAACGGAAGAACGGTGGGCCGACGCCAAGGAAGCCCTCCAACGGGCCCATGATTTCATTGATGTTGCGTCGGATATTTCATATCTTCAAGCCTTGCTGTCCTTGCGGGAAAACAGCCCCCGGCGTTTGATTCTGCAAACCCTCCGGCAGGGCATCGAAGCAAACCGGTGGCGCCGTTACAACGCGGACGCGGCGCGGCTTCTGGAAGCGGAGTTCCTGATCCATATCCGCGCCTATGCCGAAGCCCTGGAAACCCTGGCCCGGATATCCCCCGCCCCGGAGGACCTCCGGGGCTTCCCTGCCGATACCTCCATAGGGTCTGAGGTACTGTATTTGCGGCTCCGGGCCTTGCTCGGCCTGAAGGACTACGGCGCGTTCCGAAACGTCCTGGGGGACGCGCTGGAACAGTATTCCCAGGACCCCCGGATGGCGCGCCTGCTCTTTCGGTATGGGGCTCAAAAGAATCCTGAAAAGCCGGACCTCGATCTTATTGCTACCGTTCTGCGCCGGCTTCCCCTTTTGATAAAGGGCGACCCGGAGCTGGCCTATTTGGCGGCGCCTTTTATCAAGGACCCCGGCGAATCTTACCGTCTTGCGGCGTCCTACTGGGCCCAGTACGGCGCGAATCCCGATGCGGTTCCCATTGCCCTCAGCTTGGGGGTGATTGATGAGGAGGCCGCAATCCGGGAACTTTTCAGGCCCGCAAAGCATCCGGATCAAACCTTGATCCTGGATAAGGCCCTGATTCTGTCAGTATTCGGACTCCTCCGGCATAATGAAGGGCGGGATAGTTTTAAACGAAACCTTATCCGCTTTTCCGGTGTTTTATTTGATGATATTGACAGGGACGGGATTCCCGAAGCCTACACCCGGTATCAGGAAGGGTATATGGAGGAATATACCTATGACGAGGATCAGGATGGGGAAGCGGAATGGCGCATCTTTTTCCGTATGGGAACCCCCGTAAGGGCGGAGATTGCGATAGCCGCCGAAGCGGAGGGGGAGCGGATCAAAACGGCCGTTACCTGGGAACAGTATCCGTGGGCATCGCGGGCCGTTTTGGAAAAGACCGTCTTTACCTTTAGGCCCCGGGACTTTGCGGTTACCCTGGTGCGGTTCACCGAAATCGGCGGGAGCTTTCCCCTGGGCCTTTTGTATCCGGACCGGGATGTCTTGGCCTCCCGGCTGACCAAACGGTCCCTCGGCGCCTTTGCCGCCATGATCGAACAGCCCAGCGGGGAATTTGCGGGAGCGGTGGAGCGGATAGAGCTTGCCCGGGGCGTTCCCCTCAGGGGGGCGGAGTATTTGAATGGACGGATTGTATCAATTACCGAGTTCCTTTTCGGACTGCCCAGGATACAGCAGGTCGATAGGGACTTGGACGGGAGGCTTGAAACCATCCGGTACTTCCGCCGCGAAGCGCCGCCGCCGGTCAAGGCCGGCGCCGCCCGCCAGATGGAAGGCTATCCCTTTGAATACCGTCCGGCGGCGGCATCCGCTGAAAGCGATTGGGACGGGGACGGCATCTATGAAACCGGGGAAGAGTATTTTCCTGACGGGACGGTTAACCGGTCCTGGGACATCAATAAGGATGGTATTAAAGAATTTACCATCCAGACCGCTGAACGTTGAAAATACCAGCGCGTTTTCAACGGCGGCGCTGACGCGCCCGGCGACAGGCGCCGCCTGAGCGGTTGAGGTTCTTGCGGGAATCCCGGTTCCCTCATAAGGATAACCATGCGAGTATTGTTACTTTGTTTGGCAGGTATAAGCGCCTTGTATGTTGCTTGTATGACCCCCGCAAAGGCGGAAAAACGGCTGATCCCCCTGCAAGCAAGCAGCGAGATCAGGATTAACGATATAGAACAAACCATTCCGCGGGACCCGGCCCGGGCGTTGCACCTTATCGGGATGTTCCGCTCCTACTATAATGCCCCCCATGTCCAGCCTGAATACAGCAGCCTTGAACTGCGGTCCCGCTTGGAAACAATGGAACAGGAAGCCCTTGCCGCCCTGAAGGACCTCCAGGGAAATGCGGTTTCACAAAAACGCTGGGACCTTGCGGCTTCCTACGCCCGTTCCCTCATGGTCTTAGGGATACCGGTGGAAAATACCGGCGCGGAGCCGGATTTTATCCTGGCGGAGGCGAAACACGCCCTAGCCGCGGGGAATAATCTGGCCGCTTTTTTGGGGGCCGCGCGGGCCCACGCTCTGAAACCCCTGGAATTTGAAGACGCCCGCCTGTTCCTGGAACGGGCCGCGGCGGTTTATCAACGGCGGACCGCGGCTTTTTTTCTGGCCGCCGCCGGCAGCCGGGGCCGGGAGGCGGAGGAATCCTTGCGGGCCTATGCGGAAGGCCGGGACAGCGCCTCTGATATGATCAAAGGGGTAGCCACCGTGTTAATTGACCGGGGATGGCGGATTGAAAAGGGCCGGAGCTTTCCTGACAGGGTTTTGGGGTCCGCGTTCTTTGTGGACTCCTCAGGCTTGCTGATAACCAATTATCATGTTATCGCCAGCGAGGTTGATCCCTCCTACAAGGGGTATTCCCGGATGTCTATCCGCCTGGGGGACGCCGCCAGCCCCCGGATACCCGCAAGGGTTTTGGGCTGGGATAAGGCTTTGGACCTCGCGTTAATCAAAACGGAAGTAACGCCGGAGTATGTCTTTTCCGTGATAGACTGGGCCGTCCCCAAGGTGGGGGATACGGTGCTGGCAATCGGTTCCCCCGGGGGCTTGGAAAATACCGTTACCGCCGGGATTGTATCCGCCCTGGGGCGGCGTTTCCTGCAAATTGGGGATGTTATTCAGATCGACGCGGCGGTAAACCACGGCAATTCCGGCGGTCCGGTGGTGGACCTTGCGGGACGGCTGGTGGGCATTGTGTTTGCCGGCATAGAGCAGTTCCAGGGGCTCAATTTTGCCGTCCCCGCTGAACGGCTGGCCGCCGCCTTGCCGTCCATGATGCGGGGGGGGAAGGCGGAACGCCCCTGGCTCGGCTTGACCATCAGCGAAACCAGGCAGGGAGCGGAGATCATCTATGTGGCCCCCAATACCCCCGCTTGGGAACAGCGGCTTCCCGAGGGCGCTTTTATTGTGAAGATCAATGACAGGGTCATAAGCGCCCCCCAGGGAGGGCTTATTCCCGCGTACCAGGATGTGCTGTTCTCCGCTATGCCCGGGGAACTGGTCGCCCTGGAAACTTCCGATGGAATCAGGCGGATAGTGATCACCGCTGCCCGTCCCGATCTTCCCCTGGCAGCCGCGGCCAAGATTGACAGCCGGGAACGGATCGCCGCGCCCCTGATCGGCCTTATCCTCGCCCCGTCCTTGGGAGGCGCCTTTTCCCCCTCATTTCTGGTTAAAAAGGTTGTCCGGGGTTCCATCGCCGATGAGGCGGGGCTTTCGGAAGACGATCCGGTTTCTATCCGGGGCTTTCATCTGGAGGAAAAACAAGGGGTAGCCCTGATGGAGATTAATGTTAAAAAACGCCGCACGGGGTATCTTGAAGCCCCCATGCGTATTCAGGTCTATCTGGATTCCCCCGATACCCTGTAAACCGGTGTGCGCTGATGGTTTGGAATAAGCGTTTGCGGGCGGCGCTGGCGGGGCTCGGCGCCGTAGCGTGCCTGTCTTGTAAAGCGCTTCCCCCTTCCGGCGGGCTGCGGGGGAACGAAACAATACCCCTCAAATATCCGGTTTTATTGGTCCACGGCGCCGGGTTCAGGGATAAAACGCTGGGATATAACTACTGGGGGCGCATACCCGGCGCTCTCTCGCGCCAAGGCATACCGGTGTATTACGGCGGAACCGACGCGTGGGGCTCAATAGAAAACAACGCGGAGTCCATAAAGCAGGCCGTACACCGGGTACTCCAGCTTGAAAGAACCGGGAAGGTAAATATAATCGCCCATTCCAAGGGAGGGCTTGAGGCCCGGTATCTTATTAGCGCGCTGGGTATGGATTACGCTGTCGCCTCCTTAACGGCCATCGCTACGCCGCATTACGGGGTGAAGGCGATGAATATCGCCGCGGGAGCGCCTGACGGCCTATACCGCTTTATCTCGTTTTGGGTAAACGGGTGGTTCATGCTGGCGGGTGATAAGAACCCTGAGTTTTTTACCGGAAGCCGGCAGTTGTCGGAAACATACGCCCGCTCGTTTAACCAAGCCAATCCTGATAAAGAGGCCGTGTACTATCAAAGCTATGCGGCAAAGATGCGCTTTTTTTTCAGCGATCTTAGTTTTATAGGCGTCTATCCCTTGATATACCTTGCCGACGGCGTGAATGACGGTTTATGCCCGGTTGCGTCAGCGCAATGGGGGAACTTCCGGGGCGTTATAACAACCCAAGGCGTTTTTGGCATATCCCATTCAGGCGTTGTCGATCTCTACCGGATTGCCTATAAGGGGGTGGATATTCCCGAATACTACCTGACGATACTGAGGGACCTGGCGGAAAGGGGCTTTTGAAGCGGCAGAGAGCGGGGACAGGGAACAGCGGACAGAGCGCAAGGGACAGAGAAGGAAAGAGCAGGGACAGATAACAGAAAAGAAGCGGGCGGGGGATATTCTCTGTTCCTTGTTTCCCGTAGGGAGGCGTGATGGCGCAAGACCATATTAGAAATTTTTGTATTATTGCCCATATTGATCATGGAAAATCCACCCTGGCGGACCGGCTGATTCAGAAGGGCCGTCTGGTGGAGGACCGGCATTTTCAGGATCAGATTTTGGATACCATGGACATCGAGCGTGAACGGGGAATCACTATTAAGAGCCAGGCGGTAACGATCCCCTACACCGGGGCGGATGCCCAGGACTATGAGCTGAACCTGGTGGATACCCCCGGCCATGTGGACTTTACCTATGAAGTGTCCCGGGCGATCAATGCCTGTGAAGGCGCCCTGCTGCTGGTGGACGCCGCCCAGGGGGTCCAGGCCCAGACCCTGTCCAACCTGTACCTGGCCTTGGAGCATAACCTGGAAATTATTCCGGTTATCAATAAAATCGATATGGCCGCCGCGGATATCCCCCAGGCCAAGCGGCAGATCGAGCGGGACCTTGGCCTGGACGCGGAGAGCGCCCTCCTGGTTTCCGCCCGGCAGGGGACCGGGATCGATGCGCTGTTCGAGGCGGTGGTGCGCCGTATTCCCCCCCCAGCGGGGGATACGGAAGGCCCTTTGCGGGCGCTTATCTTTGACTGCCGCTATGATCCCTACCGGGGAGTGGTGGTCCACCTGCGGGTCTTTGACGGGCGGATCCGGCGGGGGATGCGTATCCGCTTTATGTCCAACGGCTCTGAGTATACGGTGGAGACTGCGGGGGTGTTTAAACTTGCCCTGGTGGAAACCGGGGAACTCAGCGCGGGGAGCGTGGGTTATATCATCGCGGGGGTCAAGACCGTGGGGGATGTCCGGGTGGGGGATACAGTAACCGATGGGGAAAACCCCTGCGAAGCGGCCCTGCCGGGATTCCGGGAAGTCAAGCCCGTGGTGTTTTCTTCTATATATCCGGTGGATTCCAATGATTATGAGGAACTCAAATCAAGTTTGGAGAAACTCAAGCTCAATGACGCCTCTTTGCTCTATGAAAAGGATTCCTCCGCGGCCTTGGGTTTCGGCTTCCGTTGCGGCTTTCTGGGGCTCCTCCACCTGGAGGTGATCCAGGAACGGCTGGAACGGGAATTTAATCAGGCGGTTATTTTTACCGCCCCGTCGGTAAAATACCAGGTCAGGCTCCGGGGGGGCGAGGACTTGCTGGTGGATAATCCCGCGGAATATCCCGAAACCGGGCGGATTGAACACGCCCAGGAGCCCTATATCCGGGCGTCCATCATTACCCCTGCCGCCTATCTGGGGAATATCATAACCCTGTGTATGGAAAAACGGGGCCTTCAAACCAATATGACCTATCTGGATGAACGGCGGGTGGAACTCGTCTTCGATATGCCCCTGGCGGAGGTGCTTTTTGATTTTTATGACCGCTTGAAAAGCATCAGCCGGGGCTACGCCTCCTTTGACTACGACATTACCGGGTACAAGCCTACGGATCTGGTGAAGCTGGACATACTCCTGAACGGGAAGGCGGTGGATGCCCTGGCCCAGCTGGTGTTCCGGGACCGGGCCTATGACCGGGCCCGGATGGTGTGTGAGCGCCTCCGGGATGAGATACCCCGGCAGCAGTTTAAAATTCCCATACAGGGGGCCATCGGCGGCCAGATCATTGCCCGGGAAACCGTGAACCCCCTGCGCAAGGACGTGCTGGCCAAGTGTTATGGCGGGGATATTACCCGGAAGCGGAAGCTCTTGGAAAAACAGAAGGAAGGGAAAAAGCGGATGAAGATGGTGGGGGATGTGGAGCTTCCCCAGAGCGCCTTTTTAGCGGTGTTGAAAAGCAAGGACGAATGAGGCGTTTCCAACAGGGCGGTTTTGGGAACCGCCGCCCGAACAAGGCGCGGCGTTGCGGCAAAAACACTTATATCAGGGCGGCCAGCGCCGCCAGGTCCTGATTTAGGATTTTGACCGCCGGATCGATCTCCACCCGGACCCGTTTAAGAAAGGATATATCCGAGGCTGGGGGGCGCCTGCCTTCGGTGGCCGCACATTCGGGGAAATGGGCCCACAGGTAATCCATCTCGTCCAAAAGCCATTCCAGTTCCGGCCCTTGGACAGCCCTGGTTCCAGTCAGCATATCCCGCAGCCGTTCCAGGGTCTCCCGCTCCCGCCGGATAAACGCCGCGGCATCCATGGCCGGAAGGGAAGTCCTGGGCCGGAACCGTTCGGCGCTGTTGATAATCCGGCTTTCCGGCGGCTGTATTGCCGGCGCGGTCTCCGCGTCCGGCGGGGGAGGGGGGGGGCTTTCGGCTAAAAGCCGGAAACCCTCGGCCATATCCAGCAAGCGGCTTCCCAGGGGAAGTCCGGAGCCAATAATATCGCTGATCTGCGCATCCTGGGAAAATTCCCGCTCAAAGAGGTCCCGGTAATTCTGCATCACCGTATCGGTTCTTACAAGAACGCCGCTTTTTGACCGGGCCTGCCGGCTTCCCCGCCGGTAGGCCGTGTCCCCCCGTATCAAGGGATGGATGCGGTTCTGGAGGCGGAGCCGTTCTTCATGGCCCGGGGTTGAGCGGGCATGAAAGGCGTCGGGAAAAAATGAAAAATCAATGCCCCCGGTAATAACCGGCCCTTGGGTTAAGGTCCGGGCCAGGCTTACCGCGGTAAGTCCGACCGAACCCAGGGGGGGGAGCGCCGCCGGGAGGAGGCCTGCGACGCCCAGCCGGTCGAAGAGGCGGAGCTGCGTCCAGGGGGTAAAGAAGAGGTAGGGCTTGGTTCCCAAAACATCCGCGGTGGCGGGAAGGGCGGAAAGGTCCATGGCCGCCGGGATATTCCAAGACCGGAGGCCGATAAAATCCCGCAGGTTCCAGTGCTGGCTTTCCAAGGCCACCGCCAGATCGGGCTTGATATTCCAAGACCGGAGGGCCTGGAGCGCCGTATCCACACAGATAATACGAAAGGGCCGTTTCTCCTCCGCAAGAAGCCCGCCGAAATGCCGGATAAGCGCCGGAAGCAGGGAATCCAGGGACGGACCCGCCCCAAGAACCAGGACCCCTTGGCTTCCATAGGAAAGCGCTTTGATGTTCCGGGAACGGGGGATATGGGCCAGGTTGCGCAGGGCGTTTGTGATATACCGCCGTCCCAGTTTGACCAAGGTCATGGCGTTTCCCCAGCCGGTGGCCATATCCTTCCGCAGGGCCTCCTCCAAGGCGTCGTACAGGTCCGGCGCAAGCTGCCAGCCTCCATTGAGGCGGACGCGGCTTACCCGGCGGAACACGCGGCTGCCCCAGGTATCCCGGACAAAGGTACAGAGGGACGCGGGGTCCTGGGTCCGTACCAGCCGGAACCGGGGGTGGGCGGCCAGAAAGGGCGTCAGATTATGCAGGCTCAGGTCCATCAGTTTGCCGTCCGTTTCCACCCCAAGCACCGCCGAATCGGGGTCTATCTGTTCCAGGAGCCGCTCAAGCCCGTAACCGTAGAGGGGGGAGGGGCAGAAATAGAGGGTACGGCTCAACTTAGGCTTCGCGTCTACCGCCCGTTCGGCCTGGCCTATGGGATCGATGAGGGAAAGCAGCGTTTTTCCCTGATAGGCAAGGGATAAGCCCCGGCGGGCCGCGAATTGCCGGGGCATTGCATCCATCATGAATCGTTGGAAGAGAGAAAATACCGGCTGTAGGTTTCCAGAAAGGTATTCCGCAGCTTTTTATTGGCAAGGAAATAAGCGATTACACTCTGCTGGGTATGATCCATGAGCCAGGAGGCATACCGGGTCTTGATTGAGCCGGCCATCTCCGCATCGGCGGCGGTTTCTTCAAAAGGAAAGAGAACCAGTACCGTATCGCCGATGACTATGGGTTTTGAGGGGGCATTGAGGGGGGTAAAAAAAGCGGTTTTCCAGAAATTTTCACTGTACGCGCCGCCAGCGGCTTCCTGGACCGGGTTCCTGTACAGGGACGGGAAGAGATTAACGTTTCCATAGTTAACCGGCAAGGGCCCGATGCGGCGGCGTTCCTGTCCCGCCGCGCTCAAGGCGGCGTCAAAGCCCTCCGTGTTAGCCAGGGCGATAAACTGATTCGCCTGTTCAATCAGCCAGTTTTCCATGCGGCCCCGCTCAAATTCCAAAATGTAGGAACGGATACGGTCAAGCGAGGCGCTGTCATTCGTATCCACCGGATACGGGGTGGTATTGGCCCGAAAAAACGCCCACCCAAGGGGAACCTTTACCACCGGGCTGTATTCCCCGGCCTGGAGCTGGCTGATCGTTTCCCGGTCCTGGGCGCCGGGGATTTCCGTGGCCAGCTCAAAAACCATTTTAAGCCCCATGTCGCCTCCCTTTTCAGCATAGCTGTCTTGGGACTGGTTTTTTGCCGCGTCCTCAAAGGAGCTTGTCCCGTTCCGCAGGGCCTGCAAAATCTGCTGGGCTTCCTTCTCATTGGAGGACACGCTGATCCGGTACAGATGGGTAACCTGGAATAGGGCGGGATTGGCCTGTATATAGGCGATAATTTCCGTATTAGGATAGGAGCTGAAGGGAAACGCCGCCAGATCAAAGCTCCGCTGGGGCGAAGCCATGGCCGCGATAAAATCCTCCTCCCGGGAGGAGGGCTGCAACCCTAAAATATCCTGCTGGAACCGTTCCTTGGCAAGGTTCTCCTGGTCTTCCCGCCAAAGGCTCATACGGACGGCTCTAGTAAGCTGGCGGTACCGGCTTGGGGAAAAGCGCCCGTCTTCCTGGAATTGGGGCCGCTGGGCAACCCGTTTATTCACCAGCCCTTCGGGAGCCTTATACCCGGCTTCCGCCATTTCATCCAGTATGCCCAGGTGGATAACCGTTGATTCAAAGGCCCGCCGCCATACCTGGTAGGTTATGGAATCAACCGTCCGCCGCCATACCTGTTCAGCCATGGGATCATCGGTTTGCGGCTGTTCGGGGATACGGTTTTCCCGGGCGGCGGCCTCTTGGACTTGGGCAAAGTAATTCCCCGGCATCCAGGTAATAGGCGTTTTATTATAGGAACCGAAGTTCAGCTCAGGGGAACCGCCCTCCATGAACGGGGGCGCCACAAAGGCTAGGGTAACGCAGAGCAGTATGATTACCGTTCCAATAAAAAGCAAGGGATTTGTTTTAAACCGGTGTATCAATTCCGATGGGGCTTCGTCCCGCCGGGCCGGCTGTTTTTTTCCCTTAAAGTTCATGGTTTGTTATACCTCTCAAAACAGGACGCCCAAGGCGGCGCTGGTTAATGCGGGATTATCAAAAGGGTCCACGGATTGCGAACCTTTGGTTCGACACGGATTTTAAGGGCATAGCATCAGTGGTAATCCGTGAAACCCGCGGACTTTGTTAAAAAGCCCGGATTAATCAGCGCCGCCCTAGGTTTTGGCGTTGTATTCTTTAATCATACGGATAAGGGTTTGAATGGTGGAGTCCATGGTGGGGTCGGCCCGGATACGTTCTTCAATTTTTTGGCAGGAATGCATGACCGTGGTATGATCCCGGCCCCCAAAGGACTGCCCCACCTCGGTGGTTGAGTATTCGGTGATTTCCCGGGCAATATACATGGCAAGCTGCCGGGGGTGTACGATGTTTTGGGTTTTTTTCTTCCCCTTGAGGTCGTTGGGGGACAAGGCGAAGTAGTCGGCCACCACCCGCTGGATAATATCGATGGACATATTGGTTTGTTTGGGCGAGGCGAATACGTCTTTGAGCTGCTGGAAGGCGATATCTATGGTTATGGGCCTTCCCAGCAGCTCCGCATAGGCGATGAGCTTGGTCAACGCGGCTTCCAAATCCCGGACATTGGTGGAGATGTTTTTGGCGATCAGGGTGATCACCTCTTCGGGGATCAGGATTTTGATGGGCTCAACCTTTTTTTTCAGGATGGCGCAGCGGGTTTCGTAGTTCGGCGGCTGGAGGTCCACATTGAGCCCCCGCTCAAAGCGGGAACGAAGCCGGTCGTTGATCTTTTTCAGTTCCGAAGCGGGCCGGTCGCAGGTAAAGACTATCTGTTTCTTCGCGTCATGGAGGGCGTTGAAGGTATGGAAGAGTTCTTCCTGGGTTTCCCATTTATTTTCCAGAAAATGGATGTCGTCGATCAGCAGGATGTCCACATACCGGTATTTGTTTTTAAAGGCCGCCATCCGGTCCTCTTTGATGCAAAGGACGAATTCATTGGTAAAACTTTCGGCGGTAATATAGATGATTTTTTGGGATGCATGTTCATGGACATAGTTCCCTATGGCCTGCATCAGGTGAGTTTTTCCCAGCCCGACGCCCCCGTAAATAAGGAAGGGATTATAGGCCGTGCCGGGATTCCGGGCTATTGCCTGGGCCGCGTTGGAGGCGAAATTGTTATTGTCCCCAATGACATAGCGGTTAAAGGTATAGTCCTCCCGTAATTGTCCGTGCCGGGGCTTTTTGGCCCTTTCCGCGTCCGGCTGGGCGCCCGGCGTTCTCTCCGCCGCGTCAGGCGGCGCTTCCCGCTGGGACGGCGGCCAAGGCGCGTCCTGGTTTTCCGTCCGCCGTTCCCGTGGGGGGGCTGTCCGGTTTCCGGCGGACGCCTTGGATTCGGTCCGGGGCTTTACCTCAAAGTCCAGGGAGATTTTCTTCCCCATCAGCGCGAATATCTTCGCCTCGATATCCTGTTGATACCCCCGCTGTTTTACCTGATCCCGGTAAAAGGACGAGGGAACCCCGATGGTGATAAGCGCTTCGCCGGCTCCCAGGTATTCAAGCTGGGTAAACCACATGGCGAATTCCTGTTCTCCCTTTTCACCGCGGATTTGTTTGAGCGCCTCATTCCAGAAAATTGTATAATCCCATTCGGTCATGCGGTTTCCTTACCGGCCTTTACTATATCAACATTTTATCCACAGCGCCAAGGGTATAAGAATAAAAAGATAAAAAATTTTTTTTATCCACCACAAGGCCCTGTGAATTTAGGGATAAATTTAATTCTTTGTATTATAAAGAATTAGAAATAGCTAAAAACGGGGCGTGGAGGATGTCCACCGGGCCTTTCGCGCCGCCCCGCGCTTATCCCATAGTTATACACAAGGTATACACAATCGCCGCTGGATTTGCGCAAATCCACAAGCGCCGCCTGCCATAAAAAGAACGGCCCCTGGCGCGGAAGGCCGGGGAGCGTTGCCGCGCGGTCGATAACATAAGGGGGGACCGGGGGGCCCGCGGCCCCCCGGCGGGGGCGTTGCGGGGGCGGCGCCCCCGCAGAGGGGGCAGGGCGGCGCCGGGGTTGATGGTGTATACTCCTAGGGAAGCGCTGGTTAAACGGGCATTATCAAAAGGGCCCGCAGATTAACGCAGATTTTCACGGATTAACACGGATTTTGTTACCGGTAATCAGTGGTAATCAGCGGACCTTGTTAAA
>JAITHL010000079.1 GCA_031279975.1 Treponema sp. | reverse complement strand
CCCCGGGGCCGGGACCGCCGTGCCCGCCGGGATGGTATGGGCGTGGGCCCCGGCGCTGTCTGTAGCGCCGCTGCCGCTGGCCCCGCCGCTGGAGCGGCATATTCCCCCGGTTCCGTCTGCCCAGCCTCTGGTCTGCACCGGGTGGGTGTGGGCCCCGGCTGAGGGAACCGCAATCGCGCCGAGGGCGTGGGTGTGGGCAATAACCTGGCTCACCGTGTTGCTGCCCCCGGTCCCGCCGGGCGCCCCGGTCACGTTCCTCAAAAAGGTCTGGTCCGGCAGCTTCTCCCATGCCTGGGGCGCGAAATTCACATTCGGGTCCGTCGCGTTGGCAAAGGCGGTTATGATCCCCACGGGGTAGACAAACTCCCGGACCCAGGCCGCTATGCCCCGCGCCATGACCGGATCGCTGCCCGCCGGGTCCAGGGTTTCCTTCAGCCCTAATTGGACCCGGGGATCAACCCAGCGCAATACGCCCCCGGGGTAGAAGGACAATTGGAACCGCCCGTTAGTGGGCCAGCCGTAGAGTATCCGCCACTCCTCAGCCCCCGGTATCCCCGCGCCGGTTACGGGCCAGGCCGGCACGGGCCAGGGCAGGTCGGCGATAAAGGCGAGGACCGCGTCGTACTTTGCCTGGGTCAATTCCGTGTCTTCGGTACAGTAGAACCCGTAGCCCTGGGTAACGAAGATACCCCGCCCGCCGGAGGCCCCGCCCCCAGCGCCGTAAGCCTCGTAGTGCCCGTCTATGACGTAGTCTTCCGGCTCAAAGTCCCAGTCAGGAGACCCCGCGTAGGGTTCGCTGTTGGTGTTTTCCGTCTTGGCCTTGAACCCCCGGTAGTGCAGATTCACGCCGTCCCCGATCTGGTAGGTCTTTGCCGGGTCCCAGTTGGGCCAGTAGATACCCATGTCCGGGTCGTAGTGGTCCCGGTCTCCCAGGGCGAGGGTTTCGTCCACATAATCTTTGGCCGCCTGGAGGAGGTCAACCGTGGTCTGGTTGTCCGAAATGGTGTAGACGGCCCCGGGGACCGCCAGTTCCGGGTGCTCGTAGAGGTTTTCCAGTTCCCCCAGGCTGATCGCCCGGTGAAGTTCCACGTTTTTCCCGGCCCCGGCCTCCACGCCGTCCACGGTTTCGACCTTGCCCACCTCGTCGGCGTTCTTCCCTGAGTTCACGATGCCGCCTTCGGCGTCCAGCATGACCAGGTTCCCGGCAACCGGGTCCTGGACCTTAGATACCAGGTCCGCGGGCGCTATGTCTGAGTCGGCGTAGCCGCCTTCCGCGTCCAGGGCCGCCAGGTTCCCGGCAACCGCGCCCTCCAGCTTGAGGGCCCGCCGCTCGATATCCTCCTGTACTTCTAGAAACAATCGATAGGCGTCCTCCACGTCTATTGCCGGCGGGTCCGCCCGCAGCCAAACGCCGCCGCACCATTGCTCAGGCGTGAACCCGCTAAAGCTGACCCCCTGTATGGCGTTGGCCGGGCCGGGGATGAGCCTTTTCCCGGCGGCTTCCCACTGAAGGCCGGAAATGGCCGCGGTAAAATCAACGGCCCAGAGCGCCGCCGAGCTATAGATAGGGTAAACCTGGCCGCCCGTATCGGTGTAGTCTATGAACCGCCGGGCTTCCCCGGTAAAAACCGCGCCGTCTTCCGGGGGAAAGAAGCCGCCCGGGTTCACGCCAGCGGCCAGCAGCCCCCCGGGGAAGGTCAAGGTCTTGGCGCTTTGATCCCAGGCCCAGAGCGCGCCCGCCGTATCCGCGGCCCAGGCCGTATCCCCGTCGAACAGTTCTACGCCGTCAAAGGCGATACGCGCCCGCGGGCTTTCCGCAAGCGTTACCACCGGGGAACCCCAGGCGGTGTTGGCGAACACCGGGCTTTCCGCCTGCGTTACCTGGTTCCCGGAAGTTTTATGGGCGAGGGTTTTGGCGCCCTTTGCCCACTGCCATTCCGCGGTTTCCCAGTCATCCGCCCAGTCAGCGGAGCCGCTGTCCCACACGGTGAAGAGGTTTGCCGAAGTTCCCGCCTCTATTTTGTAGCTGTTACTGGCGAGGGTGTAGGTAAACCGCAGTTCGTCGCCGTTCAGGATAATGACGCTGGAAGCGTCCTGAGTTCCCGGGGTGAACACGGGCGGCGCGGCGAATGCCAGGGATTCTATCTCTTCCCCCAAAAGCAGGCCGTCAATCTGCGTGTACTTTCTGAAAGCATAGGCGAGGGTTTTGCCGCCCTCGAAAGTTACCGACGCGCTTTTGTTAGCGGTCATGGCCGCCGGGTCGGTGAATTGAACGGCGTCAACAAACTTGTTGGCGGCAAGGGCCTGCAAGCCTTCGGCGTGAAGCGGGGCGTACCACCGGTTCTTCACGACGCCGCCATCCGCGAACACAAACCGCTCGCTTCCGTCGTCAGGGCCGCCCGGGGCCGGGGCGCCGGGGAGTATGACCTCCGCGACCAGGTCGTCAACCAGCAGCGTAATTACCAGGCCGGGCTGGGCCGGGGGAACGTACCTATGGGCGTTGCCTATGTCATACTTGGCCTTCAGCGCGTCTAATTCCCCCTGGGTAAAGGCGTGTTCCGCGAGGGCGCCGTTTGCTAAGGTTTCCGTTACCCGCGTCAGGGACCCGTCATCCCCTATTTTTATATCCTGGATAAGCGAAGGCCGCATGACGGACTTCTTAACCGCGTCCGCGTCAAGCGCCGCGAACTGCGCGGCGGTTACGTCGGTTGTTGAGTAGAGAACCCAGGAAGACAAGGCCCTGCTGTAGCGGGCTTCTTTTTTATACCCCGCGCTGTCGCCGGAATAGACGCCGTTAGCGCGCAGCCCGTTAATCAGCTTGAGGGCCGTGAAGGCCCATCCGCCTGAATTGTTCCTTGCGCCGATCCTGCTGTTAGCCGTGTCAAGCCAGCGGGTCCCCTCCGGCAAAGACCCGAATGCCGCGGCCGGGTCAGCGCCGCCGACATAGTTCACGGCGCCCAGGTCCAGGGCTTCAATGTCGCCTATGGAAGCGGCGTAAGCCGGGGCGTTGTAGTTTGCCTTGCCGGGGAGCGTTATTTCCCCGGTCATAGCGCCGCCTGACTTTTGCAGCGCCCCGTTAATCAGCGCGTTCAGCGCCGCGGTTAATTGCCCCTGCCCCAGGCTGCCCGGCGCCACTTCAATAAGCCGGGAGGCCGGGTTGTGCCGGATGGTAACGCCGTCAACGTTTACGTCCCTTACGTTCCAGTCCCCGGCAAACCAGTAGTAGCCTGTGCTGTCATTCAGGTTGGCCCACATATCAAAGGGCTTGGGGGAATACAAATCCCCGGACTGTACCCACTGCCCGGAAACGCGCTTGTAAAGCCCGTTCCAGGGGAAGAGCGCCGGCGGCTTCCCGGGGGCGGCGCTTGTTTTCCAGTACATGCCGTCCTGGATAGACGGGTCCGCCGGGGCGCTTGGGGACAGATAGCCCGCCAGCCTTTCCGTTACCGCCAGGATGGCGCGGTACGCGTCCCCGATAGGCCCGGTGTTGAGCATGGCCTGGGCTAACTGGTCCTTGTTAAAGCGCCGGGTTACGCCTGACCCCGGCGCGGTAACATCTAAGTCCGCCACAAACCAGGTCTGGATATTTATCTCCGACACGTTCCCTATGGGGGTCTGCTGCGATATTCTTTCTCCTACGGCCATTGTCCCTATTCCTCCGCTATATCTATCTGTACCGTCTCATTGGTTATATCCGCCGTCAAGGCCGTTACCGTCCAGTTTGTCATGTCAGTCAGCGGCCGCAGGTCCATTGTAACCGGGCTGTATTCCCTTAATATAAAAGCGTAGTTAAACCGCCGCAGTTTCACGCCGGTTATTACCGCCCTTGAGCCGCTGTACCTGCGCTCATAGCGGTTAAAGCGCTCCTTGGCCGCCGCCGCGTCTTTTAAAAGCGTCTGGAAACTTTTTTCTTGAGCCGCCAAATACCGGCTGCGTACCCGCAGTTCCCGTTCCCGGTCGGCATACGCGGAAAAGGCTTTGTCAGCGGAGGATTCCGAATAGTTTTTGTTATACAGTATTCGCAGGTCCGTCACAAACTCTTCCCCGTTTGCCTCAATCCGCAGTTCTTCTATGTTTACAATGTCCGCGGCCGGGATGGTTTCAGCCGCCCTTGCCGGGTCGTCAAGGCGCGCGGTAAGTTTGCCGTCATAGTTGGCAAACTTCCATCCGTAGGTATTCCCGTTCTGCAGCAAAGCTATCACGTCGTAAAGGCCGGCGGGCTCAGTAACCGCTATCCCGCTGGCCTTGCCGCTCATTTTTGATAATTCAGACGCTATTTCCGCCTTGTTAAAATACCGGTCGGCGTATGGGAGCGTGGAATATTTTTTCAAGAAATATTCAACCTGGGTCAGGATGTTTGTAACGCCCGGTATTTCCGCGTGAAAAACCCCGGTTATCCGCAGTTTGCGCGGGGTGCTGTCAACGTTAGGCACGGTAAGGCCTTCCTGGGGCGGGTGGGCTATGGCGTCTTTCACGTTAAACAGCGTGGTCTCTATGACGGAGCCGTCATACTGCCGCTCAATCGTTGTTGTGATCCAGTACCCCCCGGCCGCCCCCGGTGATACCGGCGGCAGCCCCAGCCAGCTGTTCTCCTGCTCAACTTCCACGCCGAAACTCATGGCGTTTTTGTTGTACGGGTCAGGCGTTATCTTCCCGTACCCCGCCCGGTAGGAGCGGTAAGACCTGGTGTCAAAGGCGTAGCCGTTAATACAGTCGGCGACAACCCCCCGGCAGCAGCCAACGGCGTCCTTCTTATACAGTTTCAAAGTATCCTTGTCCATTATCTGTATGCCGTTGTCCCCCAGGTAATCCCCGGCGTTGTCTTCGTATTTCTGCTTAAGAACCGCGCTTGAGAAAAGCGCGCGGATGTCCTTTCCCGTTATGGACAGGGTGTCAATGCCCTCAACGGTTTTTGAGACAAACATAAAGTCCAACGCCCTATTGACTTTTTTCCAGTATATTTTAAATACCGTCTGCGAAAGGCCCGGGGGCACAAACGCTTTCAGCGCGGTAACGGTAACGGATGAAAACTTTATTTTGTCATAAGAGCCGCTGTCGCCCTGCAATTTCATCTGGTAATTGCTGATAACGGCGTGGCGGACGCCCCGCCCCTCCTCGTCATAATAAAACTCCCCGTTTGTTACGATGGTTCCTATTGAAACGCTTTTGAAGGCGAACAAATAGGACTGGGCGGAAGCGTCCGGGGCTTCTTCGTCATTGTGCATGAACCGTACATATACCAAGCGCCCGGCCTGGTAGAAAGTACGGGGCGCGCTCTTAACCTCCGCCGCGCTTTCCGCCTGCTCGTATATCTGCCCGTCAACAGAGACGAATGCTACCCGCTCCGGCGCGCCGGGGGGTGAATCGTCAAGGAAAACGCTTGCCCCGTTATCAAACTTTAGGCCGGAATAGCCCGCTGATAAAACGGCGGCCCAGAGGAACGGCCCGGCCAGGACGAAATCCACGTCCGCGATTTTGGCAAATTCGTAGGCCAGTTCCAATTATATAGCCTCTTCCAATACAACAATGCCGTCCGCCCCTTTCCCGCCATTGCCGCCCGCGCCTAAGTATCCGCCTCCGCAGCTTCCGCCTCCGCCTCCGCCTCCCGCCCCGTAGCCCCTGCCCCTTCCGCCTTTCACGCCGCCCGATTGGTAGACTTGGCCAGTCTCGTTGTTGACAAAAGAAGAACCGTCAACCCCGCTAGAAGCATCATCCTCTAATCCATCATATTTCATACCTCCCGCCCCGCCGCCGCCGCTGCCCCCAGTAGTGCCTTCATTAGAGGTTGGCTTCCCCGCCCCCGCGGCGGCGCCGTCCGCGCCTGCCTGCGCGTTTGCGTCAACTGTCGAGCCTTTTGCTTTGTTTGTGGCGGCTATAGTAATGACTCCGCCGAAAAATTCTAAAGAACTAGGCTCGCCATCATTCCCCGGTTTTCCTGCGCTGTCACCTTCTTGCTCTTCACCTTCGCCAATCCCGCCAATCCCTCTAAGCCCGCCAAGCCCGCCAAGCCCCGCCTTGGCTCTAAATATGTTGCCGATTCCCGTCGGGTTCGCAATGGTAAATTCTATATTTTTACACCATGCTCCCGAATTGCCTCCCGCGGCGCCGATGCCCCCACCGTATGTTATAGAATTATTATCATTCACAGCTGGTATATCTGCTGAAGCCTCAAAAGCCGCATTTCCCTGAGCGGAGCCTCCGCCTCCGCCTCCGCCGCCTTTGCTCCCCTTTCTTTTATCGTTGCTGCCGTATATCCCGCCGCCCCCGCCCCCGCCGCCGCCTCCTCCTCCGCCGCATATTGTGACCCTGAATTTTCCCGCGTAACTGTGGACGAGCTGCTCCCCGCCGTGCCTCAACTCTAGTATTTTTCTCCAAATCACGCCGGTCTACAGTTTTTTGTCGATAACCGCCGCGCTGTCATCAGCCCCGTCCCGGTAGAGCCAGAACAGGAAGTACGCTATGCCGGTTATTGTTTCTGTTTCCCCTTCCCCTTCTTTTTGCACAACGGCCTGCAATTTTGCGAGCGCCCGGTCGTTCCCGTTGTAGTACCCCCGCTTGATCTGGTTCCAGGCGGGTTTCGCCGCTGAAAGGGAAACCGTTAAGTACGTTGCCGACAGGTATATGTACCGCGTCTGGGCGTCAGCGGGCGCCGCGCCCGTTACCGGCTCCTGGTTCTGATTGACATACCAGCCGTCATTGAGCCTGACGCAGCAGCCCGCGGGCATATACAGCGCGGGCGGCGTACCCTGTACCGTCCAGCTTTCCGGCCAGGCGGTAATCCTGTTTGACAGTTTGGTAAACTCCGCGACCGCGCTGGTTTTATCCTTAAACCATTCATTCCAGTTCTCAACAGAAACTAAAGCAAAAGCCATTATTTTGCCTCCCGGTATTTCAAAGTCTGCCCGCCCCAGAACCAGCCCGGGGCCTTTATTTCGCCCTCAAAGCCTTTGCTTTCTAACACCGCGAACAGGGGGGGGATATATTCATGCTTATCGCAGGGTTCCACAAAATGGGCCTGGACGTTCTGCGCGCGCTCTATGTAGCGCTCTATCCTCCGGCGCTCCCCGTCTTCGTGCAGCTCCCAAGAGCAGGCAATTTCCCTGCGCCCGGTCCGCTTATGGCCGTACGCTACGCCCAAGTCCGTCCATGCCCCCGCGCCGTCCATTATTGTATTGACCTCGTACTTTGAACAGGGCAGCAGCTCTGTTGGAACCCCTATCCATAACTTCGAAAGGGTGATAGGTGAGCCGCCTGACAGGGTGATGGAAAAGGCGCCCCCTGGAACTTCGGGGAAGTCGAATATGAAAATACGCTGGTCGAAAAGGGCCGGGCCGGTTTCCCCGGGCGCCAGGGTTTCTTCTATGGCGACATCATTTGGGCCGCCCGCCGCCGCGTGATTGGCCAGCAGATAATTCGCGGAATTGTCCTTGAATATCCGGCGTTTTGCCCCTGATAAAAGGGGGATACGGGTAATATCCCACCCGCCTATAACCCCCCGCATATAGTCCGCGCTTGGAGCGCCTAATATCAGCGTACTCGCGGGCCCCCGCAGCGAGCCGGTAATGGTACAGGCAGGCGCGTTCCATTGGGTATATTCCATGTATACGCCGCCGGTAAGATAACCATCGTCCCCAACCATGCCGGGGCTTTCCATTTCCCAAACCGCGTTCTCGTCAAACACGCGGAACCGGGGCAAAAACCTGCGCTGTAATTCATTGCCGATAAGGTTAGGGGGCAGCGGGCTGCTCTTGTATATCACGCCAGCCGCACCCGGTTGATAAGCTGGCCGAAACCGTCATTGATCGCTTCGGTTGTTACCTGGGCCATTGTCTGCCCGTTCACTTCTAATATAGTTACCAGCGTTAAAGAGCCTCCGCCGCCCTGCTGTATCATGCTGAATAAATTGCTCTGCTGCTGGTCGTTCAGCACCATTTCTTTGGGAGCCAGCATGGCGTCAACACTGTCAACGCCCCTGGGCCCGGTCCCTTCCACTATGCCCCCTGAAGCAAGGGTCTGCTTTTTTGGCTGGGCGGCGATAAGGCCGGCCATCTGAAAAGCGCCGGCGACCGTAACAAGCGCCGCCAGCACCGCCCCCATGACGCCGCCGCCCTGGGACCATGCCTTTATAATGCCCATCGCAATATCGGCGCCCCCTTTGATAAGGTTCGACTTCCACTCTATCATGTCAGCCTCATACTGGATGTCCAGCTTTCTCTGCGCCGCCTCTTTTTCCGCCGCCTCTTCCTTTGCCTTCCGCTCTTCCTCCAGGGCCGCTTCCTGCGTGTCAAAGTCCCTGTTTATCGCCAGCTCTTTTTGCCGCTGCTTCTCCCGGTATATTACCTGCGCGTCCATGCTGTCCATGGCGGCCTGCATGGCGGCTTCTAAGCCTTCGGCGCTTGTGGCCGCCGCGAAACCAGCGGCCTCCAGCGCTTTTTGCCGCTCTTCCTCAAGCCGCTCCCGCTCTTTTTCGTAAAACTCGTCTATTTCTTCCTTTGTGGCCTCTAAATCCTTTTCGATACCCTCTATCCGCGACGCCGCGTCCTGCTGCGCTAACTGGGTCATTAAATCCAGGGCCGCCCCCAGCGCCGCGACCGCCTGCTCCGCTATATCCTTGACCGAGACCGCCGCCGCCTTGCCGCCCTTCTTTATGCCGGCAACCATGCCGTCGGTAGCTTTTTGCCAGGCTTCCTCAAACTCTTCGGCGCTCCCTTCCCCCTCGTCAGCCATGGCTTTGTAGGAATCGGTCAGTTTATAATTTTCCAGCGCGCGCGCCCGCTGCTGTATTAGTAGAGCAACTTCTTTTTCATACGCCTGCTCGTACAGGCTTTCCTGCTCTTTCATGGAGCCGGTATTCTCCGCCTGGGTTTTAAGCCGGTCTATTTCCTGCTGGGCTATCAGCTCCTGTACATCCAATAAGTCTCCGGCGGCGGCCTTCTGATCATCCGCGAACTTTTCTTGTCTCGCCCCGAAATCTTCCGCGGCCTTCCGCGTTTCGGCGGCCAGTTTTGCCTGGTCCTGCGCATGCCTTAGTTCCCGCTTTGCCAATCCCGCTAATTCCTCTTTTTTGCCCAGCAGCTTTACGGTCGCGCCTTCGATTAAATTGTATTCGTCAACGATGCCGCGTAAATCATCTGCCCAGGCTTCCATAGCGGCGGCCCGCTGGGTCTTCGCTTCTTCTTCAGTTATTCTCCCTGTTTCAAGCTGCTCGCGTACGCGTCTTAGGGTTTCGTTATATCTTTCCTCGGCCTCGTTTCTTGCCTTAGTTATTTTTTCCTGTTCGGTAAGCTCTTCTGTAATTTCCTTTTCCGATTCCAGTTCTTTCATCAGTTTGTCCCGCGCCTCTACCCGCATCTTAATCTCAAAGTTAAGAAGGTCCTCTCTTATTTTGTTCTGCCCCTTCATCAGCGCGGCCTCTTCCGCCAGCGAGTCTATATAGGTGTTCAGCGCCGATAACTGCGCTTCTTTCTGTTTTGTAGCATCGGTTTCTGTAAGAAGGATTTTATCAATAGCTAGTTTATGACTGTCTATAGCCGCGTTAATGTTCTTGTTCGCTTCCAGGTTTTTCCCCAGCTCGTCCCTCTTCTTTTTCAGGGTCTCAAGCTGGCCTTTAAGTTCTGTATCCTCCGCCTTCATAAGAACTAACTGTTCCGCCATCACGTCAATAAGGCTGTCCATGGCGGAAAGCTTCGCCTCTTCTTGTTTGACAATGTCATTTTCCATCATCAGGATTTTTTGTGTTTCGAACCAAATTTTTTTCTTCGCTTCAACAACGGCTGCATTTTCTTTCTTGTTTATTTGCGTTATAGCCGCGGTCTTCAGTTCCTCCTCCGTAACCATCCCCATAGCTATAGCCATATCCTTTTGCAATCCGAGTATCTTCTGCTGCAGCTCGTAAGCCTTCTGTATTGTTTTCCTCCATGTATCGGCATGAGGGAGCAAGACTTTTTGAAGAATGCCCGCTGTTTTAGACAGGATAACGGGCGATACCTGCTGAGCCTTGTTCACTTCAGATATTTTCTTTTCCTGCTGCTCAATATAAAAGGTGTTCCGCTTTATGACAGCGCCTATGCCCTCATGCGCTTTTTTAGACACCTCAAGGTTTCTGTTATACTCGCCCTGGGACGCCGCCATTTTGCCTATAACAGCGATAAGGCCCACAACCGCGCCGATGATAAGCAGCAAGCCCCCGGTAGCGGCGTTCAGCGCGATACCGAATTGTATCGCGGCTTTTACGCCCCCGGCCATGCCTGACACAAGGGAACTGACGAAACTTTTTACACCGTTTATATGGTTTTTCCAGTCTAATTTACCATGTGATTTGGCAAATTCCAGTAAGCTCTTTGTGGAGGAGGCCAGGCCCGATTTAAGGCTGTTGACAAATTCCTTTGCTTTGGATACGCCCGCGCCAAAACTTTCTTTGAGGGACTTTCCAATAGCTATTATGTCTTTGTTTGCGAATTTTAGTTCAATGGCTTTTTTAAGTTCTTTGAAGCCGCTTATAGCCTTTTTTATGCTTTCCGGCAGATGGTCTGATATTATTTCCGTCAGGCCCTTGGCTTCCTGTTGAGGCTTGAAAAACGCCTCTTGCGCCAGTTTGGCGAACTTCTCCATGTCCCCCTGGGCTTCGATAAAAGCCTTTTTGAGCTTATCCAGGGAAACTTGAAACTCGGCGCTGTAGACAATGTCGGCCATTACGCGGCGCTGTTTTTTTCTTTTTTAGAAGGCTTGGGCGGCGGCGGCGGCGGCTCCGGCTCCGGCTCCGGGGGCGGGGCGTCCGCGCCGCGCATAGCATGCGCTTCCGGCTCCGGCAGCCACTGGTCGACCGGCAGTTTCCGGGAAAGCCGCTCCATAAGCGCCGTATCCCCTTCACGCACCCTCACTACCGCGTGGCCCTTGTAATACCCTGTCATCATCATTTCGGATTATCCTTCTTCCCGTACTTTTTATCCCAAAAATAAAAGGCCAGAATATCAACGGTGTTTTTAGCGAAATCGGGGAAACTCCCCGGCACGAATTCGCTCGCCCTTACGCCGTACCGCTTCCCCATGCCGTATGCCTGTATCAGCTCTTCCTCCGTGGGCTGGCGGGACACCAGGCGGCGGGTGTACTCAAACGCTATGGGCTGCATGAACTCTATGGGCAGGCAGTAGCCCAGGCCGAGTTCCAGGCGGTCCGCGTCCTTCTTCATGGCCGCGGCGGTGTTATCATCGCTTTCATTGCGTATCATAAGGCGCATTTTTTCTATTTCCGTTTTCCGCAGCGCCGTTACCTTGTCCCATTTCCGCAGTTTGTACAGTTCATCGAATGACGGCGTAACCAGACCCGCCCGGCAGTAATGCTCCAGCATGTTAAGGTAGTTTTTCCAGGCTTCAAAATCATCGGACTGTACGGCCCTGCTCCCCGCGTCAAACAGCGACACGCCGTGATAGTGCTCCCCCGCGCCTATAGCCCGGCATAAGGCCATGACCGGCTCCCCCGCCCATACGGTTTGAACCGTGAAGGCGTCCGCCCCCAGTATCTCCCGCTGGGGGTGGTAGCCTTCGGGAAGGGCGGTCATAAAGCTGTGGAGCCGGGCGGCCAGGTATTTTTCCACCATCCGCCCGACCGCTTTTTCAAAAAACATTACGCCAATCCCCGGCTACAGCGCCGCCACTGTTACGATAAACGTGTCGTTCACTATGGTCCCGTCCATGTTGGTGAAGCGGGCGGTAACGGTTTCCGTTCCCGTAACCGATCCCGCCTCGATAACCGCCCGGCGGTTGGCGTAATCCCAGCTTATCTTTGTGTTGGTCAGCGTCGTGAGCGGGTTAAACGTAACCGCGTACCCCGCCGCGTCAGGGGGGCTTACGGTGTAGGCGTTGCGCCCGACCGCCCCGTGCACCAGCGTCAGGGAATCCTGGGAATGGGTAACGGTGAGCAGCCGCACGGAGCGTATATCGCCGATTTTAAGCTCCGCGTCCGCCGAGTCCATGTCGGTCAGCGCGGCCAGGTGGTTCTCCTTGTCATCCCCCCGGGCGTACATGCGCTTTTCAGGGTTAGGTATCTTGTTCCCGTTTTCGTCAAACACGAAACCCGGCGCGGTTATGGTGTAGTTGGAAGTGGTAACGGTGAGGGCCCCGGTCCCGTCGTCCGCCTGGGTGATGGTGCAGCCGTGGTAGATACGGTCCGTAACGCCGTCCGGGGAGTTGCGGTTGGTTTCCGAGTCCGCCGTGCCTTTCAGGGTAATATGGTGAACGGTGAACGTGCGCCCGCTCCCGCTGTTGCTTATGGGCGTTTCGTGCAGGGGGAGTTCTATATCAAGGCTGCCCCTCGCGCTTTCCCCGACGCTGAAGGCGCCGCCGTTGACCGCCTGGTTAAAAAGCTCGTTGACGCTGCGGTTGGCCACGGCGATGCTCCAGCCGGTTACTTTGCCGGGCAGCACCCAGGAGCTTGGGACGTTCTTGCTTCCGCCGTTAAGGGCGGCCCGCGTTTCCTCGCTCCGGGTCGCCGTGGGGGTAACGGAGATATTCTCGTCATTGCCGTACATGGCGAAGAACGGTGCGCCGAAGGAGCGCCAGGCCGTGCCGTCCCCGAAACCCAGCGCCCCGGCCAGGAACCCCGATACCGATATGAACCGCGCCCCCGCCTCGCCGCGCAGGTTGACCCGCTCGGTGGCCGGGTCAATTTCGACGGTGAACAAATCCTGGGCCGCCGCGTTCAGCGCTATGACTATCTCGCTGGGGGTAACGGCTTCCGGGTCGACGGCGTGGGCGAAGCTCACGGGGAAAACCCGCGTAAAGGGGCTTCTGGCCCGGTCGTCTTTGGAAACGGCGACGCGCATGAGCGCCTTTTTGCCGGAGTCAAGAATCGTCTGCCCCTTCCAGGGGGCGATAAGGTTTACCGGGCTGTTTGCCCCTAAACACCGCTGGGGGGTGATTTCCGTCCCGTCCGGGTTCTCCGCCTGGATGATAAGGCCGCCGGGGAATTCCGACTGCCTGCCTGAGGGGTCTTTACCGCCATATACCATTTTGTCACGCTCCTGTTTTGATTTTCGCGTAGGGCTTGTACAGGGTTATCCCCGCCCGCAGGGTATTGTCATTCTGGTCAACCGATACGCCGTCAAAATTCCCTATGCGGGGAAATATGACCTTCCCCGTGAAACGGTCCTTTAAAAGCCGCGCCGCGCCGGGAAGCTCCACGCGGATAAAAGAGCGCAGTTCCTTTTCCCTGCCTATGGGGAAGTGGGCCCACAACTGGAAAGCCTCCCCGTCGTTCACGCCGGGCGCGGGGGTTATCACGACGTAGGGGGCGGGCAAGAGCTTAGGGCTGCCGCCGAATGCGGTAACGCTCACCCCCTGGCCCGGCCACGCCTGGGCCGTTTTTATCTGCCGCTCCAGCATCGCTAAGTCGTCCATCACAGCCAGCTTTGCCCGCCGTCAACGCCGGTCAGAATCACGTCCTCATTCACCAGCGCGGCCAGGTGTTTTACCGCCTCATGGGAACGGTTTTTCCAGGGGTGGTTTTCCACGGCCCAGAGCAGGGCGTCTTTTGCCGTGTCGAACGCAATATCCGTTACCGCCGCTTCCAGGGCCGCCGCGTCAAGGCCGCATTCCTGGGCGGCCCGTATCGCCTTCGCCCTGAATTGCGGCTCAAAATGATCAACCGCCGGCTGGCATATAGGGTATTTCCCTTTTTCAAGGAACTCTACGGCGTAACCCAGGCTTTGCCCGACGCCCCAGGAAACCTTATCCCCCATAGCCCACTTCCTTTAGTACCCACTGCGCGCATACTTCGGTGTTGAACAGGGCGTCAACCGTAACGGTTCCTACCTGATACCATACGCCGCGCCACCTGAACAAATCGCCCTCTTGAATATCCGCGCCGCCCCCCGGGCAAAAGCCGTAGGGGGTCCGGTCAATAACCGCGCCGCTGTCAACGGCTTTCTTGTCCCATACGCCCGCGGTTAAATATGAGACGCGGCATGCCAGGGTACGCTCTGTCTCCCCGCGCTTTATAACCGCTGTATCCGCGTTGATATTCATACCGCGCTTCATAGCGGCCAGCATACGCTCACCGGGGTTTTTCACGGCAGGGCCCCCTCCGGCGTATGGCGTTCATAGCCAAAAGCCGCGCCGAAGTTTCTGTTGCCCCCCGCCCGCAGGTCCTTGAGCCGGGCCTGGTAGAAGCTCAAAAAGTCAGCGAATGAAACGAAAGCCGTGGACTGCCCGCCGGCGTTGAAGGACACGATATAGTCTTCAGGGGATACCTGCCCCAGTATGGCTGTTACCGCCCACGCCGCTTTTTCATAGGGGCCGCCGGGGGCGGTCGCGTAAAAAATATCTTCCAAGGCTATAGGGAGCGGGACCCACGCCGAGCCGTCCCACCGGCGGTAGTTCCCGTCCCCGCTTGTCCACGCCGTGCCTATGACAGTTTGCAAAGGCGGATCGGCGGCGCACGTTATGGAAGAAGCGCCCTTGGGGTCCCCGGCCAGCAGCCGCGCCATAATTGATCCGGGGGTCAGGGCGGCAAAGAAGGGCGTATCGCCGCTGGAGTTGAAAACAATATAACTCCCCGCGTCATTGAGGATGTAAACGCCGGAGCTTGTCGCCCAGAAAACGTCAGCCACAGGCCGCCCGCCCCTGGCCTAAGCGTGAAGCGGGAACTGGATTATAGCCCCGTAATTAACGCCGTTTACCACGCTGGGAAGAACCGGGTCAAAGTAGGACCCGAAACACCCCCAGAAATCCTGCACAACGCCGTTGATTTTGCGGGGGCTCTCGAAAGTGCTGGTGTTCCAGTCAATGTGGGTGAGCAGGTGCGCCCCCTCGCGCAGCTTCAGCGCCGCGTAGCCGTAGTCCTCGCCGATACCGGGGAATTTCAGCGTTCCGTTGGGCGTAACCTTGCCGTGGTTGATTCCGCCGGAATACATAACCACATTGTCTACGCTGATAGGCGCGGTTTGCGTGGTATTTCCCGGGGCCCCCAAAAGAACGCCGCTGATAATCCGGGCCATGATGTCGCTGCCCTCCGGGAGGTACACGGTTATTTCCCCCTGGGAGAGGTTGAGCGGCGCCCCGCTTAACGGGTTTTTAAGGGTCCGTAGTTTGGCCTTGGCCGCGGCGACCGTCCGGTAGAACTGCTCTTCCCAGGAAGCGCCCGCCGGGGCCTGCCAGGTAACGCTGTGGGCCGCGTCATAGGCCGCTTCTACCATCGGCTTGAAAAGCGCGGCGTTGCGCTCGTCAGCGATTACGTTAGCCGCGCCTTCGGCAAGAAGATGATAGTCCTGGCCGAACTCGATGGCGTAAATCTCGCTTTTGTCCGTGAACCCTCTGAACTTCAGTTGAATGTCCGCGGCCGCCGGTTCCTGATGATAGAGCAGGGGCGGCTCGTCCCCGGTTCCCGCGAAATCGCCCGCCCTGCCGATGGGCGGGAGTATGTCCCGCAGTTTTACGGTGGGCGTGATAAACCGCTGGTCAATCTTATTAATCAGCGTGCCGCTGTAATCCGTCTTATCCTGGGCCAGGCCCTGTATGTCGGCCATAGCCATAGCGGTAAACGAATTGATAGCGGCGGCGCTGTTGGCGGTATTGCTGCGCTTCGCTTCCCTGGCGGCCCTCATTCTGGGATAGAGCGTGTTTTCAAGAAACCGCCTGCGGTTCCCGCTCCCGGCCCAGTACCCTTCGCTGGTGATGGTAAGGGAGCGCACAAAGGGCTTCGCGTCCGGGCGGAACACTTCCTTTTCGCCGCCGTCCCACAATTCGCCGCGCACCTGCCGGTTGGCGGACAGGCTGCGCCGGTGCGCATCTCTGTCAAGAACTCTCATAGCCCCTCCCTTATGCCAGGCATACAACGCGGGTAATTTCACTGTCCGCGTCAACAACAACGCCATAAAAAGCGCCGGAGTCCGTTTTAGAAAGAACGCCCGCCGCCGAAGCGTATATAGCGTCATTAACCGCCGCGCCCGCTATTACCGGCACGGCTACGATAGAACACGGCCTGCCCAGGCTTGCCATGACCGCCTCGTTTGCCGGGCTGTCATGGTCCGCGAAGGCCGTGTACTTCCCGCCGCCCAGGGGGACCGCGCCCCCTTTGGCAAAGGCGGCGTGGGTGTAGGGGGATATGATAATATGCCCGCTGGGGAGATTTGCCTCATACATTACGCCTTCACCTCCTCATAGTCGCTTATGCCGGACCGCCCCGCCGCCTTAACCGCGTTAGCGGCTTCGCGCAGCATTTTGATTGTCCCGTCATCCCGGAATGACAGCTTTACCTCGGCGCAGCGCTTTTTATTGCCGCCACATACTCCTCCACGATTTTTGTTTTGAGATTAACGCAGTCAAAACTAAACCGGTCCGCGTACTTGGAAGCGGACCCGCGCTCGCTGTCTATGACCGCGAGGGCGCCCCCCATCCCGGAGCCCACGGCGAGGGCGGACCAGGTTTTTCCCGCCCCGGAAGGGCCGAACAGCGCCGCCCGCAGCTTGGCGCTGGATTTGACCGCCTTCTTGAATTCCATGCTTTCCCCCTTTAGCCGCTGAGGACCAAGGCCCTTTCGGCGATCTTTTTGTAGTCGTCCATGGGGTCGCCTGAAAGCTCCCCCCGCTCGCGGAGCTGGGCCGCCGCCGCCTTCCGGTTGGAATCCCTCACGGCGTATTCGTATTCGTGAAGATAGTCTGAGTACCGCATACCCCCGTATTGATCTATCACGCTTTTATCCTCCTTTGCCACGCCGCTTTGCGGGCCGCCAGTTCCGCCTCGACCCGGTCGTACACCGCGAACAGGTTGACCCCCATGACGGCGCCGCAGGCTTTCTGGATGATCCCGCAGAAGTTCTCCTTCCGGTTCAGGCCCCATTCATACTTGTTCCGCCTGAATATTTCCCGCCCGGCCTTTGAATCCAGCAAGGCCAGCGCTTTTTCCGTCCACCGGTCAATCCGGTCTATAACCATGTCAGCCCTCCTTTGGCGCTTCGCCGTTCAGAACCGCGTCCGCCTGTTCCGCGATTTCGTAATCGGCGGCCGCCCGGTTGCGGTATATGAAGCCGAGCAGGTCGCCGCGCTTAAAATACACGCGGCCTTTCAGCGGCTTGTAGTAGGGTATTTTGCCCTTGCTGACAAGCTGGTAGATATAGTGCTTTGAAAAGCCCAGGAAGGCCGCGGCCTGTTCAACGGTCATGGGGCTATCGTCCATACGCGGCCCTCCAGCACCTGATAAACTTCTCCCGGCCTATCGCCTTTTCCGCGTAGAGCAGAATGACGGCCCTCCGGTACGCCCAGTAACGCATCAGCGTCCTCCTTGCGATAAAAAAAGCCCCTCGGCGGTAACGGTCGCCTCGGGGCTGGCTGCTGGTTAAAGCCGCCCGGAAGTCCGTTACTCCTTCCGGGGGGCTCTTGATTATGTTTTAAGTGTAGATTATATCTACATATATGTCAAATATTTTTAGTAGAATTTATCTA
>JAITHL010000078.1 GCA_031279975.1 Treponema sp. | reverse complement strand
CGGTATCAAGAGGGTACGCTGATTGCGAACCTCTAGTTCGACACGGATGAGAAGGGGTTTTCCGCGTGAATTCCCGCTGTGTATTCAAAATGCTATAAATCTACGCCCTTATAGGGGGGACGGGCATTGTCAACAACCTAAGAGATTAGTGGGGGCTTGCCTCCTAATCTCTTATAAGGGGAACCGCGAGCCGCACCATCAGGCCGTGGCCGGGATCGCTTACAAAGTCCAGGGTCCCGTTCAGCCCGGCGGCCCGGCGGCGCATGGTCCGCATACCCAGGCCGCCCCCGGTGTCCGGCGGCCCGCCACCGGGAAAGCCCCGCCCGTCATCGGAGACGCAGAGCAGCAGCGCCGGACCCGGGTGCTCATCGCGGAGTACAATAATGGCCAGCGATGCCCCGGCGTGTTTCTCGATGTTGGTAAGCGCCTCCTGAACCAGCGCGTACAGGTGGGAGCGTTCCTCCGCCCCCAGGGAGCCGAAGGGCACGCGCTCATCGCAGTGGAGGCGGCATTCAATCCCGGTACGCCCGCTAAAGGCCGAGGCCAGGGAACCCAGGGCGTCGGGCAGGGACAGACGCTCAAAATCCGGCGGCATGAGGCGCTCGCACATATTCCGGATCAGCGCGGCAATGCGCCGGCGCTGGGAGGCCCCGCCCGCCGGGTCCGCCGCGTCCCCGGGCAAGCGCCGCAATTCGGGCAGCACCAGGTCGTGGAGTTCGCTAGCAATCCGCCGGCGTTCCTCTTCCTGACCCCGCAGCATGAGCAGGGAGAATTCCGCGTTCTCCGCTTCCCGCTCCCGCGCCCGCTGTATGGCTTTATAGAGGAACATCAGGAAGCCGGTGAGCGCGCAAACCAGGATAACGAACACCCAGAGCAGGCGGACATAGAGGGCGATTTCCTGGAGCAGGGCTTCATTCGGCATGGCCTATTGTAGAGCGCGGTGGACAAAATGGATTTCCGGGAATTAAATCAGCGGCGTGTTCCGCGTTAAAACGGGCGGTAAGCAATGAAATGATTTTGAGAAACCCGGCTGATGCCGTACAAAAAATATCGGCGCCTGATCCGGAGATGATATTCCTGAACGTTGATGAAGTAAAAGCTCTAGCCGAAACTATCCTTGCTGATCCGTATGCCGTGGAAGTACGGCGGGCGTTTCTTTAAGGGAAAAAATACAATCGGCCATTGAAAACTATAGGTCAAGTTCAGACAGGCAAGAGAGACGCTAAAACCGCGCTTGGAAAACTTGGAGAAGATGTTGTTGGCCTTATCAAGGACACGATTAGAACAGGGCCTTGGGAGAAGAACTCCGAATTTACGATTAGCGGTAGGATGCCGTGATAGTTGGCAAAGAAATTAAAATCAGCAAAAAAACCGGAAAGGCATACCCGCGTTCAACCCAGAAGCGCAACACTTAGCCCAGTAGTCCCCGTAATGGGTGGCTGTAGCCATCCCATTACGGGGACTACAAAAAAACGGCAAAACCCTTACGATGATGTTTTCCACCACCTCAGCAATAAGGAGTAGCGCCGTTATGGTCAACTCTAGCGCGATTCAGGAAAAATGCTATACCCATCTGTCCCTCGCGGAGCGGGAGGAGATCGCTATCGCCTTGGAACAAGGCCGGTCCCGGCGTTCTATCGCCGCTTCCCTGGGGAGAAACCCCTCATCCATCAGCAGGGAGATACGGCGGAACGCTCCTCCGCTGAACACGGTCAAATACCGGGAAAACAGATCCCATGAACGGGCCAAAGACCGGGCCCGCCGCAGCCACGCCAAGGAGCGCCTTGCCAACCCCTTGGCCAAAATCTATGTGGAATACCATTTGATTCACGACCGCTGGACCCCAGAGAGCATCGCCGGCAGGCTTCCCCTTGCTGTTCCCGGACTTAAAACAAACCATGAATCGATCTACTTGTGGATATACACTGAACGCCAGGATCTCATACCCTATCTGGTCAGAAGCCACAAAAAGCGGCATAAACGGCCTTCCCGCAAGAAATCCGGGGGGGGGGGGCAGGATACCACACCGGGCCGGCATAACCGAACGCCCGCCTCATATCGCTCTGAGGACCAGGCTGGCCATTGGGAAGTTGACACCATTGTTTCCCGCCAAAGCGCAGCCCGCGTGGCGGTACTGGTTGAGCGGAAAACCCGGTTTTGTCTGGCCATCCGCATGAAAGATAAAACGGCGTCCGCCCCGCATGAGGCGGTGACGGGGGCGCTTTCAGGTCTTCCCTCAAAATTACGAAGAACCTTCACCTATGACAATGGGCTGGAAATATAGTTGTACGCAAGATTAACTCAACACCGATGAAGTGTTTAGGTTTTAAAACCCCATCCGAGGTTTTTGCTAAATGTGGTGGTGTTGCGCTTGCTGGTTGAATCCGGGAATGACTGTGAAAGTCAGACCCAGGAAAATGTTAAAATAATAATTGCATGTAAAAAAGAATCCGTTGCCATCCGTGATACGGAAGACGGCGCTGTCTAACCCGGTCAATTCGGGGGACGGCGCCTGCCCTTGCGGGGCAAGATGACCGGCGTCCCGCCCACTGTCAACAACTTAAGGGGGGGACCGGGGGGCCTTTCGGCCCCCCGGCGGGGGCGTTACGGGGGCAGAGCCCCCGTTGAGGGGGTAGGGCGCAACGAAGTGCGCCCGTAGAGGTCCGTACCCGGGGTACGCGACTTCCCCTTTTCTCATTTCTTAAGTTGTTGCCAGTGGCGTCCCGCCCCCTATGCGCCGCGGCCTCTTATTGGTACGCTGGTACCGGTTGCATGAACATTATCCTTTTAGAACCCCAGGAACTGGGGAAGCCCTTGGCCCGGCGGGACGCCCGGACCATACACCTCCTCAAAACGCTCCATAAGAAAACAGGGGATACCTTTGAGGCGGGCGTTCTGGGGGGCGCATTGGGAACCGGGCGGATTGAGGGGATTAAACTGGACGGGTCCCTCAGTATTTCCCTCGATCTCCGCCAAGACCCGCCCCCCCGGACGGCGATCCGCATGGCCGTGGGTTTTTCCCGGCCCATACAGCTCAGGCGGATTCTGCGGGACCTTGCCGTTTTGGGGCTGGAGGCGGTGGACCTGGTGGGAACCGACCTGGGGGAAAAGAGCTACCAGGACACCAAGCTCTTAACTAACGGGGGGGGCCGGGCCGCGATGATCGAGGGGGCGGTCCAGGCCCGTGATACCCTGCTGCCAGTCCTAAGCGCCTATCCAAGCCTGGACCTGTATCTGCGGGAGCGTCCCTGGGACCGGGAAAGCGGCCCGGCCTCCGGGCGGGGCTGGGGGAAGCGGCCACTCCTCATTGCCGCGGATACGGCGCGCGTTGAGGGAACCTTTACCCGTCTGGGCACGCGCGCCCGGGCCATGGTGATAGCGGTGGGTTCTGAGCGGGGGTGGACCGACCGGGAGCGGGACCTGTTGAGCGCCGCGGGGTTTATCCGCCTTTCCATGGGGAAACGGGCCATGCGGACCGAAACCGCGGCCCTCGCGGCGGCTATCCTGGGCATGGAAAAAATTGGCGAACTTGGCTAGACTATACCCATGAACCAGGACCAGGTAAAAGAAACCCTGCTTGCCGTTGCCGGCGCTCCTATGGATTTTTCCGTTATATTTTCCGGGAAAAAAAGCCGGAAGGTAAACGGCCTTTACAAACCGGATGTCCGGGAAATCATTATTCACAACCACAATTTCAGCGACGACCGGGAAAATACGGATAATCTGCTCCTCTATACGGCCCTCCATGAATACGCCCATCATCTCCACGCCTGTTCCCGCGGGGGGACCCTCTCGTCCCGGGTCCACACTACCGAATTTTGGGCAATCTTCCACGATCTTCTGGAAAAGGCGGAGGCAAAGGGGCTCTATAAAAACGTCTTTACCAACGCGCCGGAATTGGAGGCGCTCACTGAAACCATACGCCGGCGCTATCTCCAGGAAAACGGCGCGCTCTTTAAGGAACTGGGAATGCACCTCCTCAATGCCCATGAAATCTGCGTAAAAATCGGCGCCCGCTTCGAGGATTATTTGGACCGTATGCTTCGCATCCCCCGGACCGCGGCAACCATGGCGGTCCGAACCTACCGGTACGGCCTGGACTCCCGGCTTGGGGCGGATAATATGCGTTTCTTGGCGTCCATTGGGAACGAAGAAAGCCGGACCAAGGCTGAACAGGCCCTGTTAACCGGAAAAAGCCCTGATTCGGTCAAGATCGCGGTCCGCCGGGGCCGCCGGGAGGAAGACCCCCGGGAACGGCTGGAAAAGGAAAAAGACCGGCTGGAACGGACCATCGATGCCCTGCATAAACGGCTCGCCCAGATAGAACAGGAACTAGGAAAGCGCTGATTCCGGGGGGAAGTCTCCCACTGTCAACAACTTAAGAGATTAGCGGGGGGCAAGCCCCCTCACTCCGAACCCTCCGGGTTCTCCGCTACCCCCCATGCGGGGGCTGCCAAAGCCACAGGGCGGCTTTGGCTTGAGAGTTTGCGCGGAGCGCAAACTCTATCCACCCTGGAGTTTTGCCAAAGGCAAAACTCCGAGGCAATCCGGCAACGCCGGATTGCCCACCCCCCGGTAGTTGTTGGCCGCCTTGCCGGGCGTGTCCAGATGGTTTTTTTGTCAAAATGCCGCGATGGTTCTCTTGGCATCCAGGTTTTATAGTGTTTTTTCCGGGTTTCACATGTTTTTCAGCGGTTTTTATACCATTGTACCAGGTCTTACGATTTTGTTCTATATAAATTGAGCCAGAAGGGTATCTTAAAACTTCAGTTTTAGGGATAAACCGCTTAAAAACGTTTAACCCGCGCCCTATGGCAGGAAACCGTAAGGTTTCATCTGAAAATAACCGGTTTTTAGAGGGAACCAGGGATTATAGGTATTGAACCCCGGCGTGGCAGCTATGAAACAAAATTTAACCGGTTTATCACGCTCATTATTGACGGTTTTATTTTGCCATGTTATGTTTAATTGAATTCCGTTATAACGGGAGCCGGCGGCTTCCCGGCCCCGCTATAGGGCGCTGACGCTGGTACGCGGCGGCTTCCCCGGCCCGCTCTGGGGGGCGGAGTTTGTACGCGGAAAGTAAAAAGGTAGCGGTATGCCGGTAATGATTGTGACATTTTTACCCCCCCCCCGATTGGCCTAACCTTTTAATATCGGCGCGGCGGCGCTGGAACTTTATATACCCTTTACTCTTTTTTTACTCAAAAAAACGCCGGGCGGCCTCTTGGCCCGCCGGCTTTTTTAAAAACCCCCTGGGGTCAAAATCCTTGTCTTGCCGGACCGGC
>JAITHL010000121.1 GCA_031279975.1 Treponema sp. | reverse complement strand
GCTTCGATAAATGGCTCCGCGCCCATGAGTGCCACAATGTTGGCGCACTGGGCAAAGGTTTCGCGGGTGATTTCAGGCGCTCCTTCCAGCGGGTGAATTTTCCCCTCGTCCCATTTTTTTTGCAGCGTTTCCGGCGTTTGCTGGGAATAAATCTTGGCGATTTTTCCCGTAAAGCCCTGCTCGTAAAAAATTTCCTCCACGATTTCGGCGCACTCGTCCACCATGTTGTCGGTGCCGCAGGTGCCACAGCTTCCCACAAACAGCGGGATTTTCGCGGTCATCGCGCCAATCACGGCGATTTGCAGGTCGTTTTTTTCCATTGCCCGCGGATACTTGCACATTCCGTTGGCCAGATACGCGGGGCCTGAGTCCGTGGAGCCCGCGTCAATGGCGATTGCGTCAGGCTTTAACGCCAGCCCCGCGTCAAAGGCGCTCTGGACGATCCCCGCCCCCATGCTCCCCACGGGCATCAAAATTTTGCAGCTTTTCATGTTTACTCCTCTCTGCACTTAACCACCCTTACGGGGGCTTGATATTTATTGTCGCCCGGCTATCATTATTTGTAAAATACTATTTATAGAATACCTTTAATAGTTTTTATATTATGAGGAGATATTATGACGGATAGACAGCTTGAGTATATTTTAGAGATTGCGCGGCAGGGCAACATTACCACGGCGGCGCAGAAACTCCACATTAGCCAGCCCTCCCTGAGCAACGTGCTGGCCCACGTGGAGGATGAGGCGGGGGCAAAATTTTTCGACCGCAGCCTTTCTCCCATGCCGCTGACCTACACGGGGGAGCTGTACGTCCAGACGGCGAAAAAAATACTCGCCGCCATGGACGAGTTCCGGCAGCACATGAACGATGTCCGGGATGCGCGGATAGAGCGCCTGAACATCGGCTGCGGCCCCCAGCAATCACCGTTCATCATTCCGGTGGTACTCCCGCTGCTGCTCAAGTCGTATCCGGGCGTGCAGTATCACCTAACCGAGGATTCCCCGTCCCTGCTGGAAGAACAACTCCTTGCGGGCGCTCTTGACGTGGTCTTTCGAGGGGGGAAGATCAGAAGTCCCGCGGTGAAGAACGTCCTGCTGTTGCGGGAAGCAATGCTACTCCTGGCGCCCAAGGCGCTTGGGTTTTCGGACGGGGGCGGTAAAAACGCCGTGTGTTCCCGCGCCGATTTGCACAAGGCCGGCAAAGTTCCCTTTGTGCTGATGAAGCGGAATCATCAATTGCGGATTATGATCGACAGAATTTTTGCGGATATGGAATACAGCCCCCATATAATCCTGGAGACGGACAGTTGGGAGACCTGCCTGCAAATGGTTAAAAACGGTATCGCGTTAACCATACTGCCCGATGCCCGCAGGGATATTGAAGACAAGCGGGTTTGTAAATACCGGCTGCAGGGCGCGTATTACCGGCCCACTTTTTTATGTTACCGTAAAAACGCAACGCTTTCCAAAGTGATGAGCGAATGTATTGACATTGCCCTTTCGGTGTTTGAGGAATGAAGCGGAGGGGCGGTTTACACTACGGAAAACATAACCATAGGAGCCAATTTCCGAGGCCGAGCAAGGGATGACCCGGGCGTGCTAGCGCCCAGTAAATCCGTTCTTCCCGGCAAACGACCCGAAGGGGCGCATTGAAGCGCCGGACTTTAGTCCGCGAAATCCCGCGCCATGTCCCGCCATTGGAGCGAAGAATGTTTCCGCGTGGGCGAATATGTTTTTAACACCAGGGGGATGCGGCATTCCTGCACTATTGTGCTGACAGACGGCAAGAACAAGCCCTTTGTGCCCTACAGTATTTTAAACACCGTGCCGCTGGTTACCCGCTGGTGCAGGCGTCCCTTCAAGACCGCGGAGGAGGCATACGCCGCCCGCGTGTCCGCGCTGATTAAGGAAGCGCCGGAAAAACCGGTTTTGAGCGAAGCGGACGCGGCCCTGGAAAAACGCCACGATGCCGCGATGCCGGCTTTGGTTGACAGCAGTTTTGGATTGCCGGGCAGATTGCCAAGGAGTTCACGCCGGAACAGGGGCGCTTTTACGATGCGGCTCTGGTGGCGCGGATTCAGATTGCCAAAAAGCCAAGGACGAGGCCCTGGCACGGGAACTGACGGAGGAGCTTACCGGGAAGATCAAAAACAAAACCTGAAAAAACGCCTAGGCCGGGGCCGGCGCCGATCCTCGCAGGGTTTCCACCCAGGCTTCCAGTTTGGCCTGCAGCCCCTGGAGGTTGCCGGAGGGATTGACTAAGTCAATCCCTCCGGCACATTCGTTCCCCGGCAGAAGGGCCTCCAATTTTTCCAGGGCCCTCCCCTTGCCTCCGGCGTGGCAGATAAAGAGGGCGATCCGCTTTCCCCGGATGGGCGTTTTTTCCAGAAATGCCCTCACCGGCGGCGCGGGCGAGGCGGCCCAGACCGGGGTTCCCACAACCACCAGGCCGTAGGCGGCGGGATCGAAGTCCAAGGGCTGGAGAGCGGGTTTTGAACCCATCAACACCTGGCCGCCGCCCCAGAGGAATTTTCGCAATCCCCGCCGCTTTTTGGTATCCGCCGTTTGTATCTCAAAGAGATCAGCCTTCTCCCCGGTCTGGAAAGCGAAAATCTCCCCCAGGATCCGGGCCGCGAGGGCGCAATTTCCCTCCAAAGAATAGTAGACTACCGCCGTTTTCATGGAACCCCGCCGCCGGGCCGTCCCGGGCTTATGCGCCGGATCACCGGCCTAGTAGTTTTCCGCCCGGATCTGGAAGTAAGCCCGGGGGTGTTTACACACCGGACAGGTATCCGGCGCCTTTTTGCCGATGACGATATGGCCGCAGTTGGCGCACTGCCACATCCGGTCTCCGTCCCGGCTGAACACAAGTCCCCCTTCGATATTGGTTAAAAGCTTTTTATACCGCTCCTCATGCTCTTTTTCGATCTTGGCCACCCCTTCCATTTCGGCGGCAATCTGGGGAAAGCCCTCTTCCCGGGCGGTTTTTGCAAAGCCGGCGTACATCTCGGTCCATTCGTAGTTTTCCCCGGCGGCGGCATCCTTAAGGTTGGCGGCGGTCTCGGGAATCCCCTCTCCATGCAGGTGCTTGAACCAGATCTTGGCGTGTTCCTTCTCGTTCAGCGCCGTTTCCCGGAAGAGCTCCCCGATTTGAGCGTACCCGTCCTTCTCTGCCCGGGAGGCATAGTAAAGATACTTGGTGTGCGCCTGGGATTCCCCCGCAAAGGCAGTTTGCAAATTGTTCCAAGTCTTTGAATTTTTCAGTTCCATTATATGATCCTCCTTCTTACAATAATAGTCCGGGGCCTTCACTTTTGCAACGGGTCATGGTATCATCACCCCATGGCGCTGCAATCCGGCGTTTCCAGGGAAGCGGCCTGGGAACTGTTCCGCACATACAACAAGGATCCCTTTCACCTTCAGCACGCCCTTACCGTGGAGGGGGTAATGGACTGGTACGCCCGGGAACTGGGTTACGCGGATGAAGCGGAATTCTGGGGCATCACGGGGCTCCTCCACGACATCGACTTTGAGGAATACCCGGACCGGCACTGCCTTAAAGCGCCGGAACTGCTGCGGGCCGGCGGCGTTTCGGAAGAGATGATCCACGCCGTATGCAGCCATGGCTGGGGCATCGTGGATGTGGAGGCTAAACCGGAACACGAAATGGAAAAGGTCCTCTTTGCCGCCGATGAGCTTACGGGCCTAGTCTGGGCGGCGGCAATCATCCGCCCTTCCAGGAGCGTTAAAGACATGGAAGTAAAATCCCTTAAAAAGAAATACAAGACCCCCGCTTTTGCCGCCGGCTGTTCCCGGGAGGTTATCGAAAGGGGCGCTGCCCTTTTGGGCTGGGAACTGGACGCGCTTTTTGAAAAAACCATCCTCGCCATGCGGAACTGCGAAGATTCCGTGAACGCTTTCATGCGCGGCTTGTGAGCCGCTCCCCGTTTTTTTTACCATGAGCCGCGTTCTGGCCGCCATGTCGGGGGGCGTTGACAGCGCCGTGGCGGCGATCCTGATGCTTGACGAAGGCCATGAATGTATCGGGGCTACCATGAAACTCCTGACCGGGGACGGAAGCAAATGCTGTTCCCTGGAGGATATTAACGACGCCCGGGCAGCCGCCTGGAAGCTGGGAATTCCCCACTATGTAATGAACTATACCGGAGACTTTACCCGCCTGGTGATTGAGCCCTTTATTGCAGGCTATGAGGCGGGGGAAACCCCCAACCCCTGCATAGAATGTAACCGGGGTCTTAAATTCTCCCTGCTCATAAGGCGGGCACGGGAACTGGAAGCGGCGGTCCTGGTTACGGGGCACTATGCGCGGATTGAATCAACCCCTTCAGGGAGGTTGCTCCTTAAAAAGGGGGCCGATCCCAAAAAAGATCAAAGTTACGTACTGTATATGATGGGCCAGAAAGAACTGGGTTTTACCCGTTTCCCCCTGGGACACCTTACCAAGGCGGAGGTCCGGAAAATCGCCGCGGCCCGGGGTCTCTCCAACGCCGGCAAGGAAGAAAGCCAGGATATTTGCTTTGTCCCCGGCGGCGATCATGGGGCCTTTATGGAAACATGGAGGGGAAAACCCTACCCCGAAGGGGATATCCTGGATAAGACGGGAAAGGTCCTGGGCCGCCACCGGGGACTTGTCCGGTATACCCTTGGCCAGCGGCGGGGCCTGGGGGTGGCAGTCAATGCCCCTGTTTATGTAGCGGCAAAAAACAGCGCTGACAATACCCTGGTGGCGGGGGATGAATCATCCCTCTACGAAAAAACCCTGGAAACCCGCCGGATAAACCTTATCGCCTGCGATAACCTTGACCGCCCCCGGCGCCTGGCCGTTAAAACCCGCTACCTCCAGCAGGAACAGCCCGCCCTGGTGGTACAGACCGGACCGGACAGCGTCCGCGTTGAATTCGAGCGCCCCCAGCGGGCCCTTACCCCCGGCCAGGCGGCGGTGTTCTACGACGGCGATGTGGTGGTGGGGGGCGGCACCATTTGTTCCGTGGGGTAAACCGCAGGGAACCGCTTTACTTTACAAAACAGAACACCGCGGCAGCCCTGGAGCGCCCTCCATGGGGCCGGCTGGTATGTCCGGAGTTTACTGCCCGCGGGGAACACCCGCCCCGGAAAATCCCCTGTTACCGCATCTGGATCAATTCTCCGTCCTTGATAAGGTAATTCGCTTCGTCCAGGTACCGCTCGGGAATGACAATGCCGCAGTTCGCCGCCTCGTCCAGATCGAAGAGCAGATCCGTCTCCGCAGGATCGGTGAGGAACTTTACGGGAATATCCCCAGGGCGTTTTCCCTCCAGAATATCCGCCACGATATTCCCCGTGGCGATCCCCGCCTTGTAATAGTTAAAGCCGCTGGCGGCCAGGCAGCCGCCGTTCATGGCCCCGGTTACGTCTGCTGAAAAAACCGGCTTCTTCGCTTCCCGGAAAACCTCCACCAGCGCGGGCAGGGCGGCAAAAACCGTGTTATCCGTGGTAAGGTACACCCCGTCCACCCGGCTTACAAGATCCTGGGCCGCCGCCCGGAGTTCCGCGGAACCGTTGATCGCCTGGCTTACCAGGGTTATACCGTAGTCCCTACAGGCTTCTTCCACCAGGGCCAGGGAGGAAATGGAATTGTCCTCCGAACCGGTATAGATATACCCCAGGGTTTTAATCCCAGCGATCTCCTGAAACAGGCGAAGGTGCTCCGCCGTAGGGATGGCGTCGGAAAGGCCCGTTACGTTCCCCTCCCCCCCGTCCAGGGAAGACACCAGACGGGCCCCCACCGGATCGGTTACCGCGGAAAACACCACCGGCGTATCCCGGAGGACCTCTGCCAGGGCTACTGCCATGGTCGTGGCTATCCCCACCGCCACATCGACCCCGTCGTTTTTGAATTTACCGGCAATCTGGGCGGCGGTGTTTACATCACCGCCGGCGTTCTGGAGATCCACGCTGACGCCGTTGAACCCCCGGATAATAAGGGCATCCTGGATACCCTGCTCACAGGCATCCAGGGCCTCGTGCTGAACAAGTTTGGCGATACCGATTTTGATCCGTCCGGCGGCGGCTTCCTCCGCGGCCCCCGCGGGATCTTTCTCCGTCTCCCGGGCGCATCCCAGGGCCGCCAGGGCGCATACCAGGGCGATACCAAAACTCTTCATAACCGGTCCCTCCTTTTGATGTTTCCCTATCCCCATCGTACCCCTGGGACACCCGGAAAAGCAAAGGGGTCCGCCGTGCTGTCTAAAACACCCTAAGTATATCCGGGGGGTTCTGCCGTATCAAGCCCGCGCATTGCCTCATGAAAAATGTTACCGAAAAAGGTAAATGCCTCATATTGAAAATGTTACCCACATTATAGTAAGGACGCCTCCTGGAGGGTGTCCGAATGGGGTTAACAATGCGT
>JAITHL010000201.1 GCA_031279975.1 Treponema sp. | reverse complement strand
CCCCCCCCCCCCCCCCCCCCCCCCCCCCAACATACCCCCATCTCCTTATGCCGCATCGCAAATCTCCTTTGTTTTAGGGTTAGTATAACTCCTGTTTTTCAATCTGTCAAGGAAAAAACGCGCGATTTTGCAACTTTTATTGTCCCGCAAAAATGACCTCCCCCGGTTCTTTGGTAAACACAAAACTCCGCCCTCCAAGCTCCCGGCACTGGGGAACGCCGGCGATGTTCACAGCGCGGGCTTGAGCGCTGAAATTCAGCACCGCGTGAACGATGGTCCCGCCGCCGTCTTCGGGTATACAGCGGAACGCCAGGACGCCCCCGCCGCAATCATGCTCCAGGAATTCCCGTCTTCCTCCCGGCGCCAGAGCGGGATATTCCGCCTGAAGCCGGAACAGCGTTGATACCCCCTCTGGAAAATCCGCGTCAACGCCGTCATGGTAATAGCTGATCATTTCCCCGGCGGCAATCAAAAACGCGGTCTCAAAAACCGCATAATCAGGCCGCATTTCCTTACCCACATAGGTTACGCCCCCCGCTTCAACCACCCGGTTGCGGCAGCGCATCAGGGCGGGCGGAATTTTTGAAGCGTCTCCGGTTTCCAGCGCTTCATGGATAAGATCGGTTTTTTCCCACCATATTCCCAAGGAATAATCCTGTACGCAGTTGTACCCCCCCTTGGTAATCCACTCCAGCGGGTCATCGTTAAAACCGCCGCCGCCTTCGGGCATAAGCCACACCGGGCCGTCTGAAAAGGCAGGTTCCACGATAACCCGGCGGTTGATGTCCCAATCGCAGTCGATGTACCAATTAACCGCGTCCAGCATGAGGCCGTCAAACCCTATGGTAAGCCAGTAACGGATCATTTTTTTACATTCATCCTGAAATTCCCGTGAACCGAACCAATACTGGGGCAGCCGCACGTCCCCCTTGAAGCCGAACCATTTGCACCAGAAATACTTTTCCGCTTCACCGTTATACACCCATTCCCCGTCGGCGTCCTGTAAGAAGAACGGCGACAGAGGCGCTTCCATGCGCCGTTTCTCATCACTCCAAAGGAAAAAATTCCGTTCGCGGGATTCCCGGCCGTTTTTGACATCCCCGCAGGCTTTGATAAAATCGGGGTGGTTTACGGCGCAATACCCCGCATTTACGCAGGCGATTATTTTCATGCCGAGCCGGTGAGCCGCCGCGATAAACGCGCGCATATCATCAAGCGTACCGGCGCCAGGATGAACCTGGTAAAAATCAATCGTATCGAGGCCGAAGTATTCGCTCCCCCCATGGCAGGGCGGAAGAATTTCGATGACGCCGATCCCGGCGTCCGCCAAGGCGGGGAGTTTTTCCGCCAGCTCATTAAGGCTTTTACCCGCCGCAATCGGCGTAAACCGGAACATAGCGCCTTGTTTGCGCCACCACGCGCTTTTCATAAACTAACCGCTCCTTTTTTGCGGGACTCCAGCGAACACGCCGTTCGGGCCCCGAATTCAGCTACCCCTTAACCGCGCCTATCATCATACCTTTCACAAAATACTTCTGTATAAAAGGGTACACGCAGAGTATGGGAAACGTGGAAACCACGGTAATAGCCATCTTGACGGACTCAGGCGTAATGGAAATAGTACGCTGCAAACGGGAAAGACTCATCCTGGCCTGCCGGGTTATGGCCGCTGCCTCGGCCTGCCGGAGCACTTTCATCAAGACATACTGCAAGGTTTCGAGGTTCGGGCTGGTGGTAAAAAAGAGCGTGTCCTGCCAGGAGTTCCACTGCCCCACCGCCACAAAAAGCCCGATAGTCGCCAGAATAGGCCCCGAAAGGGGAAGTATGATCCGGCAGAAAACGACGATTTCGTTGGCGCCGTCCATCAAGGCGGATTCCTCAAGCTCCCTCGGAAGCTGTAAAATAAAGGTCCGCATCAGGATCATGTAATACACGTTAAACAAGCCGGGAATGACATACACCCAGAAGGTATTGTACAGGCGCAGCCGCTGGTACAGCAGAAACACCGGGATTATTCCTGCGGAAATAAACATGGAAACGACAAAGAACCGGTAGATGATCCTATAGCCGATAAGGTCTTTTTTGGTCATGGAGTAGGCCGTCATAGCGGTAAAGAAAACAGCCAGCAGCGCGCCGATAATCGTGCGGGATGCGCTTATCAGAAAAGCGCTGAATATGTTATTGTATTTAAACACCGTAACATAACTGTCGAAGCTCAGTTTGCGCGGCAGTATGCCGATGCCTCCGGCGGCGGAATCCCGCGCTTCATTCAGGGAAATCGCCGCTACATGGAGAAAAGGGTAAATAGTCGCGGCGGCGATTGCCAGCATAATACCGCAATTGATAAGGTCGAAGGTCCATTCGCCGGCGGTTTTTCTTATCTTTCCCATCATTCCTCCTTAAAACAAGCTGTATTCGCTTACCCGGCGCGACACAGCGTTGGCCGACAGGATCAGGATAAGGCCCGCGCCCATGCGCAGAATGCCTACCGCTGTTGCCAGGGAAAAGCGGCCCTGCTGAATTCCCGCCGCGTATATGTGGGTGTCCAGCACCCGGCTGTAATCGCTGACCATGGGGTTCCCCAGCAGGTACGAAGGATCAAACCCGGCGTTGAGCAGGTCTGGAACCGCTAGAATCGTCAGCACCGTAACGGTGGGGATAATGCCGGGCAGGGTAATATGCCAAATCCGGCCCGCCCTCCCCGCGCCGTCAACCGTGGCCGCCTCGTAAAGCTGGGGATCGATGTTGGTGATCGAGGCGATATAAATGATCGCGGCCCAGCCCGTTTCCTTCCATGTATTAATACCGGCGGCCAGAAACCAGAAGCCCCGCGGATTGGTCAGGAACATGACCGGCTCCTCAATCCAGTTCATCTTGAGGAGCCAGGTATTCAGCGTACCCGAAGGGGACAGCATGGTAATGGCCAGGTTGGCCGTTACCACATAGCTGATAAAATGGGGCAGGTAGGAAACGGTCTGGATAACCCGTTTAAGCGGCGCGAACATAAATTCGTTGAGCAGTATGGCGAAAGTAACGGGGATAATGATGCTGCACGCGATGTTCAGGGAACTGATAGCCAGCGTATTCCGCATCAAAAGCGGAAAATCTGAATGGGTCAGGAATTCCTTAAAGTAGCGCAGCCCGACAAAGGGGCTTCCCCTGATGCCCAGGCCGGGGTTGTAGTTGAAAAAAGCCGTCAGCATACCCCAGACCGGCACATAGGAAAATACCGCCACAAAAACAATCGACGGAATAACCATAGTAAGCAGGTATTTTTGCCGTTTCAGGCGGCCTATTACGAATCCGTGTTCCCGCATAACCTGGCCCCTATCGTGCGATATTCCAGTCTTCCAGCCGTTCCCGGTACAGCGCGTTTTTTCTCACGATGAACTTTTCTTTCCCTTCCTGGTTCAGGCGGTTTGCCATTTCCTGCCAGAGGCTTTCAAAACGCTCCGGCGTTTCCGCCATGATTACCTTGGGGAGCTGGGTTTTGAGGTATTCCTGCATATTGACCTGGGCGATGGCCTCGTCCGTGTCAGGTTCGAGCACGAGATCTTTAATCAGGGTTATATCGCTCCCCGTTTCCGCCATGTAATCGAAGTAGTTTAACCCGGTGATGCCGTAAGCCCCGTAGATGCGTTTGGTATTATCATCCCACCACATCCCCACGTCATTGTCTCCTATCAGGTCATACTTCCCATTAGGATGGTTTCCCATCGCATATTTGAACGCTCCAAAACTTTCAATGCCCCGGTTCCACCACCAGTTTTCATTGTCGTTCCACATGTGCCCGCCCCACTCGGAAAAAAGAACCATGGTTCTGCCGGGACGGACTTGAGGAGCGTCAGGCATAACCACCCAGTCATAGCCCTCGGTTTCCTCAACGGTATTTTGCCCCCGGAAATCCCAGTTCACGAGCCCTTCGCTTAAAAGCCAGCCTTCTTCGGTGTTGATCCACTCATAGAACCGCATAAACCGGGCGGGGTCCTTGTTGGCCTTGGTGACGGTCAGGCCGGCCGCATAGAGCCCCTCGGTATACGGGGCGTAGGAAGTTTTTTGAACCGCGGCATTGGCGCGGGGGAAGAGATACCAGAGGCACTGTTCATCAGAGCCAACGGATTCCGCATATCCGATAAAGGCGGAACCAACTTCCCAGCCCTCGCCGAACCAGGAGTAGACCTTCCCGGCCACGACCTTTTCCTTGAGCATATCTACGGACATAACCGGCGATTCAGGATCAAGATAGCCCGCCCGGCGCAGGCTGTTGAGATAGGCGTACCATTCCTTCATCTGGGGGACGTCGGAAAAATACTTGACGGTATTCCCGTCCAGGATGATGTTTGAGTCCTTATCACAGGTAAGGCCGTAGGCGCCCGCGCCTATCTGGTTAAGGGAATCAAGATGGCCCTGGGGGCCCAGAGCCATCGCCAAAGGGCTCATGGCGGGATAGCGTTCTTTGCAAATCCTCAGCAGCTCCGTGATTTTTTCAAACGTATCGGGGTTATACCAGTTCAGTTCCTCCAGGAGCCCCGTCCGCATAGTATACGTCGTGGAGGATTCGGGCATGGCGCGCGAGCCTTCTGTGCCGAACAAATACCCGCCCGGCATAAAGTACATTTTCCCGTCCGCGTCGTTCCTGATGCGGTCCCGGAAACCCGCATAGTTTACATTGTAGGTTTGCGGGGCGTGTTCCCGCATCAAATCGTCCAGGGGGAGGAGTTTCCCCGCGTTGATGAACTTCTGCTGAATCACGGCGTCCCAGAAGACGATAAGGTCCGGCAGATCATCAGTAGCCAGCATGATGTTGAGGCGCTCCAGCGGTTCCGCGGGCGGGGTAATGCGCCGGAAACGCACCCCGGTATTTTTATACACCTGCTGGATAACCTCAGCGGTGTCGGGCGGGGTTTTATGGCTGGCGTCAGGGATGAACAAGGTGAATTCGATGGGCGTTAAGCCCTCCCCTATCTCCGCCGCCGCGGCGTTTTCTTTTTTGCTCCCGTCCCCGCCGCATGACGCCGCGATAAGGCAGGCAGCCGCCAGTAAAAACCAGCAATATCTTCTCATATAATTACCCTCCAAAACTGAATCCCCGGCCCGCGCCGGGGGTATAGATCATATCTTACCACGGCGTTTGCGCCCCGTCAATAAAAAAATTCAATAAAACATAAAATTATTCATAAAACTTGCTCGTTCCAAATACGGCAATTTATGGTAATTAACCGACGCTATAATGAGTTACGCCCATCCCGCCGGGTAAAAAGCATTAAAAAGGCATAAAAAAGTTCTTGACCGAAAGCATATCCCCCGGTTAGAATAAAACGCTGCTAAATATTTTTAGTAACGCGGGCGCTGAATACGCCCGCACATTCAAGGAGGGAACCGCGATGGGCAGGATGAAAAAGGAATATCTGGAGAAAATCTACGCCGGATGGCTGGGCAAAATCATCGGGATACGCCTGGGCGCACCGGTTGAAGGCTGGACTTATGAGAAAATCAAAAACATATACGGGGAACTGGACGGGTATCCCGTGGATTACCGGGATTTCGCCGCCGATGACGACAGCAACGGGCCCCTCTTCTTTCTGCGGGCCCTGGAGGACGGAGAAGAAGGGTTTAAGCTCAGTTCCCAGGCCGTCGGGGACGCGCTGCTCAACTACGCCCCCTATGAACACGGTTTTTTCTGGTGGGGAGGCTACGGCGGTTCAACGGAACATACGGCCTACCTCAATCTCCGGGCGGGTATTCCCGCTCCCCGTTCCGGCAGCGTTGAGCAGAACGGACACGCGGCAGCGGAACAGATCGGCGGGCAGATATTCATCGATACCTGGGGGCTGGTCTGTCCGGGCAATCCCGGTTTAGCGGCGGACTACGCGGCCAAGGCGTCGGCGGTTACCCACGGCGGCAACGGGGTGTACGGCGGGGTCTTTGTGGCCGCCTGTATTGCCGCTGCCTTTGATGAGTCCAGCGTCAGAAAAATCATTGAGCATGGTTTGAGCTATATTCCCCCTGACTGCGAATATACCCGTGCGGTCCGCGCGGTTATGGCGTACTATGACCGGAATCCGGGGGATTGGCGGGAGTGTTTTCAATACATCTTTGAGAACTTCGGCTATGACCGCTACCCCGGCGTCTGCCATATCATCCCGAACTCCGCCGTCATGATCCTGGCGCTGCTCTATGGGGAAGGCGATTTCAGCAAAACCATCACTATCTGCACCCGGTGCGGCTGGGACACGGATTGCAACGCGGGGAATGTGGGGGCCATTATGGGCGTTGTATGCGGCCTTGAAGGGATCGATTACCGCAAATGGCGCGCACCCGTCAACGACTTTCTGGTCTGTTCAAGCGTCATGGGTTCCATGAATATCATGGACATTCCCTACGGCGCCGCGTACATCGCCAAACTCGCCTGGGCCATCGCCGGAGAAGACCTGATCGAGCCGTGGAAGGGAATCGTATCGAACCGCATCGATAGCTGCCATTTCGAGTATCCCGGTTCCACACACGCCATCCGGGTACGGTTTTCCAGCAAGACCCTGAAACCGGCGGTCAGCCTGCTGAATACCAATGAGACGGCCTTTTCGGGCAGCCGCAGCCTCAAGCTGCTGTTAAGTGATTTGCCGCCGGGGGAACGGGCGTTTGTGTACAAGAAAACCTATTACCGGGCCGCTGATTTTTATGACAGCCGCTATGATCCCAGCTTTTCGCCCCTCCTCTATCCGGGCCAGACCGTACGGGGATGCGCCTTTACGCCGGAGAAAAGCGCCGCCGTCCGCCTGTATGTTCACAACGCGGACACGGACGAAATTATCGAGGGGGAAAAGACCGTTCTGGAACCGGGCAAATGGGCCGCGCTCCGCTTTACCATACCGCGTCTTGAGGCGGGGCTCATCGACGAGGCGGGGTTCATCTTTGAAAAGGACGGCTTGCAATGGGGGGAATTCACCGCGTACATTGACGATCTTGCGTTTGAGGGGAAGCCTGATTATACCGTTGATTTTTCCCGTACGGTCATGGATGTCTGGCATCCGCTGCACCGCGAGGTAACGCAGTTCTCCCGGCTTAACGGGCTTTGGTATCTGGACAGCGGCGCGGCCCATTTATCCTGCGCCGGCTTCGGTGAAGTCTACACGGGCAGACACGACTGGGAAGACTACACCGCCTCGTTTACCCTGACGCCGCTTACCGGGGAGGACCACCGGGTGATTGTCCGCGCACAGGGGGCGAGCCGTTCCTACGCCGCGGGTTTTGCCGGGGGAGGGAAATTCCGCCTGTACAAAAACGAAAAGGGCTGGCGTACGCTTGCCGAAATCGCGTTCGGCTGGGAGGCGGGGAAGACCTACCGGATAACGGTCCGGGCCCAAGGCCCCGCGCTGGCCGTTTCCGTGGATGGGAACGCGCTGCTCTCCCGCGCTGATGACGATGCCCCGTACCTGCGGGGCGCTATTGGGCTTTCGGTGCAAAATGGGAGCCACTGTGCCTGTCATGCAATTTCAGTGTGTTAAAGGGAACGGATCGGTTCCTAACAAGAGAACCGATCCGTTCTCAA
>JAITHL010000031.1 GCA_031279975.1 Treponema sp. | reverse complement strand
TGGCGGGATGGGAGTCCTTGTTACAGGCCTCTTGACATAAAACATAGGAGTTTTGCCGGAGGCAAAACTCCTGGGCGGATAGAGTTTGCGCGGAGCGCAAACTCTCAAGCCAAAGCCGCCCGGCGGTTTTGGCAGCCCCCGCAGAGGGGGTAGGACGCAACCGTGTTGCACCCGTAGGGGCCGTACCCCCGGGGTACGCGGCTTCCCCCGCTTCCCTTTTTTATCGTTTTATAATAAGACTCTTATAATGGAGGAACATGATAGTGCCCGAAGAATTAACAACCTATCAGGGTAAAGCAACTATGGAAAAAATCACGTCCCTGGCAAAACGGCGGGGATTTGTGTTTCAGTCGTCCGAGATTTACGGCGGGCAGAACGGCGCTTGGGATTACGGACCCCTGGGCGTTGAGCTGAAGAACCGTATCGCCCAGTATTGGTGGAAGGAGATGACCCAGCTCCACGATGATATTGTGGGGCTTGACGCCGCCATCCTCATGCACCCCCGTACCTGGGAGGCTTCCGGGCATGTGGAGAATTTTACCGATCCTTTGGTGGACTGCAAACAGTGCAAGGCCCGGTTCCGGGCGGATCAGATTCCGCCGGAACGCCTGGCGGCCAAAACCTGCCCGGAATGCGGGGGGGAACTGACGGATACCCGGAAATTCAACCTCATGTTTAAGACCCATATCGGCCCCGCGGAAGATACCGCCGGCCTCATCTACCTCAGACCTGAAACCGCCCAGGGCATCTATGTGAACTATAAAAATATCATCCAGAGCAACCGGATGAAGATACCCTTTGGGATCGCCCAGACCGGCAAAGCCTTCCGCAATGAGATCGTTACCAAGAACTTTATTTTCCGCACCTGCGAATTTGAGCAGATGGAGATGCAGTTCTTTGTAAAACCTGGAACCGACGAGGAATGGTTTGAGGAATGGAAGCGGCGGCGCTGGGCCTACTATGAAAAAATGGGGGTTAAGACGGATCACCTGCGCTGGCACCGGCACGGGCCGGATGAGCTGGCCCACTATGCCAAGGACGCCTACGACATTGAATACCTCTTCCCCATGGGATGGCGGGAACTGGAGGGTGTGCATAACCGTTCCGATTACGACCTTTCCCGGCATAGCGAGTATTCCGGCAAGGACTTACAGTACATCGATCAGGACCATAACAATGAACGCTGCATACCCTTTATCATCGAAACCTCCGCGGGCCTTACCCGGACGCTGCTCATGCTCCTCTGCGACGCCTATGACGAGGAGCAGGTATCCGGCAAGGAAGGCGCCGGGGGCGAGGAGGAGGACCGGCGGACGGTGCTCCGCTTCCATCCCAACTTGGCGCCAGTAACCGTGGCGGTGCTGCCACTGATGCGCAAGGACGGCCTTGCGGAACTGGCCCAGGCTGTCCGGGAGGAACTCAAAGAAGATTTTTCCACCGGCTACGATCAGTCAGGCGCCATAGGCCGGCGCTACCGCCGCCAAGACGAGGCTGGGACTCCCTTCTGCGTTACCATCGACTATGAGTCTAAGGAGAACGGCTCAGTTACCCTGCGCTTCCGGGATTCCATGGAACAGGTCCGCCTGCCCCGTTCAGCCCTGGCTGAACGCCTGCGCCGGGAAATCAAGGACTACCGGCGGCTCAAATAGGGCGGCCTTACCGGGGCGTATCCCCCCCGCTAAGGTGAAAGCCGCTTGCCATAACCGGAAGATGGGGCTATTATGGGAAGAGTCTACCAACTATAAGCAAAGGAGAAGAATATGAAAAAATTATCAGCGTTTACCGCCCTCTTGGTTTCCCTGGTCCTGCTGTGGTCTTGCTCAACCACCCAGGCAAAAACAAGCGCCGAAAATAACGGCGACAATGAGAATGTGGAAGAGGCGATAACCCAACAGGCAAAGGACGACGCGGCCTTCGGGAAGGTGTACAACGCCTACCGGAACCGGCTCATCTTATCCAAAGCCTCCCAGTATGAGGTCAAGAAGGGGGATACCCTTGCGCATATAGCCTGGGCGTTTTATCCAAAGGAAAAATACGGCGAATACGGCGGGTTCTATTTCCCCCTGATTATGCTGGCCTCCTCTGATGTGGTTCTTGATCCAGACCAGATTGAGCCGGGTATGCATTTGACCATACCGGATATTCAGGAGAATCTGGACAACCCCGATTCCAAGGCCATGCTCAAGGCCTACCTCAAGGATATCGCGTCGATTTATCATAAACGCGGAAGAATTCAAGACGAAAAGGGCCTTATCGACCTTTCCAATTCCCTGTAACCCCGCCCCCTCCGCTTGACAAAGGCGGGGGGATTTTTTTATGCTAAATACGCTCATTTTGCGATGGCGGGGCCGTATTCGCGCGCCGAGTCCGTTAAGGCGGGCGGGCACAGCGCGGATAGGGCGTGTCGTCGCCCCACTGAATATAACTACAGGCGGGCGGTGTTGCGCAACGCCTTACCCCGCAACGCCCCCGGTCCACCTACGGTACATTGGGAGGCTTCCCCCTCTATGCAACGTGCCGATAGTATAACCATGCCGTTAAAAAAGCGTCTTTTCATGGGCCTGCTGGCGGCCCTGGCTTGGCCCCCTCTGGGCGCCCAAGAGGTGCTGCGGGGCATGATCCGCCTGGACCTGGAGCCCGCGCCCCTGTTTTCCCGCGCTCTGGAAGATGCGCCCCAGGAACCGGACCAAGAGGCGGTATACCGCCGGGCCTTGGAAGAAGCGGCCCGCTATTTTTCCGCCATGATCTACGGCTGGTCCTTTTATTATGATATTGGGGAACGGGCCCGGAATATCGGGGAAAAACTGGAACCCCTGGAACCCCTGGGCGCGATTGCCTTTGGCGACCCCGGCCTTTCCGCCACCGATACCCAAGTTAAGGGCTGGGAGTTTTGCCTGTGGACCGATTACCGGCTCAATGAGGCCCAGCGGCGGCGCGTACTGGGCTGGAAGTCCGGCAGGATACAGAACCTACAGGCCATAGGCCAAGGACCCCTGGGCTCCGCGGCGGGACTCTCCGGGGATGCGGCGGCCAAGCAAGCGGCCCTGGAAGACGCGGCCCGCGCCGGCATCAGGGCCGCCCTCCGGGGCAGCGAGCGGAACCGGCCCAAGGCGGTCCGGGGGTATATCGCCCTGGCGGAATTCCCTTCCTATTGGATAGACAGCGGACGCTTAACCGTATCAGCCCGGTTTTACCTTGAGGTTACGGAGATCATCCCCTTTTCAGCCTATTGACGCTTAGGATGCTCCGCGGCAAGGAGGGCGCGGGCTATTTCCTGTACCGCCTTCCGCATTTCCGGGGACAGCTTTTGGAAGACGCTCAGGAGTTCCTGCCATCCGGGAATTTCTTCGGTATTACCAAAGTTTCATGCGTCCTTATGTCAGCCGTCGTTTGCCTCGCCGCCCTCAAATATTTCCAATGTTTCCTCTGTTGAGGACTTTTGCAACAGGCTCTATTCTAAATTGAATTTTCGATGGCGGAACAAAAAGATGAATAGGGAAGAAAAAACCTTATTTGATACCTAGGGCAACGCTGAATAATTCGGCATTATCAAAAGAGACCGCGGATTGCGAACCGCTGGTTCGACGCGGATTAGCACTGATTTTCACAGATTTTGTTACCGGTAATCAGCGCAATCCACGGGCTATTTTTAAAAACTTGATTTAATCAGCGTTGCCCTGGCAAGGCTTACGGCCCGAATCCCGGCGCGCCCTCCTATTACAGGCAAAGACCCTGCTCGCCTTAGAGGAAGCCGCCAGAGAGCCGGGAAGGGCGGCCCGCATGAACGCGGGAGGGCTGGCGGCGGCATTCGGCCTTCCGCCCTTCCCGCTTACCGGGGAGCTTTGCTTTTCCTATGCAGATCGGCGAGCCGCCTGATCTGTTGAACGATATATTCCTTAAAAAGCGGGTCCAGCCCCTTAATAATTTCCATAAGCTCTTCCATCTCCACATCGGGCGGAGGCGCGGCAAACATCTCCCCTTCGCCGGTGAGCAGCCAGCCCTTGTTGACGTTGTACTTATTACAGATCAGCTCATATATCCGCTCATTTGAATTCCTTACCCCGCTCTCTATTTGGGTATAGAAACTCCGGGAAAGGAAAATTCCCCTGCAAAAGTCTCTTTGGGATAGACACAGGGCCTTTCTTACCGCCTTTATGCGCTCATTAATAGAAGAAACCGCCATTATCCCCCCTGTGCGGTAAACCTAGCATAAAAAGTCCGGGACAAGCAATAAAGAGCTTGACAATACCTCTATGCAACCTATATTATAGTTGCATAGGGGCATACTATGAAGGATAAGGCGGGACAGGGAGGGGGCAAGGGGGAACCTTGCGATTTTAGCCAGGATTTTAAGGTTTTATCCTCCGGCGAGAAGCGGGGGATTCTGAGAACCGCTAAAACCCTTTTGAAAGTTCAGGCGGAGAACACGGCGCTGCTTGCCGGCGCGGGACCTTCGTCCATAAGTACGCGGGGGCACGGCGGGCAGGAATCCGCCAGGGGAACGGCGCGCGGCATGTTTGATTATAGTTCTTCCGGCTGCCCTCCCCAGGAGGCGCGTTTTCCCTAGGGAGCCTAAAAAACGGGATTTTTGCGGCTATTTTGACGCAAAAATCCACAAGCGCCCCAGGCTTCTAGGGAAGCGCTGGTTAAACGGGCATTATCAAAAGGGACCGCGGATTAACGCGGATTTTCACGGATTAACGCGGATTTTCACGGATTAACACGGATTTTGTTACCGGTAATCAGCGGTAATCAGTGGTAATCAGCGGACCTTGTTAAAAAGTCTGAATTAATCAGCGCTGCCCTAGGCGTCCCTCAGATGAACTTAATCCGGCCGCGCCGCGTGTCCGGTTAAGGGAAAGCGGGCTGTGAGCAGGTCCGCTTTATTATAGACGCTCAAGGAGCTGAATTATGAAACACAGCGTATTGCAAAGGGGAATAGCAGCCGTGGCGCTGCTCTCCGCTCTGGCATTTATTGGCTGCCCTAAGGAAGCGGAGGACGATCCGCCGCCCCCGCCGCCAACCTACACCGTGTCCTTTGACAAAGGCGAGGGAACCGGTACGCCGCCGGCGGACAAACCAGCCGCCTCTGGAACGCCGATCACCCTGCCCGGCGCGGGAGACCTTACCGCTCCCGCTGGGAAAACGTTCAACGGCTGGAAAACCGGGGGGAATACCTACAGCGCCGGGGATTCCTACACGGTTACGGGAAATGTTACCTTTATTGCCCAGTGGAAATCCGCGACTGACGATCCGGTAGTCCCAAAAAGTCCCGTGGTTGGGGTCTGGATAGATCATGAGAAGAAGCTGCATTATAAGTTCAACGACGACTACACCTACGCCACTGCTGCCGGCGGGACTTTTACTTCCAACGGGACCTATGAGGTTACAACAGCGGCGCCAAAACGGGTAACGCTTAGACCGAGCGGGGGGACTCCCGTCGTATTTCAATATGACCTACAAAAAAGCGTCCTAACTCTGGAAGACGCGACCACGATTTGTAATTATACCAAAAACCCGGAAAGCGCCGGCGGATTTAACGGGACCCAGACCGGCACTTTAGCGGGCATGTGGCAAAATACCGGCAATACCGCCATGTATTTTGCTTTGAATGGTGACGGAGAGTGGTTCAAGCCTGGGCCGAATAATTCCAGCGGCAAGATATGGTGGATTGTTGCAGGTTCCTATGAACACAAGACTGACGAATTATCACTAATAAACGCAGAGGATATTGCGGATGTCACAATATACACCATAGAACTGCTCCTGAACGGCCGGCAGATCAAGCTAAAGCGGGGCGCCGATGAGGTTACTTACGAAAAGCGGGACAACATTTAGACGCCGCCGCCCCCGCCGGGCCGGGGGGCTGGCTGGACAACGGCGGATCGCCCGCGGCGCGTTTAGCGCATAAGGGCCGCCCGCGGCGCCGGGAACCGCTGATTGCGGATGGAGGTTTGGCCTCCATTTAATCAGCGGTTCCTTTTAAACGCAGTTCACGGATTGCGAACCTTCGGTTCAACACAAATTCTCACGGATTTTAATAATCCGTGAAAATCCGCGCAATCCGTTTACCCTTTTGACCTCGCCCCATTAATCAACATTCGGCGCTTTCAAGGCAAAACGCCGGGATAAAAGCGTGTTTTTGCCATCCTCATTCGCCGTGGGAAAAGGGGACTTATGAGAACGCGAATTATTTAATGCGGGATATGCTTAAGGGTATTACGGATTTCCGGGAATTAAATCAGAGGTTTGTTTCTCAAATAGCGAAAGATTTAAATGACAAGCCAAGAAAAACTCTTGACTTTCGTGCGCCAAAAGAAGTATTATTTAGGTTGCGTTAGGAATTACCGGGCGCCAGTCAGCTGCCCCTCTAATCCGCGCAAATCCGTGGGCCCTCTTGCCTAGGTGTATGCCGTTGGGATTGAAATATATTTTATTTTGAGGCAGTTGCAAAATTGCAATTTTGCAACTGCTGCTTCTAAAAAAAGCATGTTTCGCAGCCTAAAGCCTAAGAAACCGCAAGAGCCCGCGCAAAACCAACCGGGTTCCACACAGGATCGCTATTTATCAGTGACGCTATTTCCGCTCAAACAAGCAGGATCGCCGCATATATAATGAAAATAGGGAAGGCTCGTGTCCGCGCAAGGACGCGGCCACCGCTGTCAATCCGGCGGCCCCCTTCCGGTCATTCCGCCTTGCGGCAAAAGCAGACCGCGCATGACAAAAGGGCCGCAAACCAAAGGGCAAGGATGAGGGGGTTGGCAAGATACGGATCAGATGCGCAGCCTGAGCGCAGGGCCGTGGTTGTTCTGGCAAGGGGCAGCTGCGCCGCTATAGAGCGGAGTATGGGCGGGAACTTCTCCAGCGGGAAAAAAGTTCCGCACAAAAAAGACATGGGAGTTATCACAAAGGACGATAGTTTTGCTATATCGGCGTGTGAGTCTATCAGGATGCCGGCCAAAAAACCCGCTGTGGAAAAAATAGAGGCGTTTAAGATCAAAACAATACAGAAGTAGGCGTCCACCCGGGGCGCCGCGCCAAAGCAGCGGGCGGCGGCTAGGATCAGCAGGGAAGCGTAGAGACAGCGCAGCACATTGGCGCTTATGCGGGCTATGACATACGCCGGGACCGGCGCCGGGGAAATCATCACTGATTCAAAGGTTTTTTGGTAGGAACGGGCCATGTTGATATCCACGGCAATGACGCTAAAACCGGAGGTCATGCTGTTCATAGCGATAATGCCGGGAATAACAAAAGAAATATAGGGCATGCCATCAACGGTAAGCGCGCTTCCCAAGCCCCAGCCAAAGGCGGTTATATAGAGTACCGGCCCGGTAAGCGAGGAAAGGGTAATACTCAGCCACTTGCTTTTAAACGCCAGCCATTCGCGCCAAAGTATCGCGGTAAACGCCATTCAAGCCTCCATGTGAAGCGCCGGTTTTTCCGACAAAAAAATAAAGGCGTCTTCAAGGGTTGCTTCGCGTATCTTGCAGCCGGTCAAGAGTTCCCCCGCCGCCGCGAGGGCCGCTTCCCGTGTTTTGAAAAAACGCCGCTTTGTTTCGCCGGCTTCAAAATATTCAAGCGCAATTGGGCCGGCTTCGCTGATAATGTCCCCGGGCGTTCCGGTTCTGGTGATAACCCCCTTGTCAATAAGGCCGATACGGTCGCACAGGATTCCCGCCTCCTCCAGATAATGGGTTGTAAGCAGCATGGTTATGCCGGTTTGTTTCAAGCGGAGCAGCAGGTCCCAAATCTTCCGCCGCCAGAACGCGTCAAGGCCGGCGGTCGGCTCGTCGAGCAGGAGTATTTCCGGCTCATGCATGAGCGCTTTTACTATCATCATCTTGCGCAGCATACCGCCGGAGAAAGCGGTTATCTTATCGTTTCTCCGTTCCGCAAGCAGGGCAAAATCGAGCAGTTCCTCCATGCGCTTTCGCCGTTTTTCCTTGGGCATCCCATAGAGTTTTCCATGGTATTCAAGATTTTCCGCCGCGCTTAAATCCCGCTCAAGCGTTGAGTTCTGCGGCACTACCCCCAGCTTCCGTTTAACATCCGCCCTGTTCCGTCCAACGGCGGCGCCGTCAATTTGGACAACCCCCGAATCAGGCCGCGTAAGCGCGGTTGTCATGCGGATAAGCGTCGTCTTTCCCGCGCCGTTGGGTCCCAAGAGACCAAAGCCTTCGCCCCGCCGTATCACCAGCGAAATATCCCGCGCGGCGGCGCGGGAACCGTATTTTTTAGTAACATGGGTATACGCGATCACCGCTTACTCCGGAACAATGTATTTTTCGTCAATAATGCGAACATCCATATCCCACACCTCTTTGACGCGCCCCCTGGTAAGCACCTCCCGGGGCGGGCCAAAGGCGGCAAGGCTTCCGCCGTTCAGCAGCAAAACCAGATCGCTTTTGCGCATGGCCAGCGAGAGATCGTGCATAACCATAACAGCTATTTTGTTTTCCGCCGAGGTAATCTCTTTCATCATATCCATAATTTCGAACTGATTTTTTATATCCAGCGCGCTCGTCGGCTCATCAAGCAGATAGATGTCTGGATTTTGAGCGAGTGCCCGGGCGATAAGCGCTTTCTGTTTCTGTCCCCCTGATAATTCGCTGAAATTTTTTGACGCGCATGACGCCATGCCAAGCCGGCTCAGTATGCCAATGGCGGTTTCAATGTCTTCGTTTGAGAGCCGCCAATTGATATAGGGCCTGCGTCCAAGTATAACCGTCTCAAGCGTGGAACCCGCAAGGGTCATGCCGGAAAACTGCGGGACGTATGCGATATGGCGGGCCAGGCGGGAAGATGGAAGCGCCCAAAGATTGACGCCGTCAAGCTCAACCGATCCAGCGCGGGCGGGCAAAATGCGGTTGACGCATTTGATAAAGGTTGTTTTCCCGCAGCCATTGGGGCCGGCGACGCAAACGAGAGCGCCCCTTGCCGCCTCAAAGGATATGTCTTTAACCGTCAGCTCTTTGGCGGTATAGCCGAATTGTATATGAGACACGCGCAGGGCCATCAGTGTTTTCTCCTCAGTATCAGATACAGAAAAAACGGAACGCCGATAAACGAGGTAAGTATGCCCACGGGAAGCTCCGAAGGGGCGATAAGCGTCCGGGCTATCGTGTCGGACGCCAGCAGGAGCAGCGCTCCGGTCAGCGCGGCGGCGGGTATGGCCCAGCGGTAATCGCTTCCGGCGATGAACCGGGTAATATGCGGGGCGATAAGGCCCACAAAGCCGATAACGCCGGTAAAGGAGACGGCGGCGGCGGTCATCAGGGTTGAGAGGATAAACAGGGTAACGCGGAGGCGCTCGTAGTTCACCCCCAGGCTTACGGCCTGATCCGGCCCGGCGGCAAGGGCGTTAATGTCCCATGCCTTAAGCAGCATAACGCTTATGGAGAGAACGTTAATCAGCGCGATAATAAGAACGCCGCTTTTTGGCACGGCGGAGAGGCCGCCCATGGTCCAAAACACCAGTTCAGGCAGTTCCCGCATATTGCTAAAGTAGCGTATCGCCGCGACCAGAGCGGAAAAAAGATACCCTATGGCTACTCCGGCAAGGAGCAGGGTTCTGCCGCTTTCAGCCCGGACCCGCGCTATGGCGTATACCAAAAACATGGTAAGCAAAGAAAACACAAACGCGCTTGCGGGCAGCAGGTAGTCTCCTATTAAGGGCGGCGCCGAAAGAAAGCGGGCGCGAAAGATAATAGCCAGGGAAGCGCCAAAGGCCGCGCCGTTGGAAACGCCAAGGGTATAGGGGCTTACCAGGGGATTTTGAAAAACCCCCTGCATTACCAGCCCTGCGCAGGAGAGCGACATGCCGGCGCATATCGCGGCAAGTGCGCGGGGAAGGCGTATCGAAAACAGCACCTGCCGCAGCGTTTCTTCAGCCTCAACGGGAAGGCCGAGGCCAAACACCGTCCGCGCCGCCATGACAGCGCTAATACGGGCAGCCCCCACGGTAAGGGATGCCAGGGCTGTAACAACTAGAAGAATAACAAGCGCAATAATACTGGCGCATCGCCATGACCTGCGGCGGAAATAGGCCGATTTCTCGCGCTCAATGAGCGCGGCATCCAATGATCGCATAGGCCGCGTTTACCCCTTGCCTTCTTGAGCCAGCGCCGCCCGCATACGCCGCGTATGGTTCCGGTAGTTTTCCAGTTCATTAAGATCGATACTGTCTATCGAGCCGCCCTGAAATTCCCCCGCGCCTGATCCCATGGACTCTTCCATGAACGACTCGATGTCAAGGTAGGCGTCGCGTATTTCCGCCATAAGGCCGTCTTCGGCCCGCCAAAGGCTTCGTTCATGCGCCTCAATAAGCCGCCGGGCTATTTCCTCCAGGGCCCAGGGATTGTTTTCCATAAAAAAAGCGCGGTTCTCCCTGTCGGCGATAAAGGTCTTGGCGATAGCGTCAAAAACGCCGTCATCCACATCGCCGGTGGCGGCGTCCCAGCCATACACCCGGCCAATCCGTTTGCTGATGTTCATCGCCCCGGCATAACCGTGCCGTTTCTGCCCCGCTATCCACTTGGGATTTAAAAGACGGGCTCGCGCCACCCGGCGCAGTTCGTCCGCAAGGGTCCGCACTTCCACATTGGAGGCTTCCCGCGTATCGCCGTACCAGGTTTTAACATCCTTGCCGGAAAGCTCTTTCGCCGCCGCGGCCATGCCGCCGTGGTTGGCAAAGTAACAGCAGCATCCCAATAGATCGTGTTCATCGCTTGCCACTTTGTTGTAGGCAATATCAACCGTTTTAAGATTGTTTTGCAGCTGTTTGAACGCCTCATCCCCGTAAGCGGAACGGCCGTAGGCGTATCCGTTAAAATAGGTAAAGAGGTCCAGAAAATCCTTGCGGTCCTTCCACGCCGAGGCATAGACCGCGAGGCTTATGCCGGAAACATAGGCGCCCGGCTTCGCGCCGAAGATACGGCGGCTGGCGGCGTCAAAGTCAAGGGAACCGTCATTCCGCATATTTTCCAGAGCATGCTTGCGGATATAATTGTCCTGGGGGTCCTCATCCAGCGCGGCGACTGCCTTAACCGCGTCATCCAGCAGCGTAACGCATTCCATAAAGTTATCCCGCAGTATGCCGGAAAGTTTTACGGTAACATCGATGCGGGGACGGCCTAAGTCCCGCAGGGGAATAACAGCAAAACCCGTTACCCTGCCGTTGGGAAGCCGCTTTGGTTCAGCCCCGATAAGATAGAGCAGCTGGCTCATGCCTTCGCCGTCAGCCCAGGTAATATCGCTGCACATCCAGTACATCGAGAAATTCTCAGGATAACGCTTTTCCTCGGCAACATATTTTTCGATAACCCTGTCTCCCAGCCGCCTGCCAATCTCCCAGGCGGCCGGCGTGGGAATAGAGCGCGGGTCAAGGGTGAAGAAATTGCGGCCCGTGGGAAGCACGTCGTCATGCCCGCGGCTTACCGCGCCAGCGCGGCCCGGGGGTATGAAAGCTCCTGAGAGGCCGGAGAGCAGCGCCTCAATCTCCTTTGATTCTTGCAGGCGGCGGCGTATGTCCATGACGCGCTCCCGCTGTTCATTGACGCGGGCAATCTGGCTCTCGTCAACAACGCGATAGCCTGCCAAGGGGAGCGATGCGTCCACGCGGCCGCCGCGAATAAAGATACGGAGTATATCCTGGACTATGCGATCAATGTCAAAGAGTATGGCGCCGTTGTTCTTCCCATACCGCGCTGAGACGGCTCCGCTTTGGGCGAGGAGTTCCGTCAAGTCAAGGCCGATAAGGCGCGACACGGCGGCGCGAAGCGACTGTTGGGCCGCGCTCTCGTAGCGGACCACCGAGCTGAGAAACATGATTTCTTCCTCTCCCTGGGGTATGGCGCCGAAGATATGCATACCGTCCTGTATCCGCGTGTTCTTGATGAGCGAAAGGGCCGCGTGGGCAGCCTCTTTGATTTCCAAAAAACGCTCATGGTAATTGGTTATATCAATCTGGGCGTCCATCTTCGCCTTTTCAAGGGCCTCTTTGATCTGGTGTTCTAAAAGATGGGCCTGGGCTTTGCTGGAAACCGGCGTCTTGTCGTACTGGGCAAGCAAGGAGTCCAAGGTTTCGATTTCCCCGTACACGCCGCTTTGCGTCAGGACGGCCTGGAGGTGGTCCACAATCACCGCAAGGGCGCGGCGCTTGGCGATGGTCCCCTCCGGCGGATTGTCGGAATTGTAAATATAGAGGCAGGGAAGATGGCCCGCGCATATATCAGGATAGCAGTTTTCAGAAAGCCCCGTTCCCTTGCCGGGAAGGAATTCAAGATTCCCGTGGGTTCCCACATGAATCAGCGCGTCGGCCTTAAACTCATGCTCAAAGTATTTATACGCCGCGATATACTGATGGGTTGGCGGAACCCGCGGATCGTGCAGTATCTTGCACACAGCGCCGTCGCAGCGGGGCCCCGCGCAGCCGCGCTTAGGCTGTACGCAGACCAGGGCGCTGCCGTACCTGACGCCGGTAATCAGCAGCGCCCCCTCATGCAGCATGGCCGGGGGAACGCCGTTCCGCTCCTCCCCGGGCGGCTCGCCCCACGCGGCAATCACTTCCCCCCGCGCCTTCCGGGGAAGCGCTTGAAACCATTCCAGATACTTGGCCTTCTCAACGCGGGCAATGACGCCGCCCTTGTCAACTATTTCTTGTACCGTTGTCCAGCGGAACTCGGAAACCGCCTTGCGGGCCATAATCGTTTCGATAAGCTCCTTGCCGTCCTTGGGCGGATTTTCAACGGCGTACCCTTCCTGCCGCAGGCGCCGCAGTATCCGGGCAAGGCTTTCCAGCGCGTCAAGATTAGCCGCGCCCCCCGCCGAAGCCTCAGTTCCCGTACAGGGATTATTGTTCAACACAAACACAATTTTTTTATCCGCGTTTGCCTTGCGTTTCAAGCGGGACCACCGGACCGCCCGTTCGGCTGTCTTTTCCAGGCGGTCCGGGAGGGGCTTTCTTTTTTCAATGCCCCCGTTTTTCTCAAGGCCGGCAATAAAGACCGGCTCGATAACCCCTTCCATCTCAGGCAGGGCGACGCTCCAGGCAAGATCGGCCGCCGTGCCGTACTCATCAGCCCGCCATTGATCTATGGTCATTGCGGAAACAATGGGTTTTATAACCGGACAGTTTAGGCGCGAAAGAACGCGCCGGGACTGGCCGGCCTCTTCCGCGTGATTTTCAAATAAAAAGCTGGAAAACTTAACCAGGCAGTCAGGAATGGGCCGCCCGCCCCGGTCGAATAAATACTTTTCCACCGCCCCCGCTATGCCCGGCGCTCCGGTTTCGCTGTTGCGCAAATCAGAGGCAAACACCGCAAGCGCGCTGAACCCCCTTGCCTCAATAGCGCGAATGAGCGCGTCCTCCGGTTCTTTGTTGCCGTTCAGCCAATAGAACCGCGACATAAGCAGCGCGATAACCCCCTCGCCGCGCCGCGGCCTCCAGGCAAAATACGCCTCCGGGGAATCAAAATACCCTGGAGCGTCTGGATGATACACGCCGTCCCAGGGCATGTCTTCCACTTCGCCGCACTCCAGCTCCGCTCCGGCTATGCTCCGGGCGGCATAGAAGATCATATTGCGCATATTGCGTTTACCCCCCGCGCTGATATACCGGTTGCAGACGGCGGCGGCTTCCAAAACCCCGGGGGCATTCTTTGCCGCCCCCTCGCCCCCCAGATACAAGCGCGGCGAGGGCAGCTTCCCAAGCCGCTCATCGATTTCCTTCCAGCAGGATTCGTTTCCCGCGGGATAGAGGAGCGTCAAATCCGCATCGGCGCATTCGGCGCGCAGATCGTCTATGCCCGCCGCGCCTTCATCAAAGGATTTTGACGCATACAGCCGTATATCAAGAACCTCCCGTATTTCGGGAAGCAATTCCGCCAGCGCGTTGTGATAGCTCTGCCAAAATACGCATACCACTTTTTTCATAGCCTTCCTCCTGGAAAAACCCCGCTGTTTCCGGCGCTTCCCGCTAATTTTTGGGGACCGCTAAAAACCGGTTGTTTTCAGCGGCGCCCTTTTTTTGTTTTCCCGCGAAATATATACAACGCCGCGGCGCTGATTGATCCGGGCTTTTTAACAAGGGACCGCGGATTTCACGGATTTAACACAGATTACCACTGATTATTAAATCAGTGTCAATCCGCGTTAATCAGTGTTAATCAGTGGTCCCCCTTGTTAATAAAGCCCACGGATTTCACGGATTACCGCTGATTTCCGGTAACAAAATCCGCGCTAATCCACGGACCCTTTTGATAATGCCGGATCGAACCCGCGGTTCGCAATCAGCCCTTCCCTAGGCGTCAAGTATTTTCGCGGCAAGTTCAGCGTTAAACGGGCGCTCCCGCTCAAAGGGCAGCGAAGTCATCCGGTGCAGGAACACCATGGGGGCGGCCCTTTTGACATCACCGGCAATAACCTCGCCGCGCCCATCGAGCGCCGCCAGCGCCGCCGCCGCCTTCATCAGCGTAAGGTCGGCCCGGTGCCCGTCGACCTCAAGCTCGATGGCAAGGCTCACTATCTTGCGCAGCAAGGCGTCATCAAGCCGCACATTGGGCAGGAGCCGCCGCGCTCCGGCAATCTTGCCGGCAAGGGCCTGTTCAGCCCCATGCCAGCGGTCAATAAAGGACCGGGGGGCCTGGTCGAACCCGGCGCGGCGCTTAATAATCTCAACGCGCTGGTCCGCGTCTTGAATACCCCGGATTTCCACGCAGAGGCCGAACCGGTCCAGCAGCTGGGGCCGCAGTTCCCCTTCTTCAGGGTTCATGGTGCCAACCAGGATGAAACGGGCCGGATGGCGGTAGGAGACCCCTTCCCGCTCGACGGTGTTTACCCCCATGGCCGCGGAGTCAAGGATCAGGTCCACCAAGTGGTCTTCCAGGAGATTCACCTCATCCACATAGAGTATGCCCCGGTTCGCCATGGCGAGGATTCCCGGCTCAAAGCGCCGGACCCCCTGGGAAATCGCCTTTTCCAGGTCCAGGGAACCCGTAAGCCGGTCTTCCGTGGCCGAAACGGGCAGGTCCGCTACCCGCATCCGCAGCGGCTCTGTTTCCAGGGTTTCGCCCCGCCGCCGTTTTTCCGCGCATTCAGGGCAAAGGTCCGCGGCATCGCCGCCCTCGCAGCGGAAGGGGCAGCCCTTGACCGCGTGAATTTCCGGCAACAGCGCCGCCAGGGCGCGGACCGCCGTGGATTTTGCCGTTCCCTTCTCTCCAAAGGCCAGTACGCCCCCGATTTTTGGATTGATGACGGCCAATAGCAGCGCCAGCTTCATATCCTCCTGCCCCACTATCGCCGTAAAGGGAAAAACATCCCGGCCCGCCGATCCATGACTCATGGCCCGCTCCTTACGATGCGTAAAATTGCCTCTTTCTTGAGGTCCGCCATGGGGAAATAGGCCGCCCCAAGCTGTCCGGCGAGTTCCCGGGCTATGCCCAAGGCGAGCATCCCCGGTTTTTCAATGTCGATAACAACCGCGTTGATAAGCCGCTTCCGGGCTATCGCCCCGGCGAGTTCCAAAAGCTCATCCCTCGGCCTGCCCCCGTTGAGGCTCACGTTGCCCCGGCCGTCGGTAATCAGAATCAGGACGGGCAGGGTTTGCGGGGATTTCCGCAGCTCGTTTTTTATGAGTTCATAGCCCCGGCGCAGCGCGTCGTTGAGCGGGGTCTTGCCCCCGGTCTCCAGGTCCCGCAAAAGCCGGTAGGCCAGGACCGCGCTTCTGGTAGGCGGCAGGGCCAGGACCGCCTTTTCACCCCGGAAGACCAGCAGGGCCAGGCGGTCCCGTTTTACATAGGCGTCCCGCAGCAAGGAAAAAACCGCGCCCTTTGTTTCAACCATCCGCTGCTGGGCCCCCATGGAGCCGCTCGAATCAAGGGCGAACACAAGCAGGTTGGATTGTTTTGTTTGCAGCGCCTTTTCCCGCAGATCGTCTTTTGTGATGATAAGCGCCGGACCCGCCCCCTCCCGCTTCCGGCCGCGCTGATAGGGCGCCGCGGCCCGGAGGGTCGCGTCAAAGGCGGCGGGGCCCTGCCGCCACGGGCGCGCCCCGCCGGCATAGCGCCCCCGGGACCCGGCGGCGCTGACTTCCGTCCGCTTCCCGCCCCCGCAGCGGGGCGTCCGGTCCCCCCTATGGGCAAGGCTCCGGGGGGCAAAGGCCGCGCCAAGCCCGAAGACCCGTGAAGCCGGGCGGCCCTGCCCCGCCTTCCCCTCGCCGTCCCCGGTCCCTTCCCCCCAAGTGCCGCCCTCTGGGTCCCGGCCCTTGCCGCCGTCCCTTCCCGCTGGGACCGCTCCCCCGCCAGCGTTCTGCTGGGCCGGACGGGGTTCCTCCCCCGTCTTCTCCGCGCCCTCATGCCCGCAGGCCTCCCGCTGTTCCGGCGGGTCTTCCCCGCGCCGGGCCCGGTGGGGCAGGGCAAAGGCGGCGGCCTCGGCCACGTCATCCAAGGTAACGGCGGTTCTGCTATCAAGGGCGGCAATTGCCCGGGCCGCCTCCCGCATCGCCAGGCCGGCCCGGTGTCCGGCGGCCCGGGCATCCAGGCACCGGCGGGCTATGGCCTTCAGGCAGTCCTCCGGTACGGCCGCCGCGTCAAGCAGGGCGCGGGCATGGGCGGCCCTTTGTCCCAGGGCCCGCTCCAGCGCGGCGTATTTTGCGCAAAAAAGCTCCGGCCCGGCCTCGTATTCCCGGTGGTCTTTGGCGATTTGCAGGCGGATCGCTGGATCGCTTATGGTTTTGGTGGCGGCAAAGAGGCTAAAACGGTCCAGCAACTGGGGCCGCGGTTCCCCTTCTTGGGCGTTCATGGTACCCATGAGGCAAAAATGATCTTCCCGGTCCGCGGCGGCGATCAGTATGTCCGCCAGTGGCGGGGCAAGCAGATTAACCTCGTCGATGTAGAGGACCCCTTGGCGGGCCCGGCTTAACAGCCCTTCCTCCCAGACCGCTGATCCGTTTTGGAGGGTTTTTTCAAAATCGAGGGAACCGGTCAACTGTCCGGCGCTGGCGTTAAGGGGAAGGGTTATCAGGTTTTGTCCAAAGAGGACGCATGCGGCGCGGACCGCGCTGGACTTGGCGGTTCCCCGGGGCCCTTCGATAAGCAGGCCGCGAATTTTTGGATTGACCGCGCAGAGGATAAGGGCCCGGCACAGGGCGTCCTGGCCCTGGATCGCGGAAAACGGAAACATACCGCTTCCTTTCGCAAGCGCGCTGTACAAAACTAAGGAACGCTTGCTTTCAGCAAAGATACGGAGTTCATCTCCCGCGAATACCCAACGGCGCACCGGGCCTTCAGACCCGGCGTTTCTAAGCCTGCCATAGATACGCTCTTTAATCAAGCGCTCCGCCGGGAACTCAGCAATTCAAAGTATCAAGAAAAAGCCCGCTGATTACCACTGATTTTCACGGATTATCCGGCCGGAATTTTCAAATAGTATAATTCGTTTAAATTTTGAATTTTTTTAGACAGGGCTGTCGCAAAATTTCAGTTTTGCAACAGCATCCTTTTAAAATGCGCGTTTCGTGGGGCTTCAGCCTAAGAAGCCGCAAGAGCCCGGGCAAAACCAACCGGGTTTTGCGGCAGGCCCGGTAATTTATTTGATACTTTGAATTGCTGATACGCGGCCAGGGCCAGCGCATATAAACTTTTTATGGGTGGTCTGGGGGGCCTTTCGGCCTCCCAGCGGGAGTTCCGGGGGCGGCGCCCCCGTCCCGCGCAAGCGATTGAAGCGGAAAGCGCGGTTTTTGCGGAGCAAAAACGCGCCCAAAAGTTTATATGCGCTGGCCCTGATACGTGGCTTCCCCAGGGCCAGCGCGCTATGATTTCTAATTTCTTATAACATAAGGAATTAGCTTGCGCTCATTTTTCAAGACCGAAATTGTAATTCTTTACAGCATAAAGAGTTAGCATACATAGCGCTCCGGCCCTGGTGGCTTCCCCGCTTGACAAATCAAGGCGGCCCTATTACCCTGACAGTGCGGGCATGAAGCCCGCAGCCTGTCTTGTTTTTTCCATGAAGGAATAGTAACGCGCCTGAAGCGCGTTATCCCGTGAAGATGAACTTCCTAAAACAAGCGCGTTGTTTGGAAAATTTCCAAACACGCCCAATTACGGCGCCCCGGCGTCTAAGGAGTTTTTTATGCGGAGCAATTCCTATATATGGAAGCAATTGAGAATAACCGGTTTGTGTATAATAGCCTTCCTGTGCGTCCTGCCCTTGGCGGCGCAGGACGGCGGCCCTGACACGGAAGCGGCTGGGGAAGCGGAAGCGGCGCGGGCCGCGGAAGCGGAACAGGCCGCGGAAGGGGAGCCAGTCGCGGAAACGGTCCTCCTGGAGGACGTTATAGTAACCGCCACCCGGGGCGAAAAGCGGGTGAGCGAAGCCCCCGGCGCGGTAACGGTACTGGGCCAAGAAGAAATCGCGGCAAGGCCGTCCCATACGGCGGACACCCTCTTGCAAGCCGTTCCGGGGTTGTGGTTTAACCGGGAGGACGATCTGAATCCGGGAACCACGCCGGTTACGCTGCGCGGTTTGGCAAACGACCGGACCACCATCATGCTTGACGGCGTTCCCCTCAATGATCCCAGGACAAACAGCGCCAATATGGACGGCATCAGCCCGGAATCCCTTGAGCGCATGGAGGCCGTACGGGGGCCCATGTCGGCCCTGTACGGCAACGGCATGGCGGGGGTGATCAATTTTATTACCAGTATGCCTGAAAAGCGCGAATTCACCCTTAAAACCGCCTACCGGTCCGGTTTTGTTCCAGGAACCTCCTATGATAACACCCTGCGGGCCTATGTTTCCTATGGGGATAAGCTCTTTGACCGTTTATCCCTTATGGTAAGTTACAACAGACTCTGGACCGAAGGCTTTCCCACCCAGTTGATCCAGAACGCCAGCCCCAAGCCTGGCACGGAAAAAGAGGAAACCGCCGACAGGACCGGCAAAACAACCTATACGATAGGAGACAACGGCAATCAGGAGGTGGTAAAACAGGGGCTTGCGGCGCGGCTAAAGTATGATTTTAACGCTGACACCTTCTTTCGATTCGATTACTTCTGGAACGATATGAAAGGGGAATACGGGGTCCCCCGTCAATTAAACGGAGACCCGGTGTATGACCGGACCGATAATTACGGCAACAATTTTTCCGCCCAAACCAACTTTTCCCGGATGCGCAACTTATTCCACGGGTCTTTTGAAACAACCATCGCCGGCTTCTTTACCAAACTTGATGTCAGCCTGCACGATGTGCGGTATCTGGCTTTAACCAGCGGCGCGGGCGGGTATAACGGCGGCGCCGGGTCCTACTCCGACGCTCCGGCAAGAAACTATTTGGGGGATTGGCAGGTTTCAACCCCCCAATTCCTGCGGCAACGGTTTACCTTCGGCCTTACTGGAAAATTGGATACCGGCGAGACCATAGGCGGCGGCCTGCGGGACTGGCGGGACGGCGATTCGATAACGCAAACGGAATATACCTCAAAAGACGCCGAGCCGGTTAAGAAGTCAAGCAGCGTTAGTTCCGCGGGGGGCGGCAAGGCGGCGTCCGTATCGGTCTACCTGCAGGATGAAATCAGCGTCCTGGACAACCTGGGGGTGTATATCGGCGGACGGGCGGATTACTGGAGCGTTTTTGACGGGTATACCCAAAATTTCAGCAATTCTACCACCGCTGACAAATGGAACGAACTGCGCTATGACGACCGGGGGGTATGGAATTTCAGCCCCAAGGCGGCGGTGGTTTTCAGCCCCCTGGATATAACCACCCTGCGCCTTTCCGGCGGCAAGTCCTTTAATACCCCCACGCTCTATCAGTTATTCGGGGTGTATGTGGCGTCAAGCGGCAGCGTATACCAGCCCAACCCCGAACTCAAGCCGGAAACCGTATGGTCCTGGGACATGAGCGTTACCCAGGATGTTTTTGACGGCCGCCTTTCGGTAAGCCTGGGCTATTTTGAAAACTATATCCAAGACCTTATCGTAAGCGGAAGCAGCGCGGCGCCCATTATTGTCGATGGGAACGCCTATGGGCGGGATAATATTTCCGACGCGGTTGCCCGGGGCATAGAGGCCGGCCTCAAGCTGAAACTTTTTAACAGTACCGGCCTTACGGCTCATTATACCTGGACGCGGGCCAGGGTAACCGGGGACCGGAATGAAAACAGCGCTATTAATAATACCGAAGGGAATGAGATGCAATACGTTCCCGAACACGCCTTTAACGCCGGCATTGACTTTACCTGGAAAAAACTAAACGCCTATCTGGGCGGACGCTATTTCAGCAAACGCTATGGACAGGCGGACAACTCGGATACGGAAAACGGCTATGGTTCTTACAGCCCGTATTTTCTTATGGACGCGAAGGTTTCCTGCCGGTTTACGGATCACTTCTCCCTTTCCCTTACGGGGAACAACATAACCAATACCCGGTATTATAACTATTATCAGGGTTCGGGCGCTTCCTGGGGCATAGAAGCCGCGGTGGCGTTTTAAGCCCGTGTTGAGGGGGCAGGGCGCTGCCGCGCGGCGCCCGTAGGGGTCGTGTCCGCAAAGCGGTCACGCGGCCTCCCCGTTCCTCATTTCTCAAGTTGTTGACAGTGGGTAGAACCCCCGAGGAACAAGGCGGCAAGAAGGAGTTTTTTATGCGGAACAATGGCTGGCTATGGAAGAAATTAACAAGAACCGGTTTGTGTATAACAGCCTTGACGCGCGCGCTGGCCCTGCCGCTTGCTTCCTGCGGCAACCGCCCCAGGCCGCCCGCGCATAGCCTTGCGCCCTCAGACCCGGCGGAAACCATCACTGACAGCCTCGGCAGGTCCATAGGGATTCCAGAGAAGATCGAAAGCGCGGTGATCTTTTCAACAGCGGCCTATACCATGCTGCGGGTATTAGGGGTTGAACATACGATTACCGGCGCGGGGGAGCATGTTGTTACGCGGATCAAGGGCATGGGGGGGCATGGGGGCATAGAGAATTTCGGCCTCTGGAACAATCCCAGCGTTGAAAAACTCATCACCGCCCGCCCGGACTTGGTTATCGCCTATGGAACGTTCACCCCCGTGGAAACCATGAAACAACTGGAGGCGGCGAACATAACCGTAGCCTTTTTCGACTTGTATATGCCCCGCCGCATGGACGGCGAAATGCTCGCCCTGGGCAGGCTCTACCGGAAAGAAGCAAAAGCTCAGGAATATGCGGACTTTCTCAACAGCTATAAAAGGCTTATCGCCGAAAGAACGGAACGCATCCCCCTGGCGGCGCGGGCCCGGGTCTACTGGGAAGGCTACAGTGATTTTTCAACGGTTTCAAACGCGGCCCAAAGCGCCGGAGAACTTATCGCGGACGCCGCGTGCGTCAATATCGCGTCCCATTTGAGCGCCCCCTATCCAAAGGTGAGCGGCGAATGGATACTGGAAGCGAATCCCGATATTATCATAAAAAATTCAGCCGCCGCCGCGGGCATAGCGGGACAGGAAATACATACCCGTTTTTTTGCGCAAAAAGAATACGAGCGCCTTGGCCGCAGGGCCGGCTGGCAAAACCTCCGGGCCCTTAAAAATAAAAAGTTCCTCATCCTGGCATCGGAGATCGCCGTTACCCCCGAAGGAAGCGCCGCCGGCGCGCTGATTATCGCCAAGACCGCGTATCCTGAGCGTTTCGCGGATATAGACCCCCTGGCGGTCTATGAGGAAATCCGGCGGCGCTTCCTCCGCGCCGAAGGCCCGGCGGGAGTGCTGGTCCATCCCTGGGAATATCCTTGAAAAAGCGCTATCCCCTTGTTTTCCGCGTAACCGCCGCGGTTCACGGCATCCTTTTAGGGGCCCTGAGTTTTCCCGGAAGGGCTTCCGCCGGCGCGCCGCGGGAAGGGCCGAAACCCTTTCAGCTTATGAACATAGCCCTTCCGCCGGAGCCCGCGCCCGCCGCGCCGCCGCCGTTGCTTGTTGCCAGGCATAAGCCGCCCCCCGAAGCGGAGGCGGCCCCGGAAACGCTGATACCGGTGGAGGAATTGCCGGTCCCGGGGGAAAGCGAAGCGCCGCCGCTCCTTGAGGAAATGTCCGCCCGGTCCGGGACGCCGTCTTTGGCCCTGGCGGAAGCGGCGGGCCGGCTCAGGGCCGCGTGTCAGGAGGCAGCGCTGCAAGCCTATGCCGCGCTGCGGCGCGCCCAAATCGACCGGCACAAACAGTATCCCGGCGAGGCGCGGCAGCGCAGGCAGGAGGCGGGCGTCCGCATACGGTTTACCCTGAAACAGGACGGTTCCTTGCAAGGGGAGCCTGAACTGGAGGGCGCTTCCCAGTACCGGCGGCTCAATCATGCGGCGCTGGAGGCGGTCCGCCGGTCCGCCCCGTTCCCCGCCTTTCCGCCAGAATTGGCCGCCGAAAGCCTCCCCTTTTCGATACTGATACGGTTCTCAACGCGATAAGCATGGACCGGGGAAACGCTCCTTGCGGAGCAAGGGTCTACAAACCAAAGGCGCGGCGGCAGGATTTTTAACACGGTCCGCGGATTGCGAACCTTTGGTTCGCCGCGGATTAACCCGGATTTCCAGGAACAAAAACCCTTCTAATCCGTGTTAATCCTATGTTTTTCGTCAAGGGCAAAGATAATTTTTCACAAAAATCTTTTCCCCGGCTGCTCCCGGCCCGCTATGCGCTTAACGCCAGCTTGGCCAGTTCTTTCCCCGCCGTTTCAGGCTTCCTGAAATGCCCCGGTTCATACTCGCTCTTGTTCTTCATCAGTGTGTACAGCAGCACCCCCAGCCGCCGCGCCGCCGCCACAATCGCTTTCTTCTTGCTTATCCCCTTCGTCTTCGTCATGTATTCGTACCGCTCCTTTATCGCTCCCCCGTTCTTTGACCGCGCCGCCGCCCACGCCGCCTGGACCAGCAAGGCCCGGACGTACCCGTTCCCCCGCTTGGTGATCCGCCCATACCGCGCCGTGTCCCCGGACATATACACCTTCGGAACCAGGCCCAGATAATTGCGCGCCTGCCCCCCGTTCTCAAACCGGTCCGCCGCCATAT
>JAITHL010000199.1 GCA_031279975.1 Treponema sp. | reverse complement strand
GCGCCGCCGAGCTTGTTGATAAAGGGCTGGATGGAAAAAACAAGGCTCTCGCTCCGTTTCCCGGATTTCCACTGGCCGTATTCAATGGTATCCGCCAGGAACATGAGCATGAGTATCTGTATAAAGGCTTCTCCCGCAAAGATGCTTATTCCAGCGGCGCCGATGCAGAGGATATGCGGGGGGGCCAGAAAAAAACCCAGATAGCCCGCGGCTACCAGGGCGCTTGCGAAGGCGTACAGCCGCTTCCGGCTGAGTTTCCGGCTGACCCAGGGGAAGACGCAGAGGGCGCCGAACTGGGACAGCCCCAGGACCAGGGCAAATACCGGATAGGCCCCCTCATCCCCATAGACATACTTGAAAAAATGGACCCCGAAGCTGGCGGTGGTGGTATAGCCGATCATAAACAAGGCCAGGGAAACCGCCGTCCAGAGGAGCTGATCATTGCGCAGGACAAGGCGGAACAGCTCCAGTGGGGGCGTTTTCGCCTCCCTGTCAAGGGGTCTCCGGTTTTCCTTGACCCCCAGGAGGGTAACCGCTTGAAAGACGAGCATCAGGAGGGTGATGATCAGGGCAAAGGCAAACCAGCCCCGCCGGGGGCTCCCCAGGACCGAGGCCAGCCGGCTGGTAGCGGGGATAATGCCCACCACCACGGCAAAAAGCCCCGCATTGGCGCAGATACGGGCAAAAGCGCCCATGCGTTCCCGCTCTTGCTGGTCGCTGCTGAGGGAGGGGAGCATGGACCAGTAGGCAATATCGTTGAGGCCGTAGCAGAGGTCCCAGCCCAGATAGCAGAGGGCGAATATCCCCGCATAGGCCGGGCTGCGCAGCCCCAGGCCGCTAAACAAGAGGACCATGAAGACTCCCCCCGCCGCCGCGCCCAGCAACATGCCGGGTTTGAATTTCCCCCACCGGGTCCGGGTGTTATCCACCAGAACGCCCATCAAGGGATCGTTCAGGGCGTCAAAAACCCGCAGTACCGTAAGGACGCCGGTCATAAGCAAAAGGGTTTGATCGGGCAACGCGCATACCTCGGAGAGGTAGATCATAAGGAACATGTTTACCGTGGCATAGAACATATCCCGGCCTATGGTTCCCAGGCCGAAGCAATAAATATTCCGCCGGTTTTTTGCCATGGGGCTAGTATGCCGCGCCCAAAGAAAAATTACAACGCGGGGCAGGGCCAGTGCGCCATGCATGCTAACTCTTTATGTTGTAAAGAATTACGATTTCAGCCCTGAAAAATGCGTGTAAGCTAATTCCTTATGTTATAAGAAATTAGAAATCGTAGCGCACTGGCCCTGCAACGCGGGGCTTCCCCTTCCGCACGCAAATGCGGGTAAGATACACTGATTAAATCCTCGATTGGATTTAATCAGCGTTGCCCTAGGGGGCGGAACTATCCAGGCAACGGCGGCGCCCCGGGCGGACCGGCTCTGGGAAGCATTTGAGGCCGCGGGATCCAGCGAAGACGCGCCCTACCCAAGGGAAGCAAACTGTGCGATCCTAGAACCATGTCCCTAAATTGGAAAGAAATTGATTGTATACTCGCGGAACTGGAACTGCCGGGGCTTCAGATTCAGAAGGTTTATCAGAGCGCCTACGACCTTCTTATGCTGCAACTGCACGGCAAGGGCCGGTCTTTGACCCTCCTCATCGCCCTAAGCCCTGGGGCGTGCCGGCTTCACGAGCATTTTCAAAAAACCGCGAAAACCCTCCGGCCCCTGCGCTTTGCGGAATTCTGTAAAGCCCGTTTGGGAAACGGCTGGATCGAAGGGGCCCGGCAGCTGGGGAATAACCGGATTATCCGTCTCGATATACGCCGGGGCAAAGAACGCCGCCGTTGCTATGTCCGGCTCTGGTCCAACGCGGCCAATGTGATCGTTACCGATGAAACCGGAGCCGTGCTGGACGCCATGCGGAGAAGCCCGAAACGGGGGGAAATCACCGGCGGCCAATATGAGCCTGAAGCGGCCATGGCCTTGGACGGCCCGCCGCCCGCGGACGCCTATACCATCCGGGAACTGCCCGGGCCGGGGAGCTTTAACCAGCGGATCGGCGCCTGGTATGCGGAACACGGGGGGGCGCTGTCCCTGGACGCCCTGCGCGCCCAGGCTGAAAAACGCTGCCGGGCAAGAAGGGAACGGCTGGAGGCCGCAATAGAACGGCTGCGGGCCAAGGAAGGGGAGTACCAAAACGCCGGACGGTTTAAGGAATACGGGGATGTGGTTATGGCCAATACCGGCCTGCTCCAGCCCGGCGCTTCCTGGCTGGAAACAGCGCATTACGCTACCGGCGAAGCCCTCCAGATCAAACTGGACAGCCGTAAAACAGCGGTCCAAAACGCCCAACAATACTACCGGCAGTACCAGAAGGCCGTCCGGGGGCTTGGGGACGTGCAAGCGGAAATCGCCGGGGCCCAAACGGCCCTAAGGGAGCTGGAACAAACCCTGCAACGGATGCTGGGGGAAGACAATCCCCTGATCCTGCGCCGGATGCTCCAAACTAAGGGGCCTGCGCCCCTTGCTTCAGGACGCGGGGCAGGGCCGGGGGAAGGAAACCGTCCGGGCCTCTGGTTTTGCCGCCGGGACTGGCTTATCGCGGTGGGCCGGGACGCGGCGGAAAACGACGCCCTGCTGCGCAAAACAGCGAAGGGCCGGGACCTGTGGCTGCATGTCCGGGATTACGCCGGTTCCTATGTGTTTATCAAACACCGGCCTGGAAAAACCGTGCCCCTGGACATACTGCTGGACGGGGGAAATCTGGCCCTTTTTTATTCCAAGGGCCGGAACAACGGCGAAGGGGACCTCTTCTATACCCAGGTACAGTACCTCCGCCGGCCCAAGGGAGGTCCCAAGGGCCTGGTCATCCCCGCTCAGGAAAAGAACCTGCATATCAAAGCGGACCGCCAACGGCTCAAGGAACTGGAGCTATGCCGCATTGATCCCTAATGCAGCGCAGGTTAATCCGGGGCTTTTTAACAAGGGACCGCGGATTGCGCGGATTAGCGCTGATTTTCACGGATTTCCGGTAACAAAACTCTTCCCATCCGTGAAAATCCGTGGTAATCCGTGGACCTTTTTAACAAGGGACCGCGGATTGCGCGGATTAACGCTGATTTTCACAGATTTTTGGTAAGAAAAAACCGCTGACCGGTGAAAATCCGCGTAGAACCGAAGGTTCGCAATCCGCGGGTTCCGGGCTTGACCAAAAACTCTATCGGGGGTATGCTTGTACCCAGCAGATTTTGAAAAGTGGTTTTTTATGAAACGTTGGGATGATTTTTTGTTATTATCGGTAAACCGCTTGCCGGGGCGGACTTCGCCTAACCAGACCGCCAGACCGCCAGACCGCCAGACCGCCAGACCGCCAGACCGCCAGACCGCCAGACCGCCAGACCGCCAGACCGCCAGACCGCCAGACATAATTGTATAGAAAAACGCCCTCCTGGTCAAGTACCTAACACCCTAGGAGCCTGTGGCACTTGTGGATTTTTGCGTCAAAGTAGCTGCAAAAATCCCGATTTATGGGCTCCTTTGGGGAGTTTGCAGGGTAAAAAACGCGCTTTTGCGCGTTTTCTGGGATTGGATGGCGCAAAGCGCCACAAACTCCTAGGGGAGCCAAAAA
>JAITHL010000023.1 GCA_031279975.1 Treponema sp. | reverse complement strand
CAGTTTCCCGGTTCATTCCGCTATCACGGCTTCATTTTGAACAGAAAAATCAGAATGATTTCATAACGTTTTTGTACGAAAGTACTTGACACGGGAGCACATCATATCAGGGTTACGCTGATTAAATGGGATTTTCAGCGGGGCTGTATTTTTTGCGGGGGGAGTACTGGCTGAAAAGCGGCAACCCGCCCGTCTCCGGCCCTCCTCCGGCATCATTCCGGGCGTTATGCCCGCTCCATGCCCCCCCGAGCCGGGAAAGCCTCCGGCAGGCTTCTTCCACATCCGGGCGGCGGCCAAAGGCGGAGAAACGGATAAAACTCTCTCCCCCGGGGCCGAAGCCGGAACCGGGGGTGCTTACCACCCGGCATTTTTCCAGGATATCTTCGAATACATCCCAACTGTCCCGGCCGGGAAAATGAGCCCAAATGTAGGGCGAGTTGTCCCCCCCCACGCAGGAGACGCCGAGCCCTTGCAGGGCGCTTCGGATCAACGCCGCGTTTCCCAGGTAGAAATCGCAGAGGGAGCGTATCTCTTGCAGGCCCTCCGGTTCCAGGGCGGCAAGCCCGCCCCACTGGGCGATATTGGACGCGCCGTTAAAGACGGTGCCGCTTATCCGGTTCCAATCGGCGTTTATTGGTTCTCCCCCCGCGTAGGCAAGCTCCTTGGGCGCCACGGTCCAGCCCAGGCGCACGCCGGTAAAGCCCGCGGTTTTGGAGAAGGAATTTACTTCAATGGCGCAGCGCCGGGCTCCGTCAATGGCAAAGATGCTCTTGGGCAGCGCGTTGTCCCGGATATATTCCCCATAGGCGGCGTCATAGATGATAAGGGTCCCCGTATCCAGGGCCGCCCGGACCAGGGCTTGCAACTGTTCCCGGGTCGCCGTCGCCCCGGTGGGATTATTGGGGGAACAAAAATAGCAGAGCCCGTCCCGGGGCAGGCCCGCAAGGTCCGGGAAATAGCCGTTCTCCGGTGTACAGGGCAGGTAGCTGATCCCCCCATAGCCCTTTCCTGTCCAGGCCCCCGCCGCGCCGATGAGGACCGAGCCGTCCACATACACCGGGTAGGAAGGGTCCTGCACCGCTACCGGCGTTTTGGCCCCAAAGAGGAGCTGGAGCCGTCCTATATCGCACTTGGCCCCGTCGGAAATAAATATCTCATCAGCGCCGAACTGTCCCCCGTAAAATACCCCGGCGATACGTTCCCGCAGTTCCATAAACCCCTCATCCGAATACCCCTGGTAGCCCTCCGGCGTACCGAGCCGCCGGGCGCCGTTGATGAGGCCCTGATTGATATGGGGAAGTACGGGTTCCGTGGTGTTTCCTACCCCCAAACTGATGACGCGGTTCTCCGGCTTCCCGTCATCGCCGTGGGCCGCCGTAAATGCCCGCCGCCGCCGGGCGATTTCCGGGAAAAGATACCCCGCCTTGATGTTGGCAAGGCAGGGATTCCGTGGTAGCATAGCTCCTTCCCTTCGGACCTGGGTCCGCTTATGTTGAAATAACGCGCAAGAGCGTCCCGCCCTTGCATCATGGATGGGCCCTGCCCCGCAAGGCCGCCGCCGGGGCCGTTAAGGCTCCAACTCCCTGCGGCAAGCGCGGCCATTAGGAACTACCCGCCGCGCTAGGGTAGCGCTGAATAATTCAATCGAGAATTATTCAGCGCTACTTTAGTGTGATTTTTCGCAGTTTTCCATAGGAAAACGGAAGAAATAATAGGGAAACGCTGATTAGCGTCCATTTAATCAGCGGTTCCCTAGGGCACGCTGATTAAATGGACACTGGGCCTCCGGTCCGCAATCACCGCCGCATTAGGGCAAGAAATCCTTGAAGGTTTCCTGTTCAAGGGTGGCAAAATAATCCTCCGGGGTTTCAGGCCGGCGGATTTGGATAACCGAACCGCCGGGCCGCAGGAGCAGCTCTCCGCAGCGAAGTTTCCCATTGTAATTAAAGCCCATGGCCCGCCCATGGGCGCCGACGTCGTGGATAACAACAAAATCGCCTGTGCCGCCCTCGGCGGCAACCGCGATTTTCGGGAGCTTCCGTTGGATGGCAAACTTATCGTTGTTCTCGCAGAGGCTTCCCGCCACATCGCAGGTTTCCGTTGCCGGGTCATCTTCCTTCCCGGGGATCGTGATATGGTGGTATGCGCCGTACAGTCCGGGGCGCATGAGGTCCGCCATACAAGCGTCCAGACCGATGTATTCCCGGTAGATGCGTTTCCGGTGGACGGCCCGGCATACCAGCCAGCCGTAGGGTCCGGTAACGGTCCGGCCCCACTCGGTGCGGAGCCCCAGGTTTCCCAGGCCCGCAGGCTGGAGTATGGCGTCGTAGGCATGCCTGATCCCCGCCGCGAGGGAGGCGTAGTCCACCGCCGCTTCACCGGGCCGGTAGGGAATCCCCACCCCGCCGCCGGTATTGATGAACTCCAGAGTAATGCCGAGCTTCTCCTTGATCTCCGCCGCCAAGACAAAGAGGATGCGGGCGGTTTCGATGTGGTATTCCTCCCGCAGCTCATTGGAGGCGACCATGGTGTGCAGGGCGAAGCGTTCAGCCCCCTTATCCCGCAGGAGCGCATAGCCCTGGAAAAGCTGCTCCCGGGTAAAGCCGTACTTCGCCTCCTCGGGTTTGCCGATAATGGCGTTTCCCCCCTTGAGGGGGCCGGGGTTATAGCGGCAGGAGATGAGTTTAGGAATACCGGCCTGTTTTTCCAGATAATCAATATGGGTGAAATCATCCAGGTTGACGACGGCCCCCAGGGACCGGGCCTTTTGGTATTCCAGCGCCGGGGTCTCATTGGAGGTGAACATAAGGTCCTCGCCCTGTATGCCCGCCATGTCCGCCAGGAGCAGCTCCGGGTAACTGGAACAGTCCGCGCCGAAGCCTTCGGCGGCCAGAATTTTCAGGATAAAGGGATTGGGCAGGGCCTTTACGGCAAAATGCTCTTTATAGGAAGGAAAACACGCAAAGGCCCGCAGTATCCGCCGGGCGTTTTCCCGTATGCCCTCTTCATCGTAGAGATAAAAGGGGGTGGGGAAACGCCGGCTGAGGGCCTCCAATTGCTCCCGGCTGAGGGGAAAGCGTTTACCGTTCATCAGTCTAAAAATCCTTTTGCCTTGAGAAGCTCCGCGTTGAGTATCCCCCCGCCGGCGGCCCCCCGGATGGTGTTGTGGGACAGGGCGGCAAAACGGATGTCGAAGACCTGGCAGGGCCGGAGCCGGCCAACCGTAACCGCCATGCCCTTGTCCGCGTCCCGGTCTTTCCGGGGCTGGGGCCGGTCTTCCTCGCCGCGGATATGAATGGGCCGCCGGGGGGCCGTGGGCAGGTCCAGTTCCTGGGGCGCCCCGGTAAAGGACGCCCAGATATGCTTGATCTCTTCGATAGAAGGCTTTTTCCCGCCGAATTCCATGCTGACGCAGGCGGTGTGGCCGTTTATCACCGGGACCCGGTTGCAATGGGCGCTGATCCGGGGCGCGCTAGCCGCTTCAATGCCCCGGTCCCGGAGGGCGCCCAGTATCTTGAGGGGTTCCCGCTCGGTTTTCTCTTCCTCCCCGCCGATGTAGGGCACCACGTTGTCGATCACATTGAGGCTTGGCACGCCGGGATACCCCGCGCCGGAGACGGCCTGGAGGGTGCTTACGATGATCCGGTCTATGGTATAGCCGGCCTTGAGCAGTGCGTATAGGGGGATCATATAGCTCTGGATAGAACAATTCGGCTTTACCGCGATAAAGCCCTTGTCCCATCCCCGGTTTTTCCGCTGTATTGGGATAACATCCGTATGCTGCGGGTTTATTTCGGCGATGAGCATAGGAACGTCTTCGGTCCACCGGTGGGCCGAGGCGTTGGATACCACCGGTATGCCCGCGGCGGCGTAGGCAAGCTCCAGCCGCGCGGTTTCCTCCTTCCCCATTTCCAAGGCGGAAAATACAAACGCGCAGTCCCCCCGTTTTGCCGCGTCCAATGCTTTGGACACATCGTTGGCATCCTCCAGTACCAGTTCCCCCACCGGCGGGCTGTAGGTTTGGGGAAGATGCCACCGTCCGGCGCTGGCGCAGGCATATTTCTTCCCCGCGCTTCGGGGGGACGCCGCAACGTACCGTGTTTCAAACCAGGGGTGATCCGACAGGAGGGCGATGTACTGCTGCCCCACCATACCGGTCGCGCCAAGGACGCCTACCGGAATCTTTGCCATGTATGTACTCCTTTGGGCTTTTTTCAGCCGTATAACCTATAGGGATAGTAGTATGTTTCCCCGTTTCAAGACAAGAAGGAGCGGGGCGGGAAGCCTTCCCCGCTGTCAACAACTTAAGGGGGGACCGGGGGGCCTTTCGGCCCCCCGGCGGGGGCGTTACGGGGGCAGAGCCCCCGTTGTCCTAGGGAACCGCCGATTAAACCGGGCTTTTTAACCAAGGCCTGCGGACCCTTTTGATAATGCCGTATCGAACCGAAGGTTCGCAATCAGCGCTTCCCTAAAGGCGGATAATCCGCGCCCCGGTCAGCACTTCCTTCCCCGTATCGGTAATAAGGATATCGTTTTCCAAACGGCACCCGCCGTGGAGGGGATCGTAGAGCCCCGGTTCCAGGGTGAAGATCATACCCGGCTGTAGCCGGAGGCTGGTATCCGAGCGGTTGCGGAGAAACGGGGCCTCATGGGGTTCAAGCCCGATGCCGTGGCCCAGGGCATGGGGCATACTCCTTTTGGATTTCCCAAAGAGCGCGTCCACCGCAAGGGCTATGTCCCGGACGCCATCGCCGCCGTCTATCATGGCCAAGGCAAGTTTATAGGCCTTTTCAATCAGGCCGATCAGTTTTTCCTGGCTTTTTGAAAGGGGCGGGCGGACAAAGGTGAGGGATACATCGGTGGTGTACCCCTGGTATTTTAGGCCAAAATCCAACACCGAAAGCCCCCGGACGGCAAAGGCCCCGCCGGTATAGGAAGGAAAGGCGTGGATGCCGAAACTTCTCGCCGGACCCGCCGCGATGGTTTCAAAGCCCATGCCTTCGCAGTCCCGTTTCCGGCTCTCGGCTTCAATAAACAGGGCCACATCGGTTTCGGTTTTCAGCTTCTCCCCCCGTATCTGCTCTTCCAGGAGATCGATGATCTCATTGGTAAACGCTGAAACGATACGATAGAGGCGTATCTCTTCCGCATCCTTGATTGCCCGCATATCCTGAACCGTTTCATGGACCCCCTCATTCCGGCAGAGCAGGTCGTAGTCGGGAATTTCTTCAATGTATTTGAGAAAAGCAGTATAGGAGGTATTTAAAGGCAGCTCCACCCGGGCGCCAAAGGGTATTTTCAGATACTCTCCGGCCAAGCGGAGCGCATTGGCCGGCTTGCGATCAAACTCTCCATAGGGTACGATAATATCCGCGTCCCCATAAACACGGGCCATATTAATATCCCACGGGACGAGTACGGCTTGTCTGCTTACCGCAAGAAAGAGCAGCGCGTCTGAGGGATGACCGGTGAGCCATCGTACCGCGCTGTCCCGGCGGCCCTCGGTATCCTCAAACATAACCAGGGCAATCCCCTCCCGCGCCATCCAGTCATAAATGCGTTCCCGGCGGTTTTCTAAAAAGGCTTTCATGGGGCAAAGGCTTCCTGGGCGGCCTTTACCACTAGGCCGGCCTCCCGATCCCCAATCCAATAATGGGTAACAAAGCGGTAGCGCCCATCCTGGGGCGCATTGATGCGGATGCTGTTTTGGGCGAATACTTCCTGTATCTTCTGGGCGGCGGCCTGGTCCTGAGCGGGAGGATACGAAAAAAATACCATATTAATATTCTGTTCTTCGGGAGTTATAACAACGCCGGGAATGGCCGCCAGGTGTCCCGCGATATACCGGGCCCGCCGGTGATCCTCAACAAGCCGGTTGGGAAAGTCCTTCAGGGCAATGATACCCGCCGCGGCAAGAATTCCCGCCTGCCGCATCCCGCCGCCCAGGAGTTTCCGCCGCATCCGGGCTTCCTGGATAAAGTCCTTTGGCCCCGCCAGGAGCGAACCCGCTGGCGCGCAGAGCCCCTTTGAAAGGCAGAACATAACCGAATCCGCATGGGCCGCAATCTGAGCCGCCTCAACGTGTAAAGCCGCCGCGGCGTTGAATATCCGCGCCCCGTCCAGATGCAGAGGTATATCCCACTCCCGCGCTATCCGGCGAACCGGTTCTAGGGCCGCCAATGGCACGGCCCGCCCCAGGGAGTGGGCGTTCTCCAGACAGATGAGGGAGGTTCCCGGCCCGTGGAGGTCCCGCCGCCGCAGCCGTTCCGCCAGGGCAGAAACCGGCAAAACACCGCCGGGCGCCCCAATAGGCCGGGTTTGCGCCCCCGCGATGACCGCCGTAGCTCCCGCTTCATGCCGCATAATATGGCACTCTTCCCCCAGGACAACCTCAGACCCCCGCTTGCACCAGGTAAACAGGGCCAATTGATTCCCAAAGGTTCCCGATGGAACAAACAGGGCGGCCTCTTTCCCGGTTATTTCCGCGCCCAGGGCTTCCAAGGTATTTACGGTGGGGTCCTCCCCATACCCATCATCCCCCACCGCCGCGCCGGCCATGGCCTTCCGCATCCCTTCGGTTGGTCCAGTAACCGTATCGCTTCGTATATCGATCATCCGCCGCCCCCCGCAATTTTCATTATCCAGATTATCACATTTTTTTGCAACCAAAGCCGCGCAAGAGAACAAGGAACAGCGGACAGAGAACGCCCCGCCCGCTTCTTCTCGCCGTTCTGTTACTTGTTATGGTCAATCCACCCAAAAAGACCTATGGGAATCTCTAAAAACCGGTTGTTTTCAGAGGTTCCCTTGCGGTTTCTCGCCCTGGGGCCGCAAAACACGCATTTTTAAGTAGTTCATCTCGAAAAACTGAAGTTTTTAGAGATGCCATAAGTACCTATGTTACAACCCTCTAAAATATAACAAGTTATACAATTATGCCTAGTTTTTTTAAATAAAACGGCTATAGCTGTTATCCGGCTCCGGTTATTCACCGGTTATTCAACCGTAACTGACTTCGCCAGGTTTCTGGGCTTATCCGGATCAAGCCCCCGCTGCACCGAACAATAATAGGCGTAGAGCTGGCAGGGGATTATCGAAAGTATGGGGCTTAAACAATCCGCTGTCCGGGGGATGCGGAAAATCGTATCCGCCGTATCGTCAAAATAGGCCGTATCCTCAAAGGTGATCACCGCTGTAGCGGCGCCCCGGGCTTTCACCTCCTTGATATTGGACTCCATTTTATCAAACAGCGCGGTTTGGGTACAAATGGCAATAACCAGGGTTGCCGAATCTACCAACGCGATGGGGCCGTGCTTCAATTCCCCGGCGGCGAAGGCTTCCGAATGGGTATAGCTGACTTCCTTTAATTTTAAGGCGCTTTCCAAACTCACCGCGTAATCAAAGAGGCGGCCCATAAAAAAGACCTTGGTTTTATTGAATTGCAGGGCGGCAAAACGCTGGACCGCCTCCCGGCTGGCAAGTATCCGCTTCGTATGGGAACCCAACTGTTCCAATTCATGGATATACCGGGCGAGTTCTTCCGCCTTGATAAGCCCCCGCAACGCGCCGAATTGGAGGGCAATCAGGTAGACGCACATAAGCTGGGTTGTAAACGCCTTAGTGGAAGCCACGGCGATTTCCGGGCCCGCCCAGGTATACATGACCAGGTCCGCTTCCCGGGCAAGGGTAGAACCAACCGCATTACTTATCGCAATGATCCGGGCGCCGCTTTTCCGGGCCATACGCATCGCCGCGAGGGTATCCGCGGTTTCGCCAGACTGACTGATAATAATGAAAATATCCTTGGGATTGAAAACCGGGTTCCGATACCGGTATTCGGAGGCGATCTCCGCATCGGCGGGAATACGGGCGAAATGCTCAAAGGCGTATTTGCCGATTACCCCCGCGTGCCACGCGGTGCCGCAGGCGGTTATAACAACCCGCCGCGCCTCGGCCCAGGTCTCATCAAACCCGATTTCTTCCAGATTGATGGACTTAACCGCATAGGTTTTAATCCGGGCCCGGAGGGTATCGGTGAGCGCCTTGGGTTGTTCATATATCTCCTTCAGCATGAAGTGTTCATACCCGCCCTTTTCCGCGGCGGCGGCATCCCAACTCACATGGGCGAGTTCCTTTTCCCGGCCCTGCCCCTCCGCGTCGTAAAATTCCACCCGGTCCCGGTATACCGCCGCGATTTCCCTGTCATCCAGGTAATACACCTCCCGGGTATATTCTAAAATCGCCGGCACATCCGACGCGATGAGGTTTTCCCCTTTTCCCACGCCGATAATCAGGGGGCTTTCCTTACGGACCGCGATAATCCGATCCGGTTCATCCTCATGGATAATCCCCAGGGCATAGGAACCTTCCATGCGTTTCAGGGCCTCGATGAGCGCTTGTACAAGATCGCCCTTATAATAGCAATCAATGAGATGGGCGATAACTTCGGTATCCGTTTCGCTTCGGAATTCCGCTCCCCGGCCTTCAAGCTGGCGCTTTAACTTCCCGTAATTCTCAATAATCCCATTATGCACCACGGCGATCTTGCCCGAAACATCTGTTTGGGGATGGGAATTGACATCCGACGGCCCCCCGTGGGTTGCCCACCGGGTATGCCCAATGCCCATAGCGCCGGTTAACAGGGCGCTGTTTATTTCCGGGGTAATTTTATCTTCCAAATTTTTGAGAATCCCCTTGGCCTTACGGACCTGTAGGCCCGTCTTGCCTAACACCGCGATTCCCGCGGAATCATACCCCCGGTATTCCAGCCTTTTAAGCCCGTTCAGGAGAACCGGCGCGGCTTCCTCAGCCCCGATATAACCGACTATCCCGCACATCGCGCTAGTGGGTCACGATAATAGCGTTGAAAATAAGGGGGACCGGGCCGGTATTCTTGAGGCTATGGAACGCGCCGTTTCCGGTAATCATCACATCCCCCTTTTGAACCGGAACCTCGACGCCGTTATCATTTGCCATGCCGGCCCCCTCAAGAAAAATAAAATACTCTGTTTCCGTATCATGGGCATGACTTCCAATGGAAGCTCCTGGGGGCAGTTCTACCTCGGCGGCTAAACGGGTATTTTTCTGGGATTTTTCCGCCACAAAGTGGGTAAAACGTACAATCCCCTCCCCGCCTCTCATTTTTTCCCGCTGTTCAACCTGCATTTCCCTTCTTTTTATAACCATACTGTTCTCCTTGCCCGGCAAACCCGCCGGCTTTTTTATCGTCCCAAAGCGCTAAAATCAACAACCCCGCCCTAAAGGACGGGGTATTATGGTGATACCAGGACATTCGCCCGGCGCGAATAAAAAACGCGCCGGGGCGCGCTTTTTGTTACGTCTCCTGGGGGAGTCGAACCCCCGTTGTCGGGATGAAAACCCGATGTCCTAACCGCTAGACGAAGGAGACCAGTACCTCTTTCTAGTCTATACATAAGCATAATTTTTTGTCAATAGGCTCGCAAGGGCGCGAAGCGGAAAGGCCGCTACATTTTGAGTTTATGCAAAATAACGGCCTTGAATTTCCGCACCGGTTCAATAGAGGGCTCCAACGCCAGGGCCGCTTCACAATCCGCCAAGGCTTGGGAAAAGTCCTCCAGGTGAAAATAGGCAAGCCCCCGGCGGTACCGGCAATAGGGCTGATAGGGGTTTATTGCCAGGGACTGGGTAAAATCGTCAATTGCTTCGGGATAATTTTCCATAACCGCCTTAATGATGCCCCGGTAATAGGTGGTTTTATACGAATTAGGCTCCAGCGCCAAGGACCGGGTAAAATCATTAATCGCGTCCTGGTATTTCGATTGGGTAAAATAGGCCATTCCCCGGTGTTTATACACCACGGCATTGATTTTTGTATCCAGATTCATCTCAAGAATCCGGCTGTAATAGGCAATAGCTTCGGAAAACTGATTCTGATTATGGGCATTGAGGGCGCGGAACAAAAAATCATCCACCGAGCCGCATATACCCGCCGCAATAGCGTAGGGCTTAGGGATTTCAACCGCCGGTTTTTCAGTTTCAAATACCAGGGCGTCCATGGATTCTTCAACCTTTTGATAAAAGGACTCCCGCCTTTTATCAATTTCGCCTTGAAGCTGCCGCTGAAGGTCCCGCACTTCCTGAAAAATATCATCCGCCAAGACCAGACTGGCATTAACCGCCGCCAGTTTCCGCTTCTTCGTATTATCCAGGGGGGTGAACTCGGCTTTATACACCAATTCGTGTTCCACCTCCGCCCAAGCGTCCTGTAGAATGGTGCGGATTTGAATCTCCGCTACCGGGCAATCAATTACTCCCCGGCATGTTAGAATATCCGGGGGAATTTGTATCAAGAGATGGATAGATTGATAGCCAAATTCCTTAAAGGTTTGATTAGACCCCTTCTTTTCCTCTTCACATACCTGGTAATGTTTTTTTATTTCATGCTCAACCAGGGCTAGGTCTTCAAGAAAGGGGCAAACAATCCGTATGCCGATGAGGTCCGAAATAACCGAAGATTTTCCTTCTCCCAATTCGTTCCGCAAAATACGAAGGTATTTTCTAAAATAACTGGGAAAATCCTTTGAACGGGCTTTTACCGATGGATGGGAGGGAAGCGCCTTGAGGAACCCCTCTATCTGACATTCCAGGTCCCTGGTTATCATAGACCGGATGGCAGAATACTCTTCAAATTCTTTTTGAAGTTTCTTTTGATCGGGAAATACGGTAGTATCTTCCTGCATGGATATCCTTTTGAATAGATCCGCCCGCCTTATAAAAAAGCTGTCTGGAAAAAACCTTCGTCTTTTCCAGACAGCTTTGCCGGCTAAAACCTACTCAAATCCTTTTGTCGGACTGCTACTCCTCATTTGCGGGAGTAGGGGTAAAACCAGTCTCTTTGGCCTGTTTCTGGCTATCAAGATACCGGAGCACCTGGTTATGACCGAACCTGGTCATTTCAAAGTTCTTCTTTGCGGTCTCCTTATCCTTAATAATATTCCAGAGGCTTTCATCTTCAATATCCCGTTCGGTATCAAGCACCGCCTTATCATAGATGATCTTGACATCCTTGAAATAGCCGATAAAATCCCCGCCGTTGCTCCCGGCATCCCGCTGGATTAAAAATCCGCCAAACTTCACGAAGGGAGTGGAATCGGGATATATGGGATACAGCCGCAATTCCCGGTTCCGGACTTCGGAAATATACGCGGGATTATTCCAGACCAGCTGCCCCCAGCCGTCGTAGTTCAAATACCCCATAAACACGATCTTTTCATTACCCTGGTTGTCGATGAGAACAGCGGAAAGAGCATGGGGGAAATTGAGGCCGTAGGCGTTTACCGCTACCGCTTTAATGGTTCCCACGTTCTTTAGAACCCCGAAGCCGTCTTCAAAGCGGCTGGGGTTGGTAATGCCGTCGGAGTCTTCCGAAGGGGTAATGGCGCCATCATCGCCGACTTCCGCCTGGGGTTCATACGCCGGAATTTCAAAGGGCGGCTTTATCCGGGCGGAAGCATTAAAGGATTCCACCGGAAAGCGGATCCGGACGCCCATTACTTTTTCCCACTGTTTGGAGGGGGCTTCCCGGGTATAGCTCAGAACTTCATTCGTAATGGTACGAGAGGAAGAACTAAGCTGCACATCCCAGTTAGCAATGGCTAAAGAGGTCTTCATCACCGCTTTTTGTTCGTCGGTGAAACTGCCGCCGGCCACATTAGAAAAATCCATGGCCGTAGCGCGGTTTTGAGTAGGTACGTCGTTGTCGTCGGTAACAATATCGGCCGCTAATTTGGAGAAGTCGATAAGAACCGCTTCCTCAGCAAACACCGATCCAACGGCAAACAGCGTAATGGCGACAAGAATGACAATCCGTCTCATTCACAGCTCCTTTCTAAAATACGATATGCGTAAAATCTAGCTATTTAGAATTATACGGGTTATTTATAATTTGTCAACCGCCTGTCCAGGCGCTTTTAAAGGCTTTCGCGGTATTCTCTAAAAAATTTTTCGTGAATTTATCGCGGTACGCCTCACGGCCGGATATAAAAAACCGGACATCCTCCACAAAGGGAAAATTCCGCCGGATGCCCCGGTTAAGGGAGGCAAAATTTTGGAGGGCATCCCCGCCCTCATGCGGCGGCAGGGCCGCGTCCGCTGAAAAATCCGCGTAGACGGCCCCTTCCTGAAAAATCAAGGCGTTGAGCCGGGTCTCCCGCGGGAACAGGGGCGCCGTCTCGGGGACCGCCGGTCCCAGAAGGGCTTCCTGTATATACCGGCTTATATCGAGTTCAGGCGAACCGGACCGGTACAGCATCCGTTCTTCCAGTACGGGCCTGCCGGAGGACCGGGCGTAAAAAACAAAGGTCCGCCGTATATGCGCGGAACCGGCATAATCCCGGTAGGCAAACAATCCGAGGAGGCAGAGCAGGGCGAACCGCCAAAGAGAACCCCCTAAAATAACCTGATAAAACTTCTTGCGGTTTGATTGAGCAGCCGGTCTCATTGAAATGCCGTAAACCCTCCGAACCCTTCAAAGGTGGTAATAAAATCCGCTATTCCCTTATATATCGCATCTGAAAGTTTCTTCAAGTAGGCGTCGTTGGTCATAAGGAGGGCGTCCTCCTCATTGGTAACAAAGCCCAATTCCACCAGCACCGAGGGCATCCGGGCGTTCCGTACCACAAACCATTCCTCCGCCTTAATCCCCCGGAAGGGGATGGTCTTGCCCAGGGATTCCTTGATCCGTTCCGAGATAGCCGTGGCTATCATGATGCTCTCGGTGGTAAACTCCTCCTCCAGCATGGCGTTCAATATTGGGATAATCTCCGCGGAATCGGCGTATTTTTCCTTATCGATCACGTTTCTGCGGTAATCAGGGCTCAAATACCAGACCTCATAGCCCCGGGCCGTCTTATTAAAGGAAGCGTTTGCGTGGATCGATATGAAGACTATGGCTTCATTTTCCTTGAGGGGTACGGAGTTGGCGATGAGCACCCGGTCTTCCAGACTGGGATAGGCGTCCCGGTCACGGGTAAGCATGACCCGTTTATCAGGATAGGCCGCCGAAAGCTGGGCATGGAGGAGTTTGGACACCTTGAGGGTAACATCCTTTTCCATTACCCGCAGGGGTTTTCCATCCACAGTATGGACGCCGACCGCCCCCACATCCTTCCCCCCGTGGCCGGGGTCCACGATAATGGCGGCGATGCGAAACCGGAAACGATCATTCTGAATAGAATTGTCCAAGGCCCATTTAATAGTAGCAATAAAGGTTTCTGGAAAATAGAGCTGCCCGCGCTCAACAAAGGGAGCGGGAACCGGGATGACGCTCCGGGAATCCAGGAGGGCTAAACCCAGAGACCCCGGGGCCGCGGTATTAAAAACCACCCGATGGCCTGCTATGGAGACGACTCCTGAGCGAAAAAGAGGGTCCCACTGGAGTTCCAGGGTACCGTTTTTTATGGATCCCCCCTGAAACCCCTCAAGCCGCCCCAGGGCCTCATCGAGGGATAAATCTTTCCCCCAGGCGGAGGAGCTTGTCCAGCCCAAAAGTTCCATCAATACCAAGAAGCAGAAAAACAGGATGCGCGGGGATTGCCCGCGAATGGGGCGGCAATTCCCTTGACGGGCAGGTAAACGCTTCATAAGAACGGCCTAGGTTAACCCTGGTAGCAATCGAGGATATACGCGGCTCCCTGGTATCCTCCCCGGATAAGGGCGGCCCAAAATTCCCGGCCTAGAAAGGGCGGCGGAGCACCGGGCAGCTCCGCCAAGGGCAGCATAACCATGCCGCGGACCGCTTCAAGGGTTTCTTCCGCCGTCCTCCCCGTATAATCCCGCAACCCTAATCCGGTAAAGGCGGGAAAGGGGATAAGGGAAGGGGCGCGGACGCCTAAACCGCGCATATCCGACCGGGGCAGCTCCGCAAGGGACGCCGCTGAACCGGGCCAGGCAAAGGCGTCCGGCGGATAAGCGGAAGCCCCCGGGCCGTCAGTGTTCAAGAAGGTTTGGGTTTCGCGGTCCGGCGCTTCCAAGCGGATAAGGACCCTCCGGGCCGCGGCTTCCGCCGCCGCAAGCGCCGTTTCACGGAGTGGCGCCGCGGCAATAATATTCCCGCATTTGGCCACATTGTTCTCCGGGAACCGGACCGTATCCCCCGCCTTAACCCGTAAAAAAACATCTTTAACATAGGGCATGGCCTTAGCGGCTTGCGCGCCCTGTACCGTTCTAACGGTTCCTGGGATGGAAATAAAAGCCCGTTCCGCGCAGGTCCAAGCCCGGACCGGGGTAAGCCCTGGAGGGGGCGTTCCCAAGGCCGCGGCAATAGCCCCCCGGATGGGTTCCACCCCGGCGGCATAGGGGTAGGTCCAGCCGGACATATACCCGCCGGAAAGCCGGGCGGCAATCTCCCCAATCATGGGGCCCCGGGACGTCAGTTTGAGGTCCCCCTTCGCCGCGCCGCAGCAATGCTCCTCCAATAAACCTAAGGCCCGTATGCCCTGGATAAAGGTATGGATCAGGGATTCAATCTGTTCCGGCCTGAGATTGGCGGGCATGGTATGCCCCATCTCAATAAAATAGGGAGGGAAAAAAATATGCCGGTCCGCAAGGCCGCAGATGGCTGTCCGGCCCTTGAAGATCAGGGCGTCTATCGAGAATTCCGGGCCGTCCATATAGGCTTCCAGTATGGCCCGGCGGGACCGGGAAAACCGCAGGACATCGGGAAGCGCCTGTTCGAGATCCTCCGGGGAATCAACGCTGCGGCACCCCCGGCCCCCCATGTTGTCCACCGGTTTTACCACCGCGGGGTACCCAAAGGGTATGGGAAGCTCCTGGTCATGCCCCTCCGCCGGAAGGATGAGAAATTCCGGGGAAGGAAGGCCCGCTTGCTGAAAACAACGGCGCATCCGCCCCTTATCAGAGGCATTCAGGGCCGCTTCATAGGGAACGCCCGGCAGTCCGAGCTTTTCCGCGACCCACGCGGCGGTGGCGGAGAAATCAGTCCCGGCGGTCATGATTCCCCCCAAGGTTCCGGTTTTCTGGAGGGACCGTCCGAGGGCTTCTATGCCTTCCTTATCCTTTAAATCAACCGGCTCAAAGCGATCCGCGAGGGAAGCGCAAGGCGCATGGGGGTTCCCGTCAACCGCGACGGCCTCCAGCCCCATTTCCTTGGCAATCATGATAACAGGCCCCTGCATAATCCCGGCGCCGAGAATAATCAACTGCTTCTGGCATTCCTTTGCCACTTTTGTACACTCCCTGTGTGAAAACATTAGGTTCCGGTTTTTTTTATCGCATAGGCCTCAAAGGTATCCCCCCATTTTAATAATCGGCTTATTTCATAGATAAGCCGGTAGATCAGCCCCTTGTTTTTGGCGAGATAGGGGCCGATAAGCGGAAACCGTTCAGGGTGGTGGCCGGTTACCACGATGCGCTTGATCTCAAAGCCGAACCGGTTCAGCAATTTCCCCAAACACCGGGGGTCCCAAACCGTCCAGTGATCGCCGGGGCTCTTTTCCAGAAAACGCAGCGAAGATTTCCGGCTTGAAATGCCGGAAAATGAGGGGGTGGAAAGGGCTAAAACCCCTCCCGGCTTTAGTATCCGGTGGATTTCCCGCAGGACCTCCTGGGGCCGCATAAAATGCTCCAGCACATACCAGAGGGTAACCGCGTCAAAATGGGCTTCCCGGCGCGTCTCCTTATGGGTAAGGTTGGGATAAAAACCAGAAACGGCGGGAATCTTCAATTTTTTCGTAACATAGTGGATCGCGTCCTCTGCGGGATCTATGCCCAAGGGGGAAAACCCTCCCTCCGCGGCGGCGGCCAGAAAGGGGCCGTAGGCGCAGCCAATATCCAGGAGGTTCCGGGTCTTTGGTTCCCCGGTTTCCGCGCGGAGCAAACGGCGTATACGCCGCAGCCTGACCTTGCCGGCCTGCTTGAGGGCCGGAAAATCCTCCAGATAGGTCTTCCCGTACTGCTTCCGGTAGGCGTCAAAAAAATAGTCCGTCCCATATTCGATAGGGGGCTCGGTAAGGCGGAGCATATACACCATGCCGCAGGCATGGCAGCGGCGGTAGGTTTTTTCTGGATACCGGGCAAAAACCGGATGACGGGTCCGCTCCGCATTTCCGCAGACCGGGCAAAAACCCGGAACCAGGGAAATAAACTGATGGATCAGGGACCCAATCGTATGATCCGGCGGTTGATCCAGCCCGTATTTCCGGGCAAGGCGCCCGCAGAGGGTTTGCAGGCTTTGCAGCCAGGGATACGGGGGGTTCCCCGGTCCGCTGTCCCGGCAGAGCAGTTTCCGCAGCTTTTCGACCCCCTTACGGCCTACCCCCCCGGAGCTAAACCCCCCGTGCCGGGCTAATTGTTCATGGTACGCGCTGGGAGACAGCAGGAATACTGGAACCCCCGCGTGGAGCGCTTCAAAGGCTGTAAGCCCGAAATGGGTTATGATCAGATCATACTCCGCCAGGCGTTCCTTGAGATCCGGTACATGCCGTAACACCCGGACCCCGGCGCCTTCCAATAGGGCCCGGTGATCCCCCAGGGCTTCCAAGCCATAACAGGGGGCAGGGGGTTTACAACAGTTATAGAGGGAACCCAATACGGCGGTTACCTCCACGGAAAGAGGAGCGGGGACCTCATGCGGCGCCCTTCCCTCCCGCGCCCCGGTCCCAAGGCGCGCCAAGGCCAGCGAAACCGGCAGCGTAAGCCCCGCGGGGTCTTCGGCGCCGAAGCTCACCAGGAACTTCAGGGGCCGCCCGGTTTCAGCCCCCTTCCCGGCATATTCCCCGGACCCCTGAAAGGGCCGGCGGTTTTTCGGCAGGGGGAACAGGCAAGGGTCAACGCGGTTGGGGGGAGGCATCTCAGGCAGAAGCGGCAGCAGGTCCAGCAGAAAATCAAAGCGATCCCGGACCGGACCGCCCTCATCGATCCCGATGAGGGGGCCGAGGGAGGACCACCGCTCATATTCCTCCCTGGTGGTACGGAACTGATCCAGGATGATCCATTCCCAGGAATGTTCCCGCAACTTTTCCGCGTTGGCGATAATCCAAAAACTTTTGACGTTCTGAATAACCGCTAGAACATCCTCCCGGTTAACACAATGCCCCCGGCGGGGAATAAACAGGAAGGCGTTCCGCCCCAGGGATCGGAGCTCCCGGACCAGGGCGCCGGAACGGGCCAAATGCCCCCCGCCCAGCCCTTCGCCAAAACCGGGGATCACTAGGATGGGCCCCGGCTTCATGGGCGGGGGTCCCGGGGGTCCCGGCCTTGCCCCAGGGGGCCCGCAAGAGCGCGGCGGGCCCGGATAATGACCTCCCCGTAGTACCGCGCATCCCCCGGCGCGGTTTCGGAAAGCGCGCGGTAGAGCTGTTCTGCCTGGGCAAAATCCGCTGGAGTATCCACGGTGATCCGCAGGGAAAGCCCCCGCCATACCGGGGGGGCCAAGGGCCGGTGGAGGAGAAACCGTTCAGGATGGGCATAGAGGTAGGGGCACACATGCTCCCGTTCCGCCTCCCGCTCCGCCTCACGCTCCGCCCGCAGCAGGGCTTCGCTTTGGATGGATTCCACCCCGGCGCCGCAGGGCATACCGCCGTATCCGGCATAGTCCGCGCCTAGGGATTCCGCTTCCCGGTTGATGGCGCAGGCGGCGTCGGCAAACACAAAGGGATTATCTCCGGTGGCCCGGATAACCCGGTCCGGCTTATACCGGCGTATGGCCATGCAGTAGCGGCGGAGCACATGCTCTTTCGGACCGGGGGCCAACTCAAACCGGGCCGCGTCCGCAAGGGGGCGAAAGGTTTCAGCGCAATCCTCCGGGCATGCCAAGACCCGGATATCCCCGGCCACCCGGTTCAAGGCTTCCATGACCCGGAAAATGAGGGGTTTCCCCTGGAGGGGCAGGAGGGATTTTTCCGGCAGCCGCTTTGAATCCAGCCGGGCTTGGACAATAACCGCGGTCATGGCTTTGCCTGCTTTTGGGGGCTTCCAAAACTTCCCGGCTCCTCCTGTTCCTGATGCGGGGAGGGGGCGGGGTCTGGGGCTTGGGCCGGAACTTCCGGCTCCAGGACCTGTTCGCCGGCAAATTCGATCTCCCCATGGTCCCAAAGGTCGGCCAAGGACCGGGCGTCATTGCGAAACCGGTAGCGGTTTAGGTTAATCCACCGGCGTCCCGCCTTGTATTCCCCAAGGGCCTGGAGAAAACAGCGCCTCAGCCGAAACATATACCTAAAAAAGCCGCGCCACGGGAGATACGAGCTATCCCCCCGAAAAACCGGGGCAAGGTTTTTCAGATAAAAACGGCGGTAGCTCTCATCAATGGCGTTCTGCTTCAACGGGACCTCCCCGTTGTAGGATATGCGCACGAGCTGGGTGGACCTGATCTCCTCGCCCCAAAGAAAGGCCCGGAATCCGAAGTCCATAAACTGCCAGTGCATGCTTTTCAGGGAAGCGTCAAAACCGCCCAGGCGCACAAAACGATCCCGGTCATAGATTCCCATTCCGTCAAAGGGGTACAGGGAGGGCATGCCTTCCCGCTGGGGAATAAAGAACAGGCTTTTAACGGTATGCTCAAAAATAGCCGGGGCAATCAGGGTGGGCAGGGTCTCAAAACGGGAATTTTGAATCACCGGCACGGTACAAAGCCGCTTCACCGGGCTTTCATGCTCAGTCCGGGCTAGTTCTTCCTTAGAAGAGAAGAGCCGTTCCGCCATCCGGGCCGCGCCGCTGTTATGGAGTATCCGAATATCGTTCCATAGGACAAAAAACAGGGGGCTGTTTAGCTCGGAAACCGCAAGATTGATCTGCTCCCCCAGGGTAACGGCCTCTTTCAGTAAAATAAAGCGGACAAAGGGAAAACGGCCCGAAAGGTCCTCCAAATCGTAGCGTTCCTGGGGGCCTTCTATAGAAATGATATAATCAAACCCAATTTTCTCCAGTTCCTGAAACAGCGTCCGCCGGGGATACCTTCCGCCCCGGTTCAAGAGAACCGCGGAAAGCCCGGTGAAGGCCGCCCGCTCGGCGCCCCCAACCGCGGTATAGGTCGGCGTGGCGGCGGCAAAAGAAACATGATTAAAAATTGAAGGTATAATATTCATCACAGTCCGCGCAGATTCCAGCATAGACCTGGGAACAATGCTCCTGGTACGGCCCCGCCCCCCGGGACCAGATGGTTTCCAGAGATTCCTGAAAAACATTGCCCAGTATCCGGCCTTCCGCTAAATTTCCATCCCCCGGACTGCCCGCATACCCCAGGGCGGCGGTATACTCCCGGCATAGGGGAACATCGCCGTTGATCAGGATGTTCATATCCCGCATCAGGTGCCAACAGGGCCGGCGCTGTACCGGAGCAAGGTCGGCGGCTTGCTTTTTGGGTAAAAAGCCGCAAAAATCATCGTATTTTTGAATAATGATAGACGCCCCCGACGCTTTCCAGTGCCGGTAGAACCGCTCGATGTCATCCTCCCGATCCTTCATCCGAACCGCCTGGACATAGGTATCCCCTGGAAAAAGCCGCAGGAGCAGCCCGGCGGTCTCTTGGGCTTCGGCAAACCCGGCCCCCCGCAGGGCCTGGTATTCCCCGGGGTCCGCGGTATCCAGGGATACAATCCAAGAAAGCGGGGGGGCAAGCAAGGGCCCGGACAAAGCGCGGCCCCGTTCCGCCGCAACCGCGGCCAGGGTTTCAAGCTCCTCAGGCTTCCAGCCCAAGCCGGAACTTTCTATGATCAGGGCCAGCTCCTTCCGGGCGAGGACCATGCGGATAAGGTCCAGTTTTTGGGGATGCAGGGCAAGTTCGCCCCAGAGGGAAAGATCGATAACCCCGTCCGCTGAAAAGGCCGCGATCTGATCCAGCAGGGCCTCAAAACGCGCCGTATCCAGAAACTCCGGGGCGCCGGAAGCAAACGCGGGGTAGGGGCAGTAGGCGCACCGCTGGGGGCAGGGAACAGCGGCTTGGATGGCGAAAAAACTTGGCAGGGTTCTCAAAAGCTCAGGCCGTTCCCCGATGATCCGCTCCGCGTCCTGGGCGCGGCGGAGCCCCGCCGCTGTAAGCCGGGTAAGGAGGAGCAGATTCCGCTTGGAATCCGCCGCCAGGGTTAAGCGGTGGGAACGGAGGTCCGCCGGAGCAATCTCGGCTTCAATATCAAAGGCGTTGATATCCTTTTGGAGCACCGAAAAGAGCGCGTCCCGGCCTACGGGACCGTCATCGCCGCCGATGATCCGCCCCAAAAGACCGGGGGCGCTTGGGGCTAAGAGTTCAGGGGCGAATCCATAGGGCCATCCATCCGCATAGGTGTACTCCGCCGCAAACCGGGTATGCCGATCCACCAGCGCGGCGGCCAGGTCCGGGTCCAACAGGGGGCAATCGGCCCAGGCATAGTAAATCAGATCATACCCGCCGGCATGGGAGGCCAAAACATCCAGCAGCTGTTTTTTGGTCCACCCCGGTGACGCGGAGAGCGTTATAGGAATATCCCCCGCCGCGATGGAACGCGGAATCCGGGCCGCCTCAAAACCCTCCGATACCAGGACGAGTATGTTCCGTACCCCGGGAAAGGCCGCGGCATGCTCCAAAGCTAGACGCAAGGCGTTTACCGGAGCGGTTCCCCGGCCCTGGGGAGGGGAAAAAAGGGGTTCAAAAGCCGGGGCGCTTAAATTGCCCCCATAGAGAACGGCGAGGGTATTCATACCTTCCCAGTATCGGCGTATACCCCGCAAATATGAGTCTTTCAAGTCACGTTAATTAGAGTCTGTCCATAAAGCCGGTTGCTTTATAGACAGACTCTAATTAGTCTGTTTCTAATGCGGACCCATTAGAGCCTGTCGCAAAACCCTGTTGGTTTTGCGCTCGCCCTGGGTTTCATACCCATGGGCCTACTCACGCCCTGGAAAATCCGCTATACTCGGCCTATGAAGGGGGGGCGCATACTTTCAGTTTCCCGGCTGACCGAATTAATCCGCTTGAACCTGGAGGGGGCCTTTCGAGGGATACTTCTGGAAGGAGAACTGTCAAATTGCCGGCCCTCCAGTACCGGACATCTCTACTTTACCCTGAAAGACGCGGGCGCGTCGATTTCCGCCGTGATGTTCAAGAACCGGCTCCGGTTTCTCACCTTTGAGCCCCGGGACGGGATGCTGTTGCAAGTCCGGGGAAGCGTATCGGTCTATGCCCAGCGGGGGTCCTACCAGATCATCTGTGAAGAGATGGAACAGGCGGGCGCGGGGGATATACTCGCCCTGTTGGAAAAACGGAAACAGCAACTGGCCGCCGCGGGGCTTTTTGACGAGGCCCGGAAAAAGCCCCTGCCCCGGTTTCCCGAAACAGTGGGGGTGGTAAGCTCCCCCACCGGCGCGGCGGTCCGGGATATTCTGAATATACTCCAGCGCCGGGCCGCGGGCATACGGATTATCATCCTGCCCGCCCCGGTGCAAGGCGCGGAAGCGGCGCCCATCATCGCCCGGCGTATCGAGCAGGCCAACCAGTGGTGTTTGGCGGACGCGCTTATCGTGGGCCGGGGAGGCGGTTCCCTGGAGGACCTGCTCCCCTTTTCAGAGGAAGCGGTGGTCCGGGCCATAGCGGGATCAACAATTCCGGTGGTAAGCGCGGTGGGCCATGAAATCGATTGGGCCCTCTCGGACTTCGCGGCGGACCTCCGGGCGCCCACCCCGTCGGCGGCGGCGGAACTGGTAAGCGAAAGCCGCTGGGAGATTCGGGACGCGGCGCAAGCCATAGGGCGGGAACTGCGGGAGGCCGTCATATCCCGCCTCGACCGGGCCCGGCTGCTCATCAAACCCTTTAATCTGGAGAATCTGGAATACCGGTTCCGTACTATCCTACAGCCCCGGCTGGTACGCTTTGACGACGCCAAGGAAGAACTCCTCACCGCCCTGGGGGAACGTATCCGGGAATACCGAAGGCGCTTGGAAATAGCCTATACCACCCTGGAAACGGCAAGCCCCCAGGCGATTTTAGAACGGGGTTTCGCGGTGGTAAGCCATGGGAAAACCGGACGGGCGCTCCGCCATGCCGGGGATGTCCAAGCGGGCGATCCCCTGCATATCCTATTAATGGAAGGAACGATAACCGCCGCGGCCCAATCGGTCCGGCATGGGGGGGAAAACGCCGCCGGGGACCATCGCGGGAGGAAGCATGAAGAATTTTGAAGAACGGCTGGAACGGCTGGAAGTTTTGGGGGAACGGATACGAAAACCCGAACTCCCCCTGGAAGAGGCCCTCAAGGCATTTGAGGAAGGGATCAAACTGGCCCGTTCTTTGGAGAAGGACCTGGAAAAGGTGGAAAGCCGTATCGAAACGCTGCTGAACGGGCCCGAAGCCAAGGCTGATGAAAAACCAGAATTGGGCCTCTTTGATACCGGAACATAGGGCAGGGAACCGGTATGGATATTCAAACGAGGCCGGGAAAAATACGCCTCCTTCCCCCGGAGGAAGCCCGGAAGATAGCCGCCGGGGAGGTGATCGACCGTCCGGCGGCCTTGGTCCGGGAATTGCTTGATAACGCCATCGACGCCGGGGGAAGGGCTATCGAGACGGCCATTGAGGGCGGCGGCATCCGCAAGACCGAAGTAAGCGATGACGGGGAGGGCATGGAGAAGGAGGACCTGGAGCTCTGTTGCCGGACCCACGCCACCAGCAAGATACGTTCCCTGGAAGACCTGGAGCGGATGGAAACCCTGGGTTTTCGGGGAGAGGCCCTGGCGGCGGCGGCGGCGGTCTCCCGGATCGAGATACTCACCAGCGTCAACGGACGGGGGGGATGGCTCTTAACAAGCGAGCCGGGCAATGCCGGGCCGGCCCTTAGCCCGGCAAGCCGGGCTAAGGGAAGCAGCGTCCGGGCCCTGGGCCTCTTTGATACCATCCCGGCCCGGAAACAATTTTTAAAGCGGGAAGCCGCCGAAGGAAGCCTATGCCGGCAGGCATGCCTTGATAAGGCGCTGGCGTTTCCCCGCATCAGCTTCCGCTTGCTCCAAGACGGGCAACTCAAACTCTTGCTCCCCCCGGCGGCTTCCTTTAAGGACCGGTTTGTACAAGCCCTGTTGGGCAAAGACGAAGGGGCCTTTATCCATGAAATCGCCGCTCAAGGACCGGGTTTATCGGTAGTCCTGGTGGTGGGAGGCCCGGAACTCTTCAGAACCGGCCGGCGGCAGCAGTATATCATGGCCAACGGACGGCGTATTCAAGATTATTCGCTGCTCAAGGCATTGGAATGCGGCCTGCAAGGCTGGTTCCCCAATGGAACCCACCCGGTGGGGGCGATCTTTGTGGACATCGATCCCGCCCTGGCGGATTTCAACATCCACCCCGCGAAACGGGAGGTCCGCTTCCGGGACCCCGGCGCCGTCCACCACGCCGTCGCCGCCGCCCTGCGGGACTTTGCCCGCCGCTATGTCCAAAGCGGCTTTGCGGACCGGGCGGACAGCGCCCCGCCGGGCGGCCCTAAGACGCCCGGCGGCGGATTAGAAGGCAAACTTGCCCTGGAGGCGCTGCTGGACCATCCCCCGGCCTTTGCCGCCCTGCCCCGGAAGAGCCTTTGGGCCAGGGAAGCGCCGGAGGAAGTCCGGGAAACCGCCTCCTACCCGGCGTTTCCAGAACTCCCCCTCCAGGAGGCGGGGCGCCCCATCTCAGGCGGAGCGCCCCGGTCCGGCGAGCTGCGGTTAGCGGGCCGCCTCTTCAAACTCTTCATCCTCGTTGAATGGCGGGACCGGCTCTTTATCATTGATCAGCACGCCGCCCATGAGCGGCTCCTCTATGACCGCTTGCTTGCCTCCCCCATACCTAAACAGGAACTCCTGGTCCCCATCCGCTTTGAAACCCAAGGGGAGGCTGAAGACCAATTTCTCACCCTGAACCGGGAAACCATGCTGAACCTTGGCATTGTTATCCACCAGGACGGCGCGGCCTGGCGTATCGAAGCCCTTCCCGCCGCCTGGAGGCTTTCAGACGCGGAAACCGTCCAGGCGATCCTCTCCTTAAAAAACACGGTGGATACCATGGCGGAACGCTGGGCCGCGACCCTCAGCTGCCATCAGGCTATACGGGATGGGGATTATCTGGATGATGCCGGCGCGGCTGACCTGGCCGCCGCCGTCCTCGGCCTTGCGGACCCCCGGTGCCCCCACGGACGGCCTATCTGGGCCGAGGTAAGCCGGGAAACCCTCTGCCGGGCGGTACGGCGGCTGTAGATCACCCTTCCCGGAAAAAGGCGAGGTATCCCCGGTAGGCGGTATACAGGTCTATCTTGCTTAACACCTCAAAGGGGGAGTGCATAGAAAGCACTGGAACCCCGCAGTCCAAGACCTCCATCCCCAGATTGGCCGCGTATTTCGCTATCGTGCCGCCCCCGCCCTTATCCACCTTGCCCATGTCGCCGTACTGCCAGGGAACGGCGTTCCGGTTTAGGATGTCCCGTATCTTCGCGCAGTACTCGGCATTGGCGTCGCTCCCGCCGGACTTGCCGCCGCTTCCGGTATATTTGGTAAGGACCAGGCCCTTGCCGAAATAGGAAGCGGTCTTACGGTCATAAAGGGAATCAAAATTCGGGTCAAAGGCGGGATTGACATCGGCGGAGAGCATGGCTGAACGGGCCAGGCATTGCCGGAGCAGCGTTTCCGAATAGGAATCGTTGCTCTTGGCCAAGAGATAGGCAACGCTGTTTTCAAGCATCCGGGATTGGGCGCCCGTATTTCCCACCGAGCCTATCTCTTCCTTGTCGATAAACAGCCCCAACAGGGTTTTCGCCGGGACCGCTTCTTGGGCAAGCCGCAGGATTGCCGAGAGCGCCGCAAAAACGCAGGAACGGTCGTCGTGCCCGTAAGCGCCGATCATGCTCCGGTCAAAACCCAGGTCCCGGGCTTTAAAAGCGGGAACCAGCTCCAGCTCCGCGCAGGCAAAATCTTGTTCCACCATCCCATACCGCTCATGTAAGAGGTGTAACAGGTTCAGCTTGATCTTCTCTTTAACCTTCCCGTCTTTATAGGGCCGGGAACCGGCAAGGGCGTTGAGTTCCTCGCCGCTCATAAATTCAGCGGCCTTTTTTTGCATCTGTTCACGGGCAAGGTGGGGCAGGAGGTCGGTAATCGTAAACACCGGGTCCTCTTCGGATTCGCCAAGGCAGATATCCTGTTTCACCCCGTCCTCCCGGATAAGCGTCCCATGGAGGGCCAGGGGAATGGCGGTCCACTGGTAATGTTTTATCCCGCCGTAGTAATGGGTATCCAAATAGGCAAGCTCCCCTTCTTCATAGAGGGGATTGGTTTTTAGATCAATACGGGGGGCGTCCACATGGGCGCCGATGATATTCACCCCTTCAGACAGGGGGCTTTTGCCGGTAATCCCGCAGACCAGGGACTTTCCCCGGTTATTCCAATAGACCTTGGAACCCGGGGTCAGGATTCCAGGCCCGGGCATCAGCTTTTCCAGGTCTTGAAAACCCAGGGCTTGCAGGCTTTCCAGGACGGCCCCCACGCATTCCCGTTCGGTTTTGCCCCGGTTAAGAAAAACCTTGTATTCCTCGCCGAAGGCGTTAACCCGTTCCAACTCCTCTGGCGGGGCGCTTTCCCAGCGGTTCTTTTTCGTTGCCAAGAGCTTTTCCGCAAGCCGCTGCCCCGGACTCTTTGCTTCGTCCTCATCATCCTGTTTACCCATGTATCCTCCCTAAAGAGCGGGTGTTTCACTCTCGCGCCCCCGCCGGGGGGGGGGTAAGCCCCCCTCACTCCGAACCCTCCGGGTTCTCCGCTACCCCCCTTGCGGGGGTTCTACCCCCGCAACGCCCCCGCCGGGGGGCCGAAAGGCCCCCCGGTCCCCCCGGTTGCGGGCTATTTTTTGTATTTTAGGGTTTCCAGGGTGGAATTACCCCGGACCACTTCAAAGTACAGCTCTTTCCCCGTCTTTTCCCGCAATATGCGGTAAAAGGACTCTATGCCGCCCACCGGTTCGCCGTTGATGCCCGTAATGCGGTCCTCCCGCTGAAGGCCGATGATGTGGGCCGGGCTTTCGTTAGTAATCTGGGCGGCAATAACCCCCCGGGCGTTTTTATCGAGGTTCAGATTAGACCGGATAGTATCGGTAAGGGGCATGACGTATACCCCGGGCCAAAGTTTCCTATTCTGCCCCGCCACCGCGTCGCTCCGGGCTTCAATACGAACCGTAAGCTCCTGGGACTGGCCGTCCCGGATAAGCCGCAGGCGGGCCTGTTCGCCTGGTTTCAGTTCCCCCACCGCCAAAGTCAGGGGAGTTGTGCCCCGTACTTCCTTGCCGTTCAAATGGGTAATAAAGTCCCCAGGCTGTATGCCCCCCCGCTGGGCCGGGGAATCCAGGAATATCTGGGACGCCAAAGCGCCCCGGGTTCCCTCAAGTTTGAGCGCCTGGGCGCTTTCCTTATCAAGGTCCAACAGGGCAACCCCAAGCCAGCCGTAACTGGTTTGGCCGGAACTGATAAATTCATCGATAGATCGTTTGACGTTATTAACCGGGATGGCAAAGCCCAGCCCCATGGACCCCCCGCCGGTTCTGCTGGATATCCAGGTGTTGATCCCGATGACCTCCCCCTGGATATTCACCAGGGCGCCCCCGGAATTCCCTTGGTTAATGGAGGTATCGGTCTGGATAAAATCGTTAATGTTGCCCCCGGGCCCGCCGGTACGCCCCACGGCGCTGATAATGCCCATGGTAACCGAAGACATGTATCCCATGGGATTCCCCACCGCTATGGCCCAGTCTCCCACCTTTACGGCGTCCGAATCGCCCAGGGCCGCCAGGGGAAAGGTATCGGCGGATTTAAAGGCTACCATGGCCAGGTCCTTCCGCTCATCCTTTCCCACGAGGGTTGCGGAAAACTCCTTGCCGTCATAGGTGGCCACGGATATTTCGTTCGCCTCGTTTACCACATGATGGTTGGTAAGCACATAATAGGTATCCTGGTTCTGGCGGACTATGATCCCCGATCCCAGGCCCTGGGACCGGAACTCCCGTTCCTGGCCCCGGTTCGGCCCCCCCTCCGGGGGGCCGAAGAAGAATTCCCAGGGGATGCCGTCATATTGGGGCATCTGCCGCCGCTGGACGGAAACGGTTTTCAACTCCACCACCGAGGGCAGCGCCGTATCCGCCACGGACCGGAAGGTTATTTGCAAACTTTCGGCTACCGCAAGGGCGCTGGCCGGCGCCGCCAGAGCGGAAGCGCCCGACGTCTGGGCATGGGCGGTCTTATTCGCCGGGGTTGAACAGGAAAAGGAAAGAAAGGCCAAGGAAAACCCGAAGATCGCCCCAATAAGAACCAGGTTAAACACAAAAAAATTTTTAGACGACAGCTTTTGCGCGAGATTCATCACAAACTCCTCTGGTAAAGAATTCAACGTCTCTTTTATGCGGGCCTATTCCAAGCGCTAACCGGTTGAAACAGCCTTCTGCTATAATAATAAAACCTAGCAGCCTATGGTTACATAGTGTCTGTCCATAAAGCCGGTTGCTTTATGGACAGACCTTGCATTTTCTCGCCTTTAGGCTGCGAAAATGCGGTTTTTAAGGAAATCTGTCTATAATGTGTCCACATTATAGACAGACTCTACATAGGGTTCAAGGTTGTCGGTAAGTATCTCGGTATGATCCGGGAAAATGGCCACCGTATGTTCCCAATGGGCGGACAGCTTTTGATCCGCGGTAACCACGGTCCACCCGTCTTGCAGCACCTCCACATCCCCGGTCCCCTGGTTGATCATCGGCTCAATGGCGATAACCAGCCCTCCGCCCATGCGGGGGTTGGACCCATGGGGGTGGTTCGGCACCTGGGGATCCTCGTGCACCGAAAAGCCCACCCCGTGGCCGCAAAACTGACGGACTATTCCATACCCAAGGGGCGCGGCGTACCCGTGAATGGCCCGGGCTATCTGGAGCAGCCGGTCCCCCGCCTTAGCCGCGCCGATCCCCCGGTATAAACATTCACGGGTAATCTCGTTCAGTTTATGGGCCGGCCCGCTCACCTTCCCCGCCTCTATCGTAAGCGCCTGATCGCTGATAAAGCCCTCAAATAGTATACCGCAGTCCAACGAGACCAGGTCCCCCTCCCGGATTTTCCGCCGGGAAGGAACGCCGTGGATAACCTCTTGATTGATGGAAACGCAGAGGGCGCCGGGGAAGGGATTGTCCCGCGGGCCGTAGCCTAAAAAAGCGGGGGAGCCCCCGGCCTTCTTAATCCAATTGCGGGCCCATTTATCCAGTTCCAAGGTTTCCACCCCGGGAACAACCAGGGGGATAAGTTCCCGGTACATGGCGCTGAGTAATTTACAAGACCGGCGGATACCCCCAATCTGTTTTTCATTTTTCAAGCGTATCATAGATTCCTTACCGGGCGGCCCCGCCAAGGGCGGCGCTGATTCCATGACGCCGGACCAAGGGCCCGCGCTCAGGGCCGCGGCCAGCGCCGCCCGCTTACCCATTGAGTTTACGCCGAAGCCGCGCCGCGTTCGGCAAAGCGGGGTCCCGTTTCAAGGCTTCCCGGAAAACCAATTCCGCGTCCCGCAGCTCCCCCAGGCGGACCAGGGTTTCCGCCATGGAACGGAGCCACCGGGCTTCTATCTTGGGAGAGAATCCCAATTCCAGCAGCAATTCCATACATTCCACATAGGTTTCCATATCCACCGCGGGTTTAAGTTTAAGCCGCACCAATTCCTTGAGGGCGGTTTCAATTTCAATAATAAAATGCCGGAAATAGGGCTTCCGCCGCTCTTCCCGGATGAGGATGGTTAGCAACACAAAGGCCTCATAATAGCATTGCCGTTTTTCCAGGGCCTCCGCCAGGATAAAAAGACCGTCCATCCAATCTTCCCTATCCAGATATTTTTCCATGGTGAAGCTCAGGCCCCCATAGGTTCTCCAGGTTTCCAGGGCGCCGTCCTCATCCTGGCGGAAGAGATCGAAGCAAACCAGCTTTGCCTGGCTTGCGGGGTCCCCGGCCTTTTCCTGGAGGCAGGCCCGGTAATCAAAACTCCCCTCCCCCCGGAGGAAGCGGTTTAAGGCCCGGTCATAGGCGTACCGCCGCTCCGCATCGGAAAGCACCTCATAGGCGGCAAGGAGCTTCCGCATGGCCCCTGCTGTAAGGGTTCCCGCAATATCGGGATGCAACCGCTTTGCCTTTTCCCGAAAGGCCCGTTTAATATCCAGGGCGGCGGCTTCTTTCTGAATCCCAAGCAGGGAATAGTAATTTTCCATAATATGCCCCTCTCGCGGTTCCCGGCGCGGCCTGGCCGTTTGCCCAAGACCGCCCGCCTGGGAACTTGGGAACGCGCAAGATCGCGGCGCTCAGGACCGGGAAACGCTTATTACACCGGTTTTCTAACAGCATCCACGGATTTTCACGGATAGAGGCGCTTAAGCCCGTGAAAATCAGCGTTTCTCCGTGGAGTGTATTAAAAAGCCCGCATTATTCAACGCTTCCCTAGGCGTGTTTATAGAGCTGATCGATTCCCGGCTCTTTTACCAGGAGTACCGAACATTTCGCGTTGACCATGACCTCCCGGTGGGCGTGGGAGATAATATCCCGGGCGCTCCGGTCCCGTTCCCACCCGCCCAGAACAATGAGGTCCGCTTTTTTTTCATCCGCCGCCTTGAGTATCTCCGTATACACCGCGCCCTTCCGCATCGTCCGGTCCAGTTTAACCCCCTTGGCCCGGGCCAATTCTTCCACAAAGGACAGATACCGCTCGCCGTTCGCCTCCAAACTCTGCTCATATTCCTGGCTCTCTTCCTGAATAAAAATCTTCGTTAGGGTAAGCTGGCGGATCGTGGCGGTATCCACCACATACACCGCCGAAAGCCGACAACGGTACAGCTTGGACATGATGACGGCGTACTTCGCGGCCGCTATCGACGCGTCAGACCCGGTAATCGCAACGAGAATATGGGAGAACAGGGGTTTCGTCATGCTTTCTTAACCCTGGCAGCCGCGCCAGTAACTCCTTTTCTTTTCAGCAAGGTACAGGAAAAAAAGGCGTCCCGGTCCTTTTCTTCCAATGCGGCCTCAATAAAGAACTTGGACTCCCGGGCCGCGGGGATTACTATCTTTTCCAGGGCGTTTACCCGCCGCTGGGTTTTCTTGACTTCCCGGGCGAGCCGCCACACGATGGTTCTGACCGCCGCCAATTCGGTGAGAATTTTTAACAGCTCAAAAAATTCTACCATAGTTTCATCACATTCGGCAAATGAATTCGCCGGGGAATACTTTAATTCCCGTTCCGGCAAACGGACGCGGAGGCTCGAAAGTTTCATCCCCGCCGCAAAAACCGGCTTTTCCTCAAACTCATAGCGGTAGGTGATATTCCGGGACAGCCGTTCCGCCCGCTCCCGGTCTACCACGATAAGCATCCGCTTGAGGGCGGGGTAGGCGGTGGCGATCCGGGCGTCCAAGTCCCGTTCCAGCAGTTTTATCTGTTCCACCTTCCGCATCAACTCCATAACCAGTATCTCCCGCTTCTGCTCCAGGAGATCATAGCCCTCTTCGGCGGTTTCAAGCCGTTCCTTGATCCGGATAAGGTTGCTTTTGGTGGGCGCCAGCGGTTCCCGGGGCATTATGCTTCTCCTCACCATTAGCAAGCCGCAACCCTTCAGGGTTACGGCTTGCTCTTTATTTCCCCATTTTAGTCTATCAGGGGCTTTTACACAATGGATTCCCAAGGCAACGCTGATTAACTTGACGCTAATCAGCGTTGCCCTATCCTATTCAAGGAGCAGCAAAAGAAAATCATCCCTAGTTATAGCATGAAAATAGCAGGAAACGTCGATAGCCTTGAGCGCCTCGCTCAAGGCGCGGTATTCCAGCGGGCGCCCGGCAAGCGCCCTCCCCAGCTCCTGGGGATCGCCGGTTCCAAAGAAGTCGCCGTAAAAGAACAGATTTTTAATAATCCCCCCCTGGTCCAGATCCAGCAAAACCTCAATAGTCCCGCAGCCCTCGATCCGGCGGAGTTTTCGCAGGGTATAGGCCGGCGACGCCCCATAATTCCAGCTCCATTGGGCATAGCGGCGGTCCCGCAGCGCTTCCACCGCCGCCCGGTCTTCCGCTGACAGGTCGAGTTCCTCCATGACAAAGGCATTCAGCATAGCGGTCTTGAGGGCCGCCCAAAAATCAGCCACAGGCATATCAACCTTCATATAGGGCCGGATATTAGTAACCCGGCTTTGGACCGACCGAATTCCCTTGGATTGTATCTTGTCTAGGGATACGGCCAGGGCCTGGGAAAGTATGCTCAAATCGGAATCATAGAGTATGGTCCCGTGGTGCATGATCCGGCCCTCTTTGATATACTGGGCGTTGCCGGAAAATTTCTTCCCCTCCACTGTCATGTCGTTCCGGCCCGACAAAACCGCTGGTACGCCCAGAGCGCCCAGGGCCTCTCCTATGGGCTTGCAAAAGTGGGCGAAGTCAATGCCCTTTTGCGCTCCGGCGCTGGTAATAAACGTAAAATTCAGATTGCCCAGATCATGGTATACCGCGCCGCCGCCGGAGAGCCGCCGGGCCACGGTAATGTCCCGCTCCCGCGCAAAGGAGGCGTTAATTTCCGCCGCGGTATTCTGATGTCTTCCTATTATAATGGCGTTTTTATTCTGCCAGAGCATACAATAACTGTGCCGCCGGTCAAGGCGATCAAACACAACCTGTTCCAACGCGAGATTATAATAGGGATCGGTATCGGCGCTTTCTATATAATACATCATGGGTTGGTTATAGTCCGGCGGGGAGGCTTTTGCAAGGCCAGCGGCTGGGGCGGCGCTGATTACCGCAAACCGTATTACAAGAACCACGGAACATTCCCTCCGGCATTTGCTCTTTTCATTAGAGCTGTTCTGAAACTTCAGTTTCAGAACAGCTTCCGCTTAAAAACGCGGTTTCACCGGACTTTAGTCCGCAGGCTTTAGCCTGAGAAACCGCAGGACGTGTTCCGAAACCAACC
>JAITHL010000019.1 GCA_031279975.1 Treponema sp. | reverse complement strand
GTTTTGTTGCCGTAAATCTGACGACCCTATTGGTAAAATAGCGTACTGTATCATATCCCTCCTCTCCATCTAATATTGCACCCTCATTGCCAAAGTATTTGCTTAACGCGCTTTCAGATTTACCAACAAAGTAGTTTGCGCCCTGTGTACTTACGCCGATACTGGCGCAGGCGGAGAGCGTAAAAATCACCGGCATAAGCAAACATACACTATATGCTGTTTTTTTCATCACAAACCTCCTTGTATACTGCCATAGGGGTCTCCTTGGGGGGAATGGTTTTTGGGAAAGCGTAACGGGAAGTGCCGCGGCTCCGGGCCGATTGTTCCCGCCCCGGGCCGGGGCAAGCGCCGCTTGGGGGCGCGGCCATGCCTGGGCAACAGCGCCGGAGTTTTTGAGGCATTGCTTAAAGTTCCCCCGGCCCAAGGCAATGTTCACCGGCTCATGAATAAAAATGTTTTTGGAAAAAATTAATAAGGAATTAGGAGGGATTGGGGCTGAAAACCGGACCCGCCCCAAGGGGGGCTTGACACGGTTTAACGCGCGCCCATAATGGTTGCCGGTTGCCGGTTGCCGGTTGCCGGTTGCCGGTTGCCGGTTGCCGGTTGCCGGTTGCCGGTTGCCGGTTGCATACTGCTCACGGCTTTCATTGTAACCGGAGGGTTAATTTTTTGCAAGGGGTTTTTTGCGTGGCGCCGCCCCGCGCCCCGCCGGAAGGCCGAAAGGCCCCCCGGACCCCCCGGCCCTAGGGTCAGCGCTCTTCCCGGTTCCGTCCGACATTCTGTTCCGGCGGGAGGGTTTCCACCCGCCGCATACGCCCGTCCGCGGAATCCAGCAGGATAATACAGTTCCGGCCCTGCCGTTTGGCGGCGTACAGGGCCTCATCCGCCTTGTTATAAAGGCCGTCCACCGTGCCGGAAGCGCCGCCCCGGAGCACATACAAGCCCATACTAACGGTAACATAGGGCGCCGCGCCGGATTGTTCATGGGGAATCCGCAAATCCGCGATCAGATGGCGCAGTTTAATGGCCACCCGTTCAGCCTCGGCAATACGGTTTTCAGTCCAGAGTATGATGAACTCCTCACCCCCAACCCGGGCCGCGAAAACCCGGTCCTCCTCGATAAGGACCCGCAGCGCCTTCCCAATGGCTTGCAGTACCCCGTCGCCCCTTTGATGGCCGTAAAAATCATTGTACTTTTTGAAATAATCCACATCCATCATAATGGCGCAGATGGTTTGACGCACATGCTGGCATACGGAGACAAAAAATGGCGCCGTATGCAGGTAGTCCCGCCGGTTGCTTAGGCCGGTTAGGGCGTCCCGCCGGCTCTCTTCCTGAAAACGGTTCCGTTCCTCCTCCAGCTTCCAGGCGGCTATCATCTCATTAAGGATGAGCCGGGACACATACCAGGCCAGAACCGTCCCAATCAGCCCGGCGGCGGCGGCGTTTACCACGGCATAGCGCCAGATTTCCGGCGGCTTTTGGGAGATGGCGAGGGCTGAAAAAATAAGGGCCGCGGCCATATTCAAAAGAAGGTTCCCCAGGGGATGCATGGCGAAAAATACAATCTGAGCGCCGGTCAATAAAATGCAGAAGGCCGCCCCGGTCTCCCCGGGACGGGTAAGGCCAAGGCATATACCAAAGGCCATAAGGCCGGCAAAATAGATGAAGAAAGCCGTATACACCCCGGCCTTGGCGTATTTTTTCCGGGCGCACCGGATGGAGGCAAACAGGAATACCAGCAATTCCGCCAAGGCCGCGCCGGGGCATAGGAAACCCCCGCCCGGCGCTTTTTCAAGGCCCAGGGGGGAAAAAGAAAAACCGAGCATCAGAACCGCCGCGGCCAGGCTGCTGTACTTGATAGTATGGGCGTTCACCCGGAGCAATCCGGCTTGACAGCGCGCTGCGCCCTCCGGCGTAAGCCGCGGGTCCTTCCAGTATGATAAAAACGGCAAGGCTGGCGGAACCATGAACTAGGGAAGCGCTGAATAATTCTCGATTGAATTATTTAGCGCTGCTTTAGGGTGATTTTTCGCGGTTTTCCCTAGGAAAACGGGAAAAATAATAGTGAACCGCTGATTGCGGGCCGAAGGTCCGAAGTCCATTTAATCAGCGGTTCACGAGGGCTTCCCTCCCCAAAGGGAGGGCGGATACACGCCCTGGGCGGCGAGTTCCGCAATGCGCCGCGCCGCGTTTTCCCGGTCCGCCTGATAGGTCACCCCAAACCACGGGGAATCCGCCGGCAGAACCCGTATGCGGAGCAGGCGGTTTTTAATAAGCCAATCCGCGGCCTTGGGAAGGTAACATTCCCCCTGGAGATTAAACCCCGGGTCCTTTAAGAACTCCTGAAAATAGGCTTCCATATCCGGGAATACCGCCGGGGAAAAGGCCCAGCAATTCATGGAAACCGGCGTATCCGCCGCCAGTTCCCGCCGTTCCCCGCCGCCGGTATTGTAGATGCCCCCGTCCGCTTCCCGGGCAATGGCGGTCAATTCTTCCACCGATTGCAGGAAGCCCTCACGGATTACGCAGACCCCGCGGGTAACCGCTCCCTGGGGGCTGAGGGTCTTGTCCAACCGGTAGGGCACTATCGCCCCCTCAACCGGCGGGGCGGAAAGATAGGCCCCCAGGGCCGCAAAGGCTTCCCGCCCATAGAAATCGTCGGCGTTGATAACCGCAAAGGGGGCGTCAAGTTTTTCCCGGGCGCAGAGCAAGGCGTGGGCGGTTCCCCAGGGCTTGGTCCTGCCGGCTTTCCGGGCCTCCGCCAGCAGGCTCCGGGGGATCAGGCTGTCCGCTTCCTGAAAAACGATCTCGCAGGGCATGGCCGGGGCGATGCGGCTCAACACCAGGCTGGTGAAATCCCGCTCCAGGTCCCGGCGGATAATAAACACCGCCTTGGCAAACCCTGAGCGCCGGGCGTCGAATACCGAATAATCCAGCAGCGCTTCCCCCTGCCGCCCTAGGGGCTCCATCTGTTTTAAGCCGCCGTAACGGCTGCCCATGCCGGCGGCTAAGACCGCTAAGATTGGTCCCTTCATAACACTCCTCCCTCGTACAGCGGGCGGATACCAAGCGCCGGATAAGCAAGAACGCCCCCGCCCGCTTCCTCCGGCGCGCCATGCTCCGTCCGCCGTCCTCTATGCCTCGCTCTGTTCCCGCCGCCCGCTGTTCCGCTTTCTGCGCCCGCTGTCAGCATCTCTGCACCCGCTGTCCGCTCTGGACCCGCTGTTCTCTGTTCCGCTCTCCGCCCGCGGTCCTCTGTTCCGCTTTAATACCCGCGGTTCTCTGTTAATTTCTCTTCAAAGCGTTCCAGGTCTTTTCCGCTGAGGGGGCTTGCTTCAGCGCCGCCAAGGCCCAAGCGGCGCCTGAGTTCCGCCAGCTCGTCCTGGGAAAAGGTCCGGCCCCCCAAACAGTGGCGGGCAAAGGACTCGCAGCACCGGGGGGCGACCTTCCGGGCCAAGGCCAGCAGCGCCCCGGCATAACGCCGTATTTCCCTTTGGGCATGGGGATCAAGCCGCAGTTCCAAAAAATGAAAGAGGTTATGCAGGTCTATCTGCCAGTACAGTTCAGTATAGAGGGACAGGGGCATGTTGATCCGGGCTAATTCCCGGGCCAGGCCCTGGGCAAGCAGGTCCGTATAGTCCTGATAGGCCCGCCGCTGCCCCGCCGCCAGGGAAGCGCGGACCGCTTCGGCAGCCTCCGCGTCCAGGGCTTCGGCGGCCCTGCCCTGCTTGTTATCCGGGCTTTGGAGGGCAATATCACCCGGATCGGGCAGGTAAAACGCATCCCCCATCACCGAATACCGGCCTGATATTTCATTGACCCGGGCCGTCCGGTGCCGGAGCCACTGGCGGGCCACAAAGAGGGGAAGTTTAATATGATAGGTCAGCACCACTTGCTCAAAGGGAGTGGTATGCCGGTTCCGCAGCAGGTAGTCAATAAGCCCCGCGTCCTCCCGGCAGGTCTTGGTTCCCTCCCCATAGGACACCCGCGCCGCCTGGACCACCCGCGCATCCCCCCCCAAATAATCCACCAGCCGGACAAAGCCCTTGTCTAAAACCGGAAATTCCTTATCCAATACCGCTTCCGCTTCCGCTATTACACAGCGCGCCATACCATCCTCCCAAGGGGCATTGTAAAGGGAATTCCCCCGGGTGAAAAGACGGCGCGCCGGGCATGCGCCATAATTTCACGGCCCTGAACCCCAAAGCCCCCGTTGTTCCCGCCGGGCTTCCTGCTCCAGGGCCCGGAATTCATCCATAAACTGAAAGGGAAACCGGGTATACGCATGGGCATAGCCCTCCCGGATAAGACGGGCGTTAAAGCACTCCCCCGGAGCGGTGTAGATATAGGCTAAAACCCGGCCGTACCGGTCCCGCAGGTCCCAATCAAAGGCAAGGTATACCGGCTTCCCCAGCAGGCTGGCCCGGGTAAAGGCGCTGGCCTCCTTGCCAAAATATTGTACCGGTTTAGCGGGATGCACGGTTTCCGGGGTATCAAGCCCCAGCAACCGGATGGTCTCCGTTGGTTCCAGCCCCGGCGGCGGGTTGGGTATCCTCACCTTCACCGTATCCCCATCCACAGCGCCGGACACCTCCGCCCGGACCATGCGGGATATATCCGCGGCGGATGAACGGCGGAGGGCTTCCCCGTTTGCCAGGGGCTCCGTTACCCGGTAGGGCCCCCCGGTCCGGCCCGGCGCGCCGCTTCCCAGGACGCCGGGCCGCGCGCCCTCCGTGATAACCGGGGCGGGCCGCCCCCCGCTGTCCCCCAGGACCGGGGGATTACAGCGGGAACAGGGCTCATAACCCCGGCGTACCGCATCGGCCAGGGAAAGGGGGATTTTACTCTGCCGCAGGGAGGAACAGCCCTCCCGGTGGTACTTGGTTCCCGAAGCGGCGGTATAGACCTCCGTTTCCCCGTCAGACCCCCAGAGCGCCGGAAGGGCCAGCGCCAGGAGGACCGGCATCCAGACCCGGCGGCTCCAGCGCCGCAACCGCGTGTTTTGCATGGCTTACTCCTAAAACTTCAGAACCCCGGGGAAGGAAATTTGGTTTTCCCCCACCCCCGGGGCTAAAAAATACCGGAACCGGTGTACCCAGGCCCGGATAAGCCGGCTGAGACTCCCAGTGCCGAGGGCCCCTTGCGCCTCCTGGGGGAAGCGGAAGAGCAGCCCCCTGAAACCGCCCCGCGGCCCCGGGTCTTCCACCAGCATGGCAAGCAAGAGGGCGTCCGCTTCGGATTTTTGGGAGGCCCTAAGCCCCCGGTCCTCCGGCCAGGGCTTCCAATCCCCTCCAGGCAAAACAAGGGGGACTGAAAACAGCCAGACCGAAAAGCGGGCCGCGTCATGTTGCCCGGCCTCCGCCCTTGGCGCGGCGGCTTCCCGTTCCAGGGCGTATTCCCCGTAGAGCGCGGCAAAGGCGTTCTCCCCCAGGCCGGGAATCCCCGTAACCCGTTCATTGCCCCGGATCAGAACCGCCCGGTCCGGGGTTTGGGCGCCCCCGCGCTGGGCCGCGGCGCAAGCAAGCAGCAGGCAAAGCAAAGCGCCGGCCTTTTCTTTGAAACATTTATACCCGCCCCCGGCGGACCTGTATTGTCTTTTTTTCATTTTATCCGATATAATTAACACCATGGCAGACAAAACCAATTTATATACTATTTTAATGTCCTATGCCAAAAAACATCATTCCCCTGCTATTGATATCGAACCGTTTATCGCATTCCTTGAAAAATACGCCCGCCGTTACGCTCCGGATCAGCCGGAATGGAATAAATGGGCCGTGGATACGCGGACTAGATTTTGGAGCGAGGTGTCCCCCCTGGTGGAGGAAAAAAAATGCGCCCTGCTCACCGATAACCACAAGGGCAAGGTTGTTATCGCGGACTTTTATACCGAAGTGATCAGCCAAATCTATGAATTCCCCGATACTAACGCCAATTCCCCCTTTCCCGACGAGGTATCCCTGCGCATCAAGCTCTCCGAGGATATGCTGCGGGCGATCACGCTGGACGCCCTGCCCCTGTACCTGGCGGACCCCCAGAAAACCGCCTTGCCGATACTCAAGATCGCCTTTTTTGAGGGCCTCAGCCCCATGCTGGTCTTGGCGGACGCGATTCCCCATAAACTCATGCAGTCCGCCCTGTATAAAATCAGAAACTATCTGCGGAATCAAAATAACTATGACTATGTCCAGCACCGGCTGATACCCCAGATGTCCGGCAAGGAAAGTTTTGTAAAGGATATGCTCTACAAACTTGATCTGCGGCCCCTGGATTGCCTGTTCAATATTGAAAACGGCGGGGAATTTGCCTATATATTTTGGCCCTATTTATGCGCCGCGGTCAAGTCGGAACTAAAGCAAAAAGAGGAGCTCCTCACCCAGGAAATCGCGGCCCTGCAAGCGGTCTATATCCTGGAAATCTTTATTTACTACTATAAAGACCTGGCGGCAAAACAGCGGGAAAAAGAGCTGGCCTTTAAAACCCTGGAACAGAGACTGGATAAGTCCCCCTTTATCTTTACCTTCAACCACATCACCCGGTTCAAAGACAACAGCGGCCATGACTTGCTGAAACAGTACTCCATGAAAGAACTGGAAGCCTACCTCAAAAAGCGGGCCTCCGAAGCGCAGGCCCAATGCCTGCCGGAGCTGCTGATCTTCAGGAACAAGCTGGGGGAACAGATATTTATCAATAAGAGTAAGATTTTCCCCCTCTGCGCCCGGCTCTTAGGGGAAGCCCGGGGGCTGGCGCGGAAGGCCCTGTCAAAACGGTGGATAAAAATACTCAAACAATTTGACAGCGAACCGGCTATGGAGCGGGATCAGGATTTTGAAAAATTGCTCTACCAATACGTCAACGCCCAGATACCCACGCTGATTATCCTGTTGCGGGATAAACGGCTCTACTTGATCCAGGAAGAATTAGAACACAGTCAGAATCCGCTGCCCGAATCGTCTAAGCTCTATTCCAAGCAGGCTGACCTGCTCCCCCTAACCGCCCTGCTCGACCTCAAACGGAAGGACCTCCTCACCGACTGTAAGATCATGCTGCCCTTCTGGTATTTCATTCCCGTCGTATCTTCGGTTATCGCCCTTTTTATGCATATAGGGAAAAAGCGGCCTTCGGATTTTGATGAGGAGGATACGTACAATGAAGAAACGGCCCTAGGACCGGAAAAAAGCGCCGCCGCCCTGGTACAGCAGTATGAACAGGAGTTTGTTCCCCCTAACTCCTCCTTGGATTCCTATCTCCAAGAACTGGAAGGCCGGTGGAAAAAAATTATCAATCAGGATGCCCGGCAACAGATGGCGGCGGATGTACATACCCTGATCAAGAACAAGCTGCGGCGTATGCTGCGGGTAAACCGCAGCCTCGACGCCGGCGCGGTAAAATCCATGGCCGACGCGATCATCCTGGAAACTCCGGCCTTGAAGGAACTGGACAGCCTTGAATCCCTCCGTTTGTATATCATCCTTACCATTGCGAAGCTCTTAAAAAAAGAATAGGCCCATTAAAGCATTTCGCGTGTTTGCGCCATAGTAAGGATCGCATGGGGAGGGGCTGCATCCGCTGAAACGCGCAAAGCCCCGCCATGTCCGGCGCCCGTATGGACCGCCGGATTTACGCACTACGCGGAGTCATAGTATGACCAATAATCTGAACAGTATTCTCATCGAAGGGAATATGGTGCGGGACCCGCTGTTTCGTTCCACCCCCAAGGGAACGCCGGTCTGCGTCTTTAGTTTGGCCTCCAACCGTTACTTTAAACAGGATTCGGGGCTGGAACAGGAGGTGAGCTTTTTTGAGGTGGAAACCTGGGCAAAACTCGCGGAACATTGTTATTCCGCGGGACATAAGGGCCGGGGCATACGGGTTGTGGGCAGGCTGAAACAAGCCCGCTGGGTAGGCCCGGACGGCAAGGGGCGATCCAAGATAACCATTGTGGCGGAACATGTGGAATTCCGCCCGGAATTCAAGAAATCCACCGGCCCCGGGGAATACAGCCAAGGGAATGAACCCCCTTCCCCGGACCCCATGGAGCGGCATGGAGAAAGTCTCAGCGCCCTTGCGGCGGAAGACGCCTATATTGCGGGGGAGGAAACCCCTTCCCATTTGCAAGCGGCGGCCTTTTAGCGACCGGGAGACCGGGGGGCCGCGGCACCCCGGCCCGGAACCATCACGCCTCCCGCGTTTCCGGCTCGTCCTGGAAAAAACCGTCCTTCCAGTTGAACCGTTCAGTATTCGGCAGGGGAAGGGCCTTTTTCAGGGCGGCCATAACCGCCTTAAAGTCTTTTTTCCGCAGGGGCGGCCCGGAAAAGTCCAGTATAAAACGCCCGAACCCCGCTTCCTCCAGAAAAGGCCGCTTATCGATTATCGAAAAGGGCCGTTCCGGGAGCGCCAGCGAACCGTCAGGGTGGGCAAGGGTAAAACCCATTCCCCGGCTGTCCTGGAACCTGGTAAAATCATACTGTTCTTGCAGATTCGCCCGGATTCTGAACAGGGCCGGATAGGCAAAGAGCATGATGAAAACAAGGTCCCGCCGTTGGGGGGCAACGGTCCGCTCCAGGTTTTGCCGGTTGTTTTCCCAAGGGGACACCATGGCCTCAAGGCCCAGGGACGCAAAGGCCGCGTTTGCCCAGCGGTTAAAGGCATAGAGATAGGGGCCGGCAATCAAGGCGCGCTCCCGCCGCGGCCCCCCCGCGCCCCGGAAATAGGAAATATGCCCGGGATTATTACAGATAAACTGCTGATACCCCCGGTCCATGAGGGCTTCAAGCTCCGCGCCCAGAGCCGCTTCCCGGTCCTGGGGCAAATAGGGGTCCAAGGCCAGGATAATACGGCTTGGGGGGAAGGGCAAAACCGGCCCGGCCTTCTTGAGGAGCCGCTCCGCCAGATCGGGGGTATGCCAGAGTATGATCCGGACCGGATTTTCCGCCTGGAGGATAAAACAATCCTCCAAACGGGACACCGCCAGGTATATCCCAGGGGGAAAGGGATTATCCCTTTTTTGCGCCTTCGGCAGGAGCAGCTCAGGAGCCCGTTCCCGTCCGGGGGTCCGCCGGAAATCCCCGCCGCCGGGGATCACCGGGGCATAGCGTTTGGTCATCCGTTTGGTCTGGATGAGGTATACCGAATCTCCAGGATAAAAACCCGGCGGCAGGGAAATCCATACCCCCTCCGCGACAGCCTCGGCCGCGGTCAATTTATGGGATTGGCGGGACGAATCATCCGACCGGTGGAGCCGCACCGAATCCCCCGGCTCCGGGATACACGAGCCCCGGCTGATAAGCCCCCGGCGCTCCCCATGATCGCCCCGCGCCTTGCGTATGGTTCCCAAGGCTATGCCGGTCCCCCCGTCCTGGAGGGGATTCAGCCAATCTATGGGCCGCCGCTCCCCATGGACCGCCGGCGCGGTTCCAGCGGCTTCTTGCAGCGCCGGCCCGTTATAGAAATAGGTCTTCTTCCGGGCAAAATCATTGCGCAGTATCCTAATACCGTCCTGTATCCCCCGCTCCCAATCCCCGGAAAGGCTGTCCAGCACCCGCCGGTAGGCGGCGACCACCGTCCCCACATACTCGGCGCTCTTCATGCGCCCCTCGATTTTAAAGGCATCCACCCCCAGCTCCGCCAATGAGGGAAGGAGCGGCAACATCTGGAGGTCCGCAGGGCTAAAGTAATAGCCCCCCCCGTCCCCTTCCCCGGCCCGGTAGAACCTCCGGCAGGCTTGAGCGCAGATACCCCGGTTCGCCGATTTTCCCCCCAGGAAACTGGAGAACAGGCAGAGCCCCGAAGCGCTGATACAGAGGGCCCCATGGACAAAAACCTCAAGCTCCACATTGGTTCGCAAGCGGATAGCCCGTATCTCCTCCAGGCAGAGTTCCCGGGCAAGGACCACCCGGGAAACCCCCTGCTTGGAAAGCAGGTTGACCCCCCGGGCCGAGGCAATATTCATTTGGGTGGAAGCGTGCAGTTTTAGGGCGGGAAACTGGTCCCGGACCATTTTGATCACCCCAAAATCCTGCGCGATAATCCCATCCGGCCCAAGCGCGGCCAGGTACTTGAGGAACTGGTACATCCGGTCCGCTTCCCGCTGTTCAAAGACCGTATTTACCGTTACATAGACCCGGCGGCCCCGGCGGCGCAGGCCGCGCAGGGCGCCCTCAAACTGGGCGTAGGTAAAATTAGCGGTCCGCATACGGGCGTTAAAGCCCTTGAGCCCCAGATAAACGCCGTCGGCCCCCTCGGCTACGGCGGCGTCCAGCGCTTCAGGGGAACCGGCGGGGGCTAACAATTCAGGCTTGCCCACCACCCCCGTCTAGCCCTCCGCCGCGATCATATCCTGGATAAGGGCCGCTATCCGGGGTTTAGGCAGGGCGCCGGCGTGCTTATGGACCAATGCCCCCCCTTGGTAGACCGCCAAGGTCGGAAGGGTGATAACCTGATGCTGTTCAGCCAAGAGGGTTTCCTCTTCCACATTGACCTTGCCGATCTTAATCCGGCCCGCAAACTCTTCCGCCAACTGATTCAGGGTGAAATTGAGCATCTTACAAGAGCCGCACCAGGCCGCCCAAAAATCAAGGATAACCGGGATGGGGGACCGTACCACCTCATCCTCAAAGTTGCCGCTGTGTATGGTAATTCCCTCGTTCATATTCTTTCCATCCTGCTATTATACCACAGGACGCCGCCTAGGGCCAGCCGGGTATTATACCGGGTCCGCGCGCTAGGTATGCTAACGCTTTATATCGAGAATGCGGACTAAAGTCCGCATTCAGTGTTGCTTCAATGTGATTTTTCGCAGTTTTCCACGAAAAAAATAATAGGGAACCGCTGATTAAACCGGATTTTTCAACACAGTCCACGGAGAACCGAAGGTTCGCAATCCGCGGGCCCCTTTGATAATGCCGGATAAATCAGCCCTTCCCTAGGGCAACGCTGATTAAATCAAGTTTTTAAAAATAGCCTGCGGATTGCGCTGATTACCGGTAACAAAATCTGTGAAAATCAGTGCTAATCCGCGTTAATCCGCGGTCCCTTTTGATAATGCCGAATTAATCAGCGCTGCCCTAGTATAACTCCCTGCCGCCGCCCGCCCGCCGCTTTGCCGCCTTGGGATCATACCGCTTATCGCTGTTCCGCCTGCCGGGACTCGCCCCGCTTGTGGCGGTAATATACCAGTCCGCGGCCCGGTTGCTATCCCCCGCGTTTTCATCCCGGCAGATGGACCGGGTAGCCGTGGCGTCCCGGCTTATAACCGCGTCATCCGGACCGGGAAGGCCCCCGGCGGCGCCCAGCCACGCCCCCCGGCTCCCCAAAAATTCCGCGGCCTGGGCGGCTGCGTCCTTCCCCCAGGCGCCGGGGCCTTCGTTGATAAGCAGGGCGTCCAAAACCCGGTCGTCTTGATCCAAGAGATAGACCGCGTCGGCCTTCTTGGCGATATGCTTCTTCGATCCGGGAATCCAAAAATCCCGGGCCTCCGGCTGGGCTTCATTATCCTTGGTATAGGGTACGGCCCCCAGATCATCCCCGGTTTCATCCGCCCACAGGCCGTCCAGGGAGCGCAGATGGACCACCACGTATTCACCGGCTTTAACCGGCGCCGGCGGAAATTCAAAGAAAGGCGCGTCCATGCCCGCGCCGGCTATAAAAAGCCGCAGGGCCCCCAGGTTCCCGGCCCCCAGGGTCTTGAATTCCACAAACTCCACCTTGGGTTTTGCGTACTCGGTACGGATTTCGGTGATCAACAGGGACGGAAGGGCGTCATTCCGCGCCCGGAAGGGAACCAGCACATTGAGGGTATTCCCCTGGGCATCCTCCACCACCAGGTCCGCCAGCACCCGCGCACCCCCAGGATAGGGGGTATGCAGCCGCGCCGCCACCAGCTCCCCCTCCTGTATCTCTTGCACATCCCCCGCCGGGTCCAAGCGCATGGACAGCACCCGTACTGGAACGGAGAATTGAAAGGTTATTTCAGCGGCGGAAACCGCCCGGCAGGCGAGAAAGACCGGCGCTTGCGCGCGCCCTCCCCACACTTCTTCCACCGCCGCCGAACCGGAAGAACAGGAACAGACCAAAGCGCCGAAAACAGCGCCTATCCCGCGGACAAACCTAGACACCCAACGTTTCATTAGGACCTCCATGCCCGCTCTAGGGGAATAAGGGGGAATTTGCTTTGATTTCAGGAAAAAAAATTGCCATACCCGCCTGTTTCTGCTATTCTGATGCCCATGAACGCCCCGCGTATTATGCATCTCCATCTGGGTTCCCCCCTGCGTTTTATCCCGGACGCCGGCCTGGACCCCTTCGCCTATGATCCCCGCCAGGGGGAAGCCCTGTTTTGCCTTACCATAGCGCCCCCGCACTACCAGAGCCGAGAACCGGACCCCCGTTCCTATCTGGAAGCGGCGGCCTTCGCCGGAAGAGCGGAAGACGCGCTTGACCCTGAAGGAGCCGCTTCCCTCCCCGTCATGGAACTGCCAGCGGGGGTCTATTTATTCGCCCAGATACGGGATACGGCGGACAAGGAAACCCTGATCCGCATGAGCATAGAGCTACAGCGGGAAGGGCTGCGCCAAGGCCGCGTCCTGGACCGGCGGGTGTATCTGCGCCGCCTCTATGAAGACGGAAGCCCGGTAATCCAGTTATTCAGGCCCATGGAGCCTCCGGCATCCTGATGCGCCGCGGCGAACCGGCAACAGCGGTCTGCATAACCAGGGAATACCTCAAGGATTTTTTCGCCCTGGACGGATCGGCGGAGGATCAAAAGCTCCTGAATGCCATTGTATCCCATTTGATTCCCCAAGAATTTCCCCATAACAGCTACATCTGCCGCATGGGGGACCAGGCGGACGCTATGTACTTTATTGAATCCGGCCTTGTACAGGTGCGCGGGCAGAACCATGAACTGCTTAATGAGCTGAGGCCGGGCCAGTACTTTGGGGAATACGCCGCCCTTACGGGGGAAAAACGCATGGCGGATATTCAGGCCAACGGAACGGTCCTCGTGTACCGCCTCGATAGGGCGGCACTCCAGGGCGCCATCCAGCATAACCCCAAACTCTACGGCATATTTCTGAAACAGGTATACGGCGAGGCCACCAACCAGTACCGGAAACTGGTGCGGGCCCTCAACATGAAGCACAAGATAGGCCCGGCTCCGGCGGGCAGCAAGCCGGCCCCCCTCAAACTCTTTATCAACTACTACCTGGTATTTTTGATCTTCTTCAACCTCCTGCTGTTCTGCCCCGATCCCAGGACCGAAACCCTCCATCCGCTCCTCCTGCTTTCCCCCACGGTTTTTTTGGTGGGCTATATCGCCATAACCCGCCGGGCCCTGGAGTCCCTGACGCTTGCGTGCCTGTATCTGGCAATCATGCTTGCGGGGCGGCGGTTCATCGGCTCATTTTCCTCCCATATTATCAAGGCCGTAACCGAAACCCCGGATATTATCCTGATGGTGTTTCTGATGGGGGTGCTGACGCGGCTTTTCTCGGCTTCGGGGAGCATCAACGCGCTGAAAAAGGCCGCCGGGCGCGTCGCGCGGGGCCCAAAGGGGGCGCTGGCAAGCGCTTTTTGCGCCACGATCTTGCTCGCCATTGAAGAATACCTGTGCGTTATTATCCACGGCGCCTGTTTCAAACCCCTGGCGGACAGCAAGCGGATTCCCCGGGAAAAATCCGCCATACTCATGGGCATGGCCCCCGGCGCGTTCTGTATGCTGAACCCCCTGTCCCTCACCGGGATATACCTCGCCGGGGTCATGCATAAGGCCGGCGGGAGCAGCGCGCTGTTTATCCATTCCCTTCCTTTTAATTTCGCGGCCTTTCTGGTTATAGCCTTCACGCTGCTCCTGGCCCTGGAAAAACTGCCCCTCGCCGGCCCCCTGAAAAAAGCCGTTCTCCGCGCGCAAAGCGGGGGGAACCTCTGGCCGGAAGGCACGGAAGAAGAGGCCGGGGAAGAGGCCGCCAATCAGGGGCGCGTCAAGAATTTGTTGCTGCCCATACTGGTCCTCATAGGTTCCTCTTGTATCGCCGGTTCTTTAGAGGCCGGAACCTTTACGGTGAACGTGCTGTACGGGCTTATCATTACCCTGATTTTTTGTTTTTTCATGTACTGCTTTCAACTGTATATGACGCCGGATCAGTTTTTCCGGCATATTATTTTCGGCATTGAAGGGATGCTGGCGCCGGTGGTCCTGTTTGTGCTGGGGGCGTGTTTTGCCGCGGGCATGGAGGAGATCGGGTTTTCCGCGTGGCTGAACGGCATGGTTGGAACCGCGATAGGGGGCCGGGGATGGATGCTGCCGGCCCTGATCTTTGCCTGCTGCGTCCTGACAGGCGCGCTCTTCGACAGCCCCTGGGCCATGTATGTTATGGGCATTCCCATCGCCCTTGAACTTGCCGCGTCCATGAACGCCGCCCCCGGCCTCTATATGGGCGCGGTCTGCGCCGCTGGGCTGCTGGGCAACGAAATCGCCCTGGGGGACATATTCTTTATCGGCCCCATGCTCGGCATTAACCCCACGGCCTATTACCGCGCGAAACTGCCCTATGTGCTGTTGATTACCGCCCTGGCCTTCACGGGCTATCTTGCCGCCGGGTTTTTGCTCTGCTAGGGAAGCGCTGATTAATTCGGCATTATCAAAAGGGACCGCGGATTACGCGGATTAACACGGATTAACGCTGATTAACACGGATTAAAGGGCCGCGATGGATACGCGGCCCTCTTCCCGCTTCACCCCTCTGGCAGCGCATGGCTGCCGGGGGCGCAAACCAGGCAAGCGGGCGCAGGCCCTCGCCCGCTTGCAAACAGCGCTCCTATTGCTCCGCGTACTTGATGGCGTAGGTCCCGGTG
>JAITHL010000193.1 GCA_031279975.1 Treponema sp. | reverse complement strand
AACGCTGATTAAATCAAGTTTTTAAAAATAGCCCGCGGATTGCGCTGATTACCGGTAACAAAATCTGTGAAAATCAGTGCTAATCCGCGTTAATCCGCGGGCTCTTTTGATAATGCCGAATTATTCAGCGTTGCCCTAGGTTTCCCGCGTTAAGCAGGACCGGCGATCCGTCGGCCTGCTGGATGAGTATCAGATCATTTTGAAAGGACGGGTTTCCATAGGGATGAACCGGCACGGCGGAGAGGGCCTGCCGCGCCAGGTCCGCGTCATAGCGGACGAGGTACGCGCCGCCGCCTGAGCTGGTAATCGCGTAGAGGCTGCCGCCCTGGGCCCACAGGAGGCTTTGGGGGTGTATATCGTCATCCCCCTGGCCGGCCATTTCCAAGGTACCCCGGTTTATTTCCACCACCCGAATGGCGCTCCTTCCCCGGTTCTCCCCGGCTATGGCGTACAGCCGGTTGTTTATTTGGGTTAGGGTCCGGGTATTTACGGTATTCATGGCGGAAGCCCGCAGTATCCGCCCGGAAGCGGGATCAATGCGGACCGCCTGGCCCAGGGGGGAATTGGCGTTGGGGAGCTGTATGCCCACGATCCCGGCAACCGCGTCCCGGTTTTCCGGCTGCCGCAGCAAAACCTGCTGGTCCTGGGCTATGCCCTGCCGTTCCTGCTGGGCTTCCGCCGCCTTTTGTTCGGCAAACGCTTCATTCCGGGCCGCTTCTTCCCGCTGCCGCTCCAGGGCCGCTTCCTGTTCCCGCAGCGCCGCTTCCCGGGCCGCCAATTCCTCCTCGCTCAGGGCGTTCTGCCGGTCCGGCGTTTGCGCGGCGGCGATTTGCTGGCCGTTCCCCGCTCCGCCGTTCTGCCCTTGCCCGGCGTTTTGTCCTTGCCCCGCTCCGCCGTTCTGCCCTTGCCCGGCGTTCTGTCCTTGCCCCGCTCCGCCGTTCTGTCCTTGGCCGGCGTTCTGCCCTTGACCCTGGCCGCCATTCTGCCTTTGGCCGGCGTTCTGTCCTTGCCCCGCTCCGCCGTTTTGTCCTTGGCCGGCGTTCTGTCCTTGGCCCTGGCCGCCGTTCTGCCCCTGGGCAAGGCGTTCCCGTTCAGCGGCCAAGGCCGCCCGTTCCGAGGCAATGCGGCGTTCCTCCTCCGCAACCGCCTGCCGCTGGCGGGCCGCCCGTTCTTCCGCCTCTTCCGCTTCCCGTTCCTTGAGATCGACCATGTCCTTCCGCTGATCCAGCCCCCGGTCGTCGCGGCTCTGCAAATGTTCCAGCACCTCAGCGCCGGTTAGGGCTGCGGTATCCAGGGCGCTTAAGGCCCCAGGGGTTCCCAAGGCCAGGGGGATAAGCATGAGGGTTTGCCCCGGCCATTCGTCAAAGCGGATAGAAAGCCCCGCCTTTTGCGGGACCAGGCTACGCAAAACCGGAGCCTTATACCGTCCGTTGAAATAATCCCAGTTGCCCCGGTATACCGCGTTATACACGGTGATGTATTCCGCCAGCAAGGCCGCGTCCTTGGGGCTGTAGGCATAGGCCCCCTCCAGATACCCCTGCGTAATAAGCCGGAGATTGTTGATATGGTCTACCCCCGCGTCAACCCCCAGGCCGAAAATATCCGCGTCCAGCCTATCCGCTTCAGGGGCTGAAATAGAATGGATAATAAAATACCGGTTTGATGAACCGGACCGGACGCTGCCGGACCGCACTGCGGTTCCTGGAGCATAGCCGATATCCCGTATCTGCGCCCGGGTGTCGATCCGGGCATAGGGCCCCGAATAGTTAAAAAATTCCACGGTCTTGGATTGGGTCTTATGCAGCTCCCGCAGGTCAACCTGCTGGGCCTCAAGGAAGGCCAGAACCTGGAAAAGCGCCGCCGCCAGGCAGCCGGCCTTGGCAAAACCCGGACGCGATGGGCTATGATTTTTCATTGGTATGCACCCCTTCATCGTAAGTTACCTCATAGTATAACCAATATATCCCGCTTAGGGGAGGGGGAAGCCGCGTGTCCCTCTGGGGTACGGCTCCTAGGGAAGCGCTGAATAATTGGGCATTATCAAAAGAGACCGCAGATTAACGCGGATTAGCACTGATTTTCACAGATTTTGTTACCGGTAATCAGCGCAATCCGCAGGCTATTTTTAAAAACTTGATTTAATCAGTGTTTCCCTGGGTGCGCTTCGTTGCGCCCTACCCCCTCTACGGGGGCTGCCAAAGCCGCCGGGGGCAAAAAGGCTGCGCCTTTTTACCGTAGTCCGCGCCGGCCAACGGGAGGGAAAGGCGGCATGGCTGCCGCCGTCAGCGGACGAAGGCGGGACGGAAGCCCGAAACAGGATGTTGAGGGCTGTAGTCCAGGCCCCCGGCCCCCGGCCTAAGCCGCTCGCCCAGCGGGACAGCCGCCCTTGACAAACCTTGCGGCCCTGCTATACTTGACCTTAGCGTATCCGCCCCTTCATTTGAAGGGCGGATTGCGCCAGCCCGCCGGCAAGAAGCCGGCGGGGCCGGGCTGAAGCCTGATTGTCTAATTGATACGCTTTGGGGTAGGGGCGATCCCTCTCTAAGCGGATTTAGACGGTCAGGCTTTTTGTTTTTTTGCGCATCGAGAGGATTATGGCGTTTAGCGCCCCCGGGAACAGAGCTTATCAACGCCGCAGTTCCTGGGTTCCTCTCTTTTTTCAAGGAGGTTCGGCGATGCTTGACTCCAGTTAAGGGAAGGGGTTCCCAAGCCTTGAGAAAACCGTTATCAAACCAAGACTATCCGTCCGCCGGAAGTTTTCCGGTTAAGGCTTTGAAACGGGCGCTCTCATTGTATTCCTTCATGCTGAGGATATTTCAAGATGACAAAGATGACCAAGAAATCTATGCTTGCTTGTTTTTCTCTTTCCGTTGCGGCCCTGTTTTTCGCCGCTTCCCTCGTGTTCACCGGCTGCCCAACCAATGCCGAAGATGACCCCCCGCCTCCCCCCCCCCCCGCGGCGGTAGACCTGGCAAACGCCGTCTACGGCGGGCTCAACCCCGGAGGCGCGTGGGTAACGGTTGCCTTCAAAACCGGAAACAAAGCGGTCTGCGCCTTTTCGATGGATAACACGACCAACGAATTCGGCTATACCTACCTGGACAACAAGACCGGCAGCGTCAGCAACGCCACCGGCTCCAGCTTCTCCCTGGGCGCGTTCACCATGAATGACGACGAGAGCGTTTTGACCTTCACTAACTTCGGCGGCCACGGCGGCGCGCTCAACTTTAAGCGCCTGCGGAAGGCCGATCTGACCGTTGCGGCGGAACCGGCGGGGCTGGCGGCGCTGCCTGCCAGCTTGTACAACGCGGTATTCGGCGGCTCCACCCCCCAGGATACTAACACCGGCTGGCTTACCCTGGTCTTCAAGGGGAACTACAAAGTCCAGGGCTCATTTGCGAATAACACCACTAGCGAATGGTCTTACTCCTACGACAACGGCAAGGGAACCATAGACACCGGCGGCAGTTGGACCCCCGGCGCGTTTACCGTGGCAAACGGCGCCCTTACTTTTACCAACTACGGCGGGCACGGCGCCCCAAAAACCTTTACCCGGTACCACCAAAAACAAGACGATCCCGCGGCAAGCATGGGGGTGGTGAGGATTTTTGCGCTTGCAAGGAGTGGGGGCAGTTTTGTAATTAAGGCCGACGGGACGCTTTGGGCGGCTGGTACTAATACAAAAGGAACGTTGGGAATAGGTGTTTTGGACTCAAGAAGCCAATTCACCCTAATAAAAGACGCATCCCACAACCCTATTACCAATATCAAAGATATGACCATGGTTTTTGATACCGCGCGGCTCTTAAAAAAAGACGGGACTGTTTGGGCGGCAGGCCCGGTTGAATACGGCTCATTTGGCACCCTTCCCGCGCCCACTGAAAATTCTGGAAATATAGTCCGTTTTACTCAATTAAAAGAAAGTAATAATACTACGCCTATTACCGGCGTCAGCGCAATCGGCGGCCCGTTTTATATTAAAAACGGGGAATTATGGGTGTCAGGAGTGCAAACGTCCGGAGAACTGGGTATTGGGAAAGATGGCATGGAGGAGCAAGCCGCGCCTATTAGGGTGGAAAAAACCGCTGACAACGTAACTATAACCGGCGTGGAGGCTGTAATCAGCTCTATACAGGGTTCCAGTTTTTTTGTAAAAAACGGGGAAGTATGGGCCTGCGGGAAAAATACTAATGGGGAATTAGGACTTGGGGATACAACCCTTAGAAATAAATTTACCAAGGTTCCCGGCCTGTCTAACGTCGCCGATATAAAGATATTTGGAGATAGCGGGGGGAACTACGGGGTCATTGCGTTAAAAAAAGACGGTACTATATGGGGCGCCGGCAATAGGGGCTATTTAGGCATAGAGCCGGGTAATGATATTACCTCCTTCACCCAGCTTCCAACAAACGGAACCATTGGGGGCCCGGCCATGACAGATGTTGCGGCTATTGCATCAAGCGGTTCAGCATGGACAAGGATACTCCTTCTCAAAAAAGACGGCACCGTGTGGTTTTCGGGAACGCCCTCCAATGCCGGCATGACCGGCATGGAAATACGCAAATTCGCCCAGGTAAAAGACTTGTATGGGGATAACCTTACCAACGTCAGCGGCATAGCGGCAAGCAGTACACATTCCTTATATCTTCTCAAGGATGGAAATGTGTTGGCTGTCGGGCTAAGAAACGCGGGGCTGGGGCTGGGCAGCGACCTGGGGAATGTTAAATATCTGGAGGATATAACTGATTTCGGGCCTAATTTTATCAAGTTTGCTGATTAGCGTCTGTCCATAGCGTGACATGGTATAGACAGATTCTAACGCCCTATTGGGGATATTGAAGTGCGCGCGCTTCATATTATACAGAGGCTGCCGTAAAATTTCAGTTTTGCGGCAAGCCCTACATAGTAGGAGGTTGTCCATGACAACAAAAAGAAAATGGCTGCCGGCTGTAACGGCCGCAGCGGTACTGATCGGGTTGGTGTTTGCGGGATGCGAACAACTGACTAGTCCTAGCGGGACGGAGACCGGCGAATTCCGGTCGTCCGGGGTAAACGCTCCGGCTAATATTGACAACTTCGTGTACGGGGGAAACCCTAGCGGAGCCGCTAACACCTGGACGAGTTTTGCCTTTAATGACGCCGCTACTGGAACGGTAATCATCCAGACCGTTACGGCCAGCTCAAACGCCTCAACTAGCGCGGCGTACACCTATAGCGGAGGCATTGGAACTGGTACGGTAACTATTACCGGCTATGGAACTTATACGGTCAGCGCTGACGGCAGTACGTTGACCCAGGGTACAACAGTGTACCAGAACCTGCGGCCAGACGATAACCCGCCCGTGTTTACCTCAAATCCAGCGGATTTAGGCAACACTATTTTCGCCGGTTCCGGTCCGAGAGCTCCCGATTGGTGCACCTTCAGCTTTAGAGGCATTTCGTCCGGCGGCACGGTTGGAACAGTTATAGCGTCATTCACCATTGACAACACCACCAATGTGTGGACCTATAAATACGATCCCGTCTCAGGCGATGGCACTATAGGCGCAAACCCGGGCCAGACTTCTCCCGGTGATTTTTCGGTCTATATCGATCCGGTAAGCGGTGAGAGCATCATCGAGTTTTTAAACTACTTCGGCCACGCCCCCAATTGGACGTTTAACCGGTGGCAGTAGGCTCGTTCCAGGGGGAAGCGCTGGTTAAGGCAAGCTAAAAAAAGCGCGGAAACACATTCCGCGCTTTAGCCCCCGTTAATCAGCGCCGCCCCAGCCCGGACTAAACACGCCCCGCTCCGGCGGGAAACGCTGGTTTATCCGGCATTATCAAAAGGGAACCGCGGATTAACGCGGATTTTCACAGATTGCCGCGGATTTTTACGGACCGGTAATCTGCGGTAATCTGTGGTAATCCGTGGCAATCTGCGGTAATTCGTGATAATTCATGGAAATCCGCGCAATTCATGGACCGGGTTGAAAAACCTGATGTAATCAGCGCTTCCCTGGGGAAACGTTGATTTATCCGGCATTATCAAAAGGGAACCGCGGATTAACGCGGATTTTCACAGATTGCCGCAGATTTTCGGATCGGCAATCTGTGGCAATCTGCGGCAATCTGTGGCAATCTGCGGTAATCCGTGGTAATCTGTGGTAATCTGTGGTAATCTGTGGCAATCTGCGGTAATCCGTGATCATCCATAGAAATCCGCGCAATTCATGGACCGGGTTGAAAAACCTGATTTAATCAGCGCTTCCCTGATAGGGCTGTTCTGAAACTTCAGTTTCAGAACAGCTTCCGCTTAAAAACGCGGTTTCACCGGACTTTAGCCCGCGGGCTTTAGCCTGAGAAACCGCGGGACGTATTCCGAAACCACCGGGTTTTGGAATACGCCTAATGAAAGACCCCGCCGGCCAATGACGCGGCGGCCGCGGGGTCCGGCGCGTAGAAGTCGGCGCCCACGGTCCGGCAGAACCGTCCGGTTACCGGCGCGCCGGCGAGCATGACGGCAAACCGGTCCCGGACCCCCGCGGCGTTCACCGCCTGGAGGAGGGCCTTCATCCGGGGAAGGGCGGTAACCAGCGCGGCGGTACAGATAATGAGTTTCGCGCCTTCGGCCAGGGCCGTTTGAATGTACCGCTCAGGGGCGGCCCTCGCGCCCAGGTCTACCACCCGCAGCCCCTTCCCCTCCAGGGCGACGGCCAGGACGCCTTGCCCCGGGGCCTCCAGATCGCCGGCGGAGCCTAGCACCACGGCGCCCCGCTCCGCTTCCCCGGACCGGGCTATGGCCTGCTTGATCTGCCGCAGCCCGTGCCGCAGGGCCCGGCCCGCCCGGCGCAGTTCGGGGATAATAATTTCGCCCCGCCGGTATTGGCGATCCAAGGCCCGTATAGCGGGGACAACGCCGTCTTTGATTATCGTTTCAATATCATAGTGTTCCGCTATGGCCTGGTTTACCAGGGCTGAGGCTTCCCGCGCCCGCCCGTATTGCAGGTTGATAGCGATATCCTGGAGGTTCATATCTTTCTCCTTATTAACAAGGGGCGGCAGGGCCTCGCGCCCCGCGTTTTGCGGGACTTGCCCGCCGGACCGGAGCCAAGTATCCGCGGCCAAAGGTCCGCAACCGAAAGTCCGCAGCCCAAGGCCGCAATCGAAGGCCCGAAACCAAAGGCCCGAAACCAAGGCCGCAACCGAAGGGCCGTAGCCAAAGGCCCACAGCCAAGGCCCATAACCGAAGGTCCGTAGCCCAAGGTCCGCAGCCAAGGCCCTTAACCGAAAGTCCGCAGCCAAAGGCCCGAAACCGAAGGGCCGCAGCCAAAGGTCCGCAACCGAAAGTCCGCAACCCAAGGCCGCAACCGAAAGTCCGCAGCCAAAGGCCCGAAACCGAAGGGCCGCGGCCAAAGGTCCGCAACCGACAGTCCGCAACCCAAGGCCGCAATCGAAGGCCCGAAACCAAGGCCGCAACCGAAAGGCTGCAGCCCAAGGCCGCAACCGAAGGCCCGCAGCCGAAGGGCCGCAACCGAAGGGCCGCAGCCAAAGGCCCGAAATCGAAGGTCCGTAGCCAAAGGCCCGAAATCGAAGGTCCGCAGCCAAAGGCCGCAACCGAAGGCCCGCAGCCAAGGCCGCAACCGAAAGGCTGCAGCCCAAGGCCGCAACCGAAGGCCCGCAACCGAAGGGCCGCAGCCAAAGGCCCGAAATCGAAGGGCCGCAGCCAAGGCCCGCAGCCGAAAGGCCGCAGCCAAAGGCCCGAAACCGAAGGGCCGCGGCCAAAGGTCCGCAACCGAAAGTCCGCAACCCAAGGCCGCAATCGAAGGCCCGCAGCCCAAGGCCCACAACCGAAGGCCCGCAGCCAAAGGCCCGAAATCGAAGGGCCGCAGCCAAAGGCCGTAACCGAAAGTCCGCAGCCCAAGCCGCAATCGAAGGTCCGCAGCCAAGGCCCGTAACCGAAGGCCCACAGCCAAGGCCCGCAACCGAAGGGTAGCGGCCAAGGCCGAACTGAAGGGCCGCAGCCGAAGGGCCGCAACCGAAGGACCGCAGCCAAAGGCCCGAAATCGAAGGTCCGTAGCCAAAGGCCCGCAACCGAAGGGCCGCAGCCAAAGGCCCGAAATCGAAGGTCCGTAGCCAAAGGCCCGAAATCGAAGGGCCGCAGCCAAAGGCCCGCAACCGAAAGGCTGCAGCCCAAGGCCGCAACCGAAGGCCCGCAGCCGAAGGGCCGCAACCGAAGGGCCGCAGCCAAAGGCCCGAAATCGAAGGTCCGTAGCCAAAGGCCCGCAACCGAAGGGCCGAAACCAAAGGTCCGCAGCCAAGGCCGCAACCGAGGGGCCGAAACCAAAGGCCCGCAGCCAAGGTCCGCAACCGAAGGCCCGCAGCCAAGGCCGCAACCGAAGGTCCGCAGCCAAGGCCCGTAACCGAAGGTCCGCAGCCCAAGGCCGCAACCGAAGGGCCGCAGCCCAAGGCTGCAACCGAGGGGCCGAAACCAAAGGTCCGCAGCCAAGGCCGCAACCGAGGGGCCGAAACCAAAGGCCCGCAGCCAAGGTCCGCAACCGGCCATGCCGCTGGACAAGCCTACCCGCTGTTTTCCAGCCCGCCCTGTTCTTCCGCCGCCCGCTGTACGGCCTGGTAGTTTTCAGAAAAACTATACTCGGCAATTTCCGCCGCCGGCCCGCTCTGGAGCCGGAATTTTCCCGGGCTAACGCCGGTGAAGTGTTTAAATATCTTGGAGAACCAGCTCTGATCCTCAAAGCCGCAGGAACCGGCGATTTCGCTCAAGGTTTGCCCGGTTTGCGTGAGCAGCCGGCAGGCCTTTTCCACCCGCAGCCGGTTTATATAACTGGACAGGTTCTCCCCCATTTCCTCTTTAAAAATAGTGCTGAAATAGGGGGCCGAGAGCCCCGACGCCGACGCTATCTCCTGCAGGCTTATCTTCCGGCTGTAATTTTCCCAGATGAAGCGTTCCGCCTTGCGCAGGGCCGAAGCGTGGCGTATGCCCTGGAACGAAAAAATATGGCTGGTCATGGCCTCCACAATGCCGTAAAGCACGTCAACCAGTTCTTCAATGGTCTGCGCGTCCTGAACTTGCTGGAGGTAGCGGTTGTTGGTTTCCATGAGGGCTTCCTCAAGATTGCCCAAGGTCATGGCGGTCCGGGACAGCAAAACTACCAGCTCTATCGCGCGGAACCGGATATAGGGGAACTGATCGGCCTTGGAAAAACAGAGTATCCCGAGGATTTCGTTCAGGGTTTTCCGCCCCATCTCCGTATCCCCCCGGCGGAGGGCCGCCAGGAGCGCCCGTTCCTTGTCCAGCGGGTACTCCGGGGGAGCCTCATCCTCAGCATAACGCTCCTTCAGCGCGGCAATCTGCCCGGACAGCTCAAACTGCTGTTCCGCCCGGCGCTTGAGGAGGGCGTGGTAGGCGTCGTTCCCGGCGGACAGGGATTCGGCGCAGATTAACAGGAGTTCCGCCAGGGCGTTGATCAGGTTTGCGTCCCCCTGGGGGTAGCGCGAAAGGCGCAGCCGCAGGCCTTCCTCCGGCTCGGCGCCGCCGCTTAAGGCCGCCATAGCCTCAAGGGTTTCCTCCGCGTCAACGCCTAAAAAACCGGTTCCCACCAGGGCCCCGGCAAACCGGCCGCTGGAAAACAGCGGGCTGGTCCAGAAGATAAAGCCCAGATCGCAGAGGTACAGGGAGGAACCGCCGAATTGATAGGCGTTTTTTATGCCGTTGATGTGCATAGCGGCGCAGGGCGTTTGGGCCGGGTCCTTTACCGGCGAGGAACCGGCAATCCCGGGGTTGTAACGGGCGCAAAAACGGCAGTTGTTCTTTTCGTCCCCCAGTTCCGCGCAGCTCTCCGGTATGGGGATGTAGTTTTCGTCTATAACATAGACCCGCGCGCCGGTGGCCGCCGCGTACACGGAGGCCAGCTTCCAGGCCCGGGACAACAGCGGGCCGTTTTGTTTCACCGGGTTCCCCGGCGCCGGAACAGACCGGTCCGGTCCGCCGGATAGTGGTTTCGGCATTTCAACTTATTTCCTTGTTTCCTTCAACAGCCGCAAAGTCTTCGGGGTTTGCCTTTCCCTGCTCCCGGTATCTCCGGGGATTAACCCCCATGTGGGCCTTGAATATCTTGGAAAACCAACTGGGGTCTTCAAAGCCGCAGAGCCCGGCGATTTCGTTTAAGGGCGTATCCGACTCGGCAAGCAGGGCCGCCGCCTTTTCTATCCTGAGCCGGTTGATATAGCCCGATAAATTCTCGCCCATTTCTTCCTTAAATATACTGCAAAAATAGGGGCCCGAAAGCCCCGACGCCGCGGCAATCTCCCGCAGGCTTATCTTGCGGGTGTAGTTCTCCCAGATGAAGCGTTCAGCCTTCCGCAGGGCCGCGGCGTGGCGGACCCCCTGGAAGGAGAAGATACGGGAAGCCATGCGCTCGATAATAAGCTGGAGGGTATGGATCAGCGCGTCAGGATGCTTGGTTTCCTGGATGCGCTTGATATACTGATTGTTGGCCTCCAGTATCTTAGGCCCCTCGGCGGCGTTGGCCGCAAAGGCTTCCCGGGAGAGCAGCACCACCAGTTCTATGGCCCGCAGCTGCATACGGGGGAAATTCCCCGGGGGGGAAACGAAAAAAGCGGCCAGCAGTTTTTTCCCCTGTTCATGGTCCCCCCGGCGGAGGGCCGCTAGAAAGGTCCGTTCCTTTTCCAGGGGATAGGGAAGGACCGCGCCCCAGGGCTGGGGGCCCTTACCGCCGCCGGGGCCCGGAGCGGGCAGGAGGCCCCGGCGCTCCCCGGTTTCCCGGGATATACGGTCCGCGCAAAAACGCAGGGTCTGGGCAAGGGCTTTAATTTCCCGGGAAGTCCGCTCGGGATACTCCGCAAGCGCCGCCTCAGCTTCCGCCGCGGGCAGGGACCCGGCGCTCAAGGCCGCGATGCGCTCCGCCGCCTCCCGGCGCTTGATGCCCAGGACGCCCTGGGCAATCAGGGCCCCCACGGTCCGCCCGCTGGAACACAGGGGGCAGAGCCATACCATAAGCCCCTTATCGCACATAACAATGGAGGCCCTCCCGGATTTCCGCGCGTTTTGAATGGCGCCGTCTATACCTTGGGGGTACGCGGCGGCGCAGGGGTATCCGTTTTCCGGCGCGGCGCCGGGGGAAATATATTTTTTGCATAACAGGCACATGCGGGACGCCCGTCCGGGAAAATCAGCCAGGGCCCGGCCGTTTTGGTCCAACAGGGCGATTATGGTATTGGTGGCCGCCGTATAGGTCTTTACCACCTCGCCGGCTTTGATCAACAAAGGTTCGATTTCTCTGCGTTTTATAATATTGGATGCCGTGAACATACCGTTCTCCTCATACTGAAAACATACGGCGTTTTTATTGAACGGAATACACCCTTTTGGAGGTGCGGGCGGGGCATTTGCCGGCCAAGAGGGGGGGACCGGGGGGCCCGCGGCCCCCCGGCGGGGGCGGCGGGGGTAGAACCCCCGCGGAGGGGGCAAGGCGCTGCGCGGCGGGGCCGAAAGGCCCTCGCCCCCGGACCGGTATTTGACAGGGGTCCCCTCCTTCTGATAGGGTTCTCGTTATATGATACGCTACCCCATATACACTGAGCAAACCGAATGCCGCCATTGCTATAAGTGCGTAAACCGCTGCCCGGTTAAGGCGATCTGCGTTCAAGACGGCTGTACCAGCATACTGCCCAAGATGTGCGTCTTCTGCGGCAAATGCGTTATGATCTGCCCCGCAAAGGCAAAACGGGCGCGCCGGGACGTGGAAGCGGTAAAAGATTTGCTGCGCTCCGGGAAAACCGTCTTCGCCTCCCTGGCGCCTTCCTTCCCCGCCGAATTCTACGGCTGCTCCGCCGGGCAGCTCATAGGGGCTTTGAAACGCCTGGGGTTTCACGGGGTTTCGGAAACGGCCCTCGGAGCGGACTTTGTTTCCGCTGATGTAGCCGCCGGCCTGCAAGCCGCCGCGGGGGGTGAAACACAGAAATTATTCCTTTCCTCCGCGTGCCCCGCGGCGGTCCTGTATATCAAACGCTACGCCCCGGCCTTTGTTCCCTATTTTAACGACCGTGCCTCCCCGCTGCTCGCCCACGCCGCGCTGCTGCGCGCGCTCTACGGCAAGGATACCCAGGTGGTGTTCATCGGGCCCTGTATCGCCAAAAAACGCGAGGCGGACCAGCTGAAGGAGATCGCCGCCGCGCTGACCTTTGAGGAGCTCAAAGGCTGGTTCGCCGAGGCGGGCGCCGCGCCTGAAAACATGCCGGAGGCCGAAAGCGCTGACCGGCGCTTTGAGCCCCGCCGGGCCGCCCGGGGCAGCTTCTTTCCCGTTGACGGCGGCATGCTGCTCTCCTTAAAAACATACAAGGGGTTTTCTAAAACGTCTAATATGACGCTCTCCGGCCTTGACACCATCGCTGAAACCCTCAACCGGGACACCTTCGTCTATGGGCGGCTTGAATCGCCCCTCTTCCTTGAACTGCTGGCCTGCCAGGGGGGCTGCGTGAACGGCCCCTGCATAACCCGGGACGCTTCGGCCATAAACCGCCGGGCCCAGCTTTTGCGCTACGCCGAGTCCGCCGGCGCCGCGCTGGACGAAAAAACCGCGGGCATAGCGATACCCCTCACCGGCACCTTGACCGCGGTAGAGCTGGTCAAAAGGCGCTACTCGGAGGCGGAAATCCGTTCAGCCCTCGCGGTTATTGGAAAATACAGCCCCCATGACGAGCTTAACTGCTCGATATGCGGCTATGAAACCTGCCGCGCCTTTGCCCGCGCGCTCCTGGGCAAACGGGCGGAAAAAACAATGTGCGCCACCTATATGCGCGATCTGGCCCAGCGAAAAGCCAACGCCCTTATCAAGGCCATGCCCAGCGGCATGGTTATCGTTGACAAGAACTGTAAGGTTATCGAATGTAACAGAAAATTTGCCAGCCTCTTGGGAAGCGAGATTGAGGAACTGTACGATATTGATCCCAACCTGCGGGGGCTCAGCCTGCATAAGACCGCCGGCCTGGGGGCGTATTTTCAAGAGGCCTTCGCGCCGGGAACCCAGGAGGGGCTTGATTTTCAGTTCCGCCTGGAGGATAAGATTTTTCATCTGAATATTTTTGTGATTGAAGAGGGCGAAATTCTCGCCGGGGCGCTGGAGGATATTACCAAGCCCCAGATACGGCGTGATAAGACCGTCGAGCGGGCAAAAAAAATAATCAACAAGAACGTCCAGACCGTGCAGAAGATAGCGTTTCTGCTGGGAGAAAGCGCGGCGGAAATAGAATCGATACTCCTTTCGATAATCGAGTCCCACGCCGCGGAAGGGAAAAAGCAATGACCGGACCGGAGCCGCCGAGGAATTGCGGCGTATTTATTGAGATCGATTATTTTCAGAAGAAGAAAAAAGGAGAGGCCGCCGCGGGGGACGTGTTTCTGGCGCAGAAAAGCCAATCGGGGAACCGGATAATCGCGGCGCTTTCCGACGGGCTCGGCAGCGGCGTTAAAGCGAATGTGCTTGCCTCGCTTACCGTGGCGATGCTGTCAAAATTCGCGCTGATGGATATTCCGCCTGAACGGGCCGCGGGGCTTATCGTCAACAGCCTGCCGGTGTGCCGCGACCGGGGGCTTGCGTACGCGGCGTTCACCCTGGTGGACGCCCGGCAGGATATGCGGACCCGTATTATCGAATATGATAACCCGCCGCTGCTCATACTCCGGGGAAGCGATCCCGTGAGGGCAGCGAAAGAACCGCTGCCCATAGAGCGCAAACAAAAAAACACCGGCCCCCAAAACGAAACCCTGTTTTTATCCTCCTTCCAGGCCCAGGCCGGGGATCGGCTTGTTTTCTTCTCCGACGGCGTAACCCAGGCCGGGCTTGGTTCGCCCGCCGCGCCCGGAGGCTGGGGCATGGCGGGGGTCCAAAGCCACGCGGCTGCCGCCCTGCGAGAGGACCCCCTGATCAGCGCAAGCGCCCTGGCGCGGAGCATAGTGCTGGCCGCGGAGCGCGCCGGGGCTGATGAGCCAAAGGACGACATTTCCTGCGCCGTCATGTATTTCAGGAAACCCCGGAACCTGCTGGTGGTAACCGGCCCGCCCTTCCGCCCGGAAAGCGACCGGGAGTTTGCGCGGTTCTTCGCCGAATTTACCGGCAGGAAGATAATTTCCGGCGGAACCAGCGCGCTCATTATCTCCCGCGAACTGGGCAAAACCATTGCCGGCGGCGAGGCGGGCCGGGCCGGGGGGCTTCCGCCGGCATCGAAAATGGACGGCGCGGACCTGGTGTGCGAGGGCGTTATTACCTTGGGCGCCGCCGCTGAGGAGCTGGCCCAGGGCGGCGCGGCTGAACGCGGCGCGGCAAATCCCGCGTCAAGAATGGCGGCGCTGCTCTTGGACAGCGACAGCATCACGTTCCTGGTGGGAACCAAGATTAACCAGGCCCACCAGGACCCCAACATGCCGGTTGAGCTTGAGATCAGGCGCAACGTGGTAAAAAAGATAGCCTCCCTGCTGGAAGAAAAATACCTGAAAGCAACGCATATCCGGTATATATAAGAGCCCGCTGCAAAACCCGGTTGGTTTTGCGCAGGCCCCTGCGGTTTCTAAGGCTAAAGCCTTGCGAAACGCGCGTTTTTGAGAGGAGGCTGTTACAAAACTGAAGTTTTGCAACAGCAACTGTATATTTCAATTTCGGCGTTTCCCGCTTCTTGCGTCGCAAAAAAGAGCTAAGGTCCGGTGAGGCCGCAAAGTCCTTTTTGCCATGCTGATTTTGGTCCAAGCGGCGGCTTGGGATAAATTGGTTCATCATATATCCAAAGCACTAATTCTTTAAACCTTTCGGAAAAAGCCGCGTCATCCGCGAAGTCTATATACATTCTTGAATGATAATATGTTGGGACACAAGGGTTTCCGCCTTCATCATATTCCCTAATCAGCGCAACAAATTTATTCTGGTTGGATTGTTCATACACCTTTTTTGAGATTATCTGAGCTTCAATGCCGACACCGCCTTCCCTCTCATTTGCTTTTTCGGCATAGTTTTTATCACATATCATCAACACTTTTTTAATAGTATCAT
>JAITHL010000149.1 GCA_031279975.1 Treponema sp. | reverse complement strand
GGTATAAATTTTTCGATATAGATAGGATCGTCAAAGGCAAATACGGCGTCTATCTTGGACAAATCACCGGGAGATTCGATCAACTCAATCCCAAAACTGTAGCCCTGGGTAGGGGCCTTAGCCACAAAGGGGTAGCCGAAAGCGGAAAAATCAATTTTTCCAGAACGGTAGTCCCCCAAGGAAATAACCCGCCAATCGGGGGTGCGTATTCCCGCCAGCTTGAAAAGCTCTTTGCAAAGAATTTTATCATTGATGATCTGCGCCCCTAATGCCCTGCTGCCGGTATACGGAATTCCCATAAAATCCAGTATCGACTGAACGGTTCCATCCCCGTGCCCCTTGCCCTGTACGCAGACCCACGCCAGGTCCGGCGCTAGGGAACGGAGGTTTTCCACCATATCCCGGTTATAAGTAACCATGAAGGTTTTATACCCCTGCCGGGCGAGGGCCGCTTCGATATGCCCGGCGTTTATGGTCGATACGGCCTGTTCCGTCGAGGTCCCGCCGTGAATAAGGGCTATTTTTTTCATGCTTTTATGCAGGGTAAGCTGGTTTTTCCCATTTATCCGGTCGTATGTTATGGCGTCCATCCATTTTCTGGTAAGGAATATGCCCAGGCCGCCGATGTCCCGGCCGGCAAGCGGCGCGCTGACATCGGGAATCTCGTGTTCCAGGGGGTTAAACGCCTTGCCTGAGTCTTCAAACTGTAAAATAAGCCGCGGGCCGCTCAATTTTACCCGGGCGAGGACGTACCCTTCTTTGTCAGGATACGCGTAACTGCAAATATTAACGAAGACTTCCTCGGTAACAACGGCTATTTGGCTGCATATTTTGGCGGGGCACTTAATACCGTCCAAAAATACGCCCATCCAATCCTGTAGTTTATCAAGATCGTCAATTTTTGCCGACAGGATGATCTCATTATCGAATTGCCGCATCGCGCCCCCCTTATTCGAAATCAAGAATGTCGTCAAGGCCCGTTACCTCAAAAACATCCATAACCGCTTCACAAACATTGCGGATGACCATGGTTCCCTTTAGGGCGTCCAGCTTTTTCTTTGTGGCAATGATTACCCGTAATCCCGCGGAAGCCAAAAATTCCAGCTCCTTAAAGTCCAATATCAGTTTTTTTGTTTCCTCCAGGACTGGATCAATCGCGGCGCTTAACTGTTCAGCGGTTACGGCGGTGAGGCTGCCGCTTACCGTAAGCCTCACGCCCGCTTCCTCAGAAACCTTCTCAATCTGCATCGTTACTCCTCCTCGATAGTAGGTTCAATTTTCCCATAAAAACGCGGTTCCGCCGGACGGAAGTCTTCGGACTGGCAGTCCGGGGACGGAAGTCCGGGGACTGGCGGTCCGGGGGCCGCGGCCTGAAAAACCGCAAGCCTTGAAACGGGCCGCGGCCCGTTTCAAGGCTGCTATAGTTTATCAAGATTTAAGCGCAGCCCTAATGCTATGGGCAGCATAAATCCTGAGTCGTTAACCGCCCCGCTGGGAGCGTCGGTAACCCGGAATGCCAGGACATACCCGGGACAAATATCCACTGTTATGGATATAAGCGATTGGGGAAAAATGCCTATCCCGATAAGTCCGGCGGCGTTAAAAAACAGATCGTACATTTTGGGATATTCGGGAATATCATACATGCCGAAGGACGCGGAAACGCCGATCCGCAGGCCGAGAATTTCCCCGTTCAGGGAAACATACAGGTTGTCCTTGAGGGCGAAAAGAAATTTTCCCGGCTCCGGCTCCTCCTGGGTTTCTTCAGCGCCGCTTCCCGCGTGTATGCCGCCAAAGGAAAGCAGAAAATCATTCTGCAGGTATTTGCTCAGTATCTCAAAATTAAAGCCGGCGTTGGCGCCCCAAAAAACCGGCTTTAAGGGATTAACCTCCCCCCCGGCAATAAGCACGTTCTGAGAAAAACAGTCCGGCAAAAACGCCAAGCCCAGCAGGAGGGGCAGCAGTTTTTTTCCCGGCGGAAGCATACTCTTCATAAAAACCTAGCGCCTTTCCTGTATCATGCCGCCGGAGATCATAATGTCCGGCCAATTCCCCGGCGCATACCAGGACGCGGGTCCGGGAAGCTCCCCGTTAAATTCAAGCTGGATGTGGTAGACATACTTGCCGGCCTCATCTTCCAGATACAGGGGAATGTAGACGCCGCCCTTATCATCCGTTGCCCGGTCCTTTTGCAGGTATAAGGTAAAGGCCGCCCAGGGGTTGTTTATGGAAACAACCGCCCCGGGGAGGGCGTCGCGGGAGGTCTTATAAAACTTAAAGACGAGATTCCCCGCGTTGGGATTACCCCGCAGGAGGGCTGTTTTTTCATTCATATAGGTGCTGCTCATCCGGGCCGCCGCGCCGCCGGCTGAGGCTTCGATATACCTGAACCGGTTTATCGCCAAGAGCCTGCCGTCCGCGGGAAGGCGGCTTTGGGCCTCCGCCGGGGGCTGATGAATGGTCCAGGACAGGGGTTTTTCCGCGCCGCTTACGGTCTTCGATATTCGGTACAGGGTTTCCGCCCAGTTCTGAACCCGGCCGCCCTGGAAGAAGTTGCGGGACAGCGCGGCGGCAACCGGATCGGCGCTCTCCGGCCCGGATATTCCGGCGCCCAGGGCTTCAAACAGGGACGCGATTTCCCCCATGTCGCTGAGGGACAGGCTGTCCTGGCGGGAAGCGCCGCCGTAGAGGGGGAAGGCTTTGTACTGGGGCATCCGCTCCATTAACCGGGCCATGTTCGCGGCCCCGGCGCGGCGGGCCAGCAGGGACGCCCCGTCGATAACAAAACTGTTCCACCAGCCTATGCCCGCGGCGGTATCCGGGCCGGCGTCTTTCCCCGGCCCGGTGTACACCGCGAGATAGGAATGTTGCAGGTCCGCTTCGGGAACCGCCCGCAGGAGCTTGTAGGCTTCCAGGGGGTCCGGCGGAAGGGCCGTCCAGGCGGAAAACATCTTTTCCGCGTCGGCGCTCTGGAACTGGTTGAGAAGCCCCATCTGGTCCCCCAGGGAAATGAGGTATTGATTTTTAAGGGCCGAAAGGGAGGGGCTCAACAGGGAATCATCCAGCTGATTCAGCCCTTCCAGGCTTTTTACATAAATAGCAAGGAGCACCGAATTGATCTGGAAGGACTTGTACCGGGAGGCTCGTTCCAGAAAGCGTTCCCAGGTCCCGGCGGAAACATAGACCTGGCCGGGATAGGCCCCCCAATAGGCGATGTAGCTTGCCAGGTAATCCATAAGGGCGTCCGGCAGGTAGACGCGCTTATCCACATTCCGCAGAAAGAGGGGCAAGGCGCCTGAGTCTTCCCCTGGGGCGAACAGGGCGGCGAAGGACGCGACGTTATCAAGGATCAATTTAAGCGCCGGGGGATCATAGCCGCGGTTATAGTAAAACCCGCCGAACAGGTTTTCTATGGCGTCCCCGGAAAAGGCAAACAGATTCGTCCCATCCAGACGGGAGGCTATCTCCGCCGCGATATTGCCCGCAAAGGTATTGAGGAAGGCGAGGGAGGTGGTAAAAATAGTGTACCGGTTATAATAGGCTTCCGCGAGGAGCATGATCCGGGCGTTCCCTATCAAAAGGGCGGTTTTTTCAGCTTCATGGTAGGGTTTGACAAACACCTCATAGGCGTCCAGGGCCGCCTTGATATGGTCCTGCCCCCGCCGCCAGTTTGTCTCAAAATTGACCTTTTCCAGCGCGTCCCGCTGGGGAACCGGTATGGCCGAGGCAAGGCTCAGGATTTTTTCGGCAACCATAAACAGGGAGGGCGAGTCCGGTTTCCCGTCCAGTTTTTGGGACAAAAGCTCGTCCTCCTGGAGGAGCCGGGCCTGTCCGCGCAGGCCCTCAACCTCCCGGCTCAAGCCGCCGCTGAAGGCGTTCCGCTCCGAAACAATATGCCCTAAGAGCCCGCCGCCGCCGTCTTTTAGTTTCTTGGTAACAAAGGCCATGTCCTCCTCAAAAAGCCGGGTGTATTCCCGCACCGCGTAGTCTATCACCATGCCGTTAAAGAGGTAATCATTGATAAGATTGTCGCCGAAGGCGTCGGGCTGGGCCTTGGCCGTCCCGGGAAGTTTGAAGGCGGAGCGGAGGGTTTCAAAACCCAGGGGAATATGGGCGGCCCTTAGGAGGAGCCGCGTTTCCTCAAAGATTGAGCGGCCTTCGGCGGCCAGGGATGCGAACCGGCCCGTAAGCCTTCTCCACCGGTAGACCGCTTCCGCTACTTCCTCAATAGTAGAAACGCTGTTTATCCCGTTCAGTTCCCCGGTAATTTCCCGGTAGTTTCCGGTAATCTCCCCGGCGATGGCGGCAAGGTTCTTTATTTTCCCATAAATCGAATCGGGGTACACCGCCCGCCGCTTCCAGGCGGAGACCATGGTGTCCAGGGCCGCCTGTTTTGCCGCCCCGTAGTTCCCGGAATACATATAATTAACATCCATCTGTATGGTATGGGAACTATCGTATTGGGGGAGGTAGTTATTGAGCAGCTCCATCGTGTCGTCCGCCAGGTCCGGCATAAGGTAGCGGATCATGGCGTCCAGTTTAAAGCGGGGGGTGGAGAAGAACCGGTAAAAATCCACCCCTTGCACATCATCCAGGGAGACAAAGGAGGCGATAACCTCCCGCGCGCCCGTATCAAGGGTCTGGGTATCGATACGCTCCATAAGCCGGTTTCCCGTATATTTAACCACCGGGATACGCACCATGGCCTTGTGCAGCTGGTTTGCGATAAACGCCTTCCGGCGGTAGCCCATGTTCCGGTCAAAGCCGAAGGCCAGGGCTTCGGAAACCTTAAACCCCAGGGGGGCGGGTATCTTCAGGTCCCGGTAGGCCAGGGCGTTGTAGTACAGCTGGAGCCTGGATGAAAGGGCCTCCCCGTCTATTGGATCATTGTTCAGGGTAATACGGTACGCCGCGTCTTCCTTGATGAGGGGCGAGCGGAAGGGGCCGCCCTTGCGCAGAACCGGATCAAGCCACTCATAAAAAGATTCAGCCTGGATCAAAGCTACCCGCAGGGGGCCGGCCTTGAAAACCGCGCTGAACAGCCAAAAGGACCCCAGGAATACCATGAGGGCGCAGAGGGCGTAATAGGGGACATGCCGGCGGGCCGCTTCTTTCCGGACGAATTCGGCGTGCGGCGCCGGGGCCAGTATCCGTCTATGGAGCAGGTCCCGGATGAAATACCCCCGCAGGCGGCTTGTTTTTTCCAGATAGGGGGCGATGAGGGTCCGGGCGGCATTGACCGCCACCAGGGCGGTGACAGGGGCTCCCGGATCGGCCGGTACGGCTGGTTTGTCCAGCGCCGCGGTCATTGACGGAATGGGCAGGCCGTCGGCGTTTAACCCCGCCAGGGCCGCGATGTCCGGGCTTAGGGAAAAACCCATATCCCGGGCGGAGGTGAAGAAGACCCCCTCAAAAATGGTATTCCCGGTGCCGTGAAAATTATGCTCCCCAAAGAGTATCTCCAGATAGGTCTTGAGGTTTTTGTAGAGCCCGGAAAAATTATGGGGGAAGAGCCAAATCTTGCCTCCCCGGTCCATGCGGCTTTCCGCGCCGGCGCCGCCGTCCGCTTCAGCGGGGAAGAGAAGCTGTTTTGCGCCGGAACGGAGCCTTTCCCCCAGGGCGTCCCAGAACCGCTTAAAGGACTCTTCGTTAAAGAGGTTTGTATCGTTCTCAAAGCCCAGTATCTGATGCCGCAGGTCTCCGGTAAAAGCCCCGGCGTATTCTTGAAAACCGCCCGTCAGGTCCAGTTTGGTGACGATCACATAGCAGGGCAGCCGCATACCGCTTTCCCCCAGCAGTTTTCCCAGCTCGTTGGCCATGAGTATGGCTTTTTTGGAGGAAAGATTATCGTCGTCCGCCAGGAGCGCGTCCGCGGGGATGGTGATAATAATGCCCTCCAGGGTTTTGCGCCGGCGGCGGCGGCAGAGCTGCCGGATGATATGGACCCACTCGGCGCTTGAGGCGTCAAGCCAGCGGTCGAAAAACACCTTCCCGCTGATGTCGCAGATCACCGCCTTGGCCCCAATCCACATACGGACGGGCAGGCTGTTTTTGGGGTCCTCCCCTGGATTGTTTTCTTCCGTGGAGGGCAGGAGTTCCAGCCCGCTTGCCTCAAGCAGGGTGGACTTTCCCGACCGGGGCTCCCCGACCAGGGCAAACCAGGGAAGGGTGTGGGCGTTCCGGGAGTTTTTCGCGGCCTGGAAAAACCCCTGCTTTAAAAGCTCGTTGATCCGTACTATATTATCCGACAGTTCCTGCTTGGCCTTGTTGTGCTCATCCCCGCCCTTGACCAACTGGGAGAGGTGGCGCCAGGTAAGCAGGTCCTTCATGATGTCCCTGGTTTCCTTCTGTTTGATGCGCTTGCGCCGGAACTTTCTGACCAGGGGGAGTATGATCAGCAGCGCGGCCAGCAGGACCCCCAGCAGGATCAGGATGGGGCCGTAGGGGCTGGCGGCTAGAAAATTTTTTGCCTGGGCGAATAGGGCCGCCGGGGACCCGGTGGCGCCCATTAGGGTTTCCCTTTTTCCGCCGGGCCGCCGGGCGCGGCGTCCGCCGCGGTTTTTTCCAGGATGGCCCGGTATTTTTCCGTGGTATTGATAAAGACCGCCAGATTAACGATGAAGCCTATCGCCATGAACACCGCGCTGGCGATGAGGGCGGTACGGATGGTCAGGAAGCGCCGCCGTTTGAGGAACCGCTTCTTCTTGGGCGCCGCTATGACCGGCTCCCGGCGCGGGTTATAGGCGATACCGGCCTTTTCCCCGCACTGCCGCATACACGCTTCAATATGCTCCCGGTTGTACCGGTACGCCCCGTCGAATCCCAGGCCGAGCATGGTATAAAAGAGGGCGAGGGAATTGCCCAGGGCGGGCTGTTCCAAGGTTTCGCTAAGGAGGTTAAAGAATTTTTCGTCCCCGGAAAGCTCGTTATAATTCCGCGCAAGCTCCCGCCACGCGCCGCTGAAGGGCAGCCGGCCTTCCTTTACCATATAGTCAATAAAAAACACCAGGGGCTTTTCTATCCACCCGTACTCCCGGGCAAGACGGGGGTCCTGTTCCGCCCCTTGCTTTGCCTCGTCCAACAGGGCGGTAATATCCCGCCGGAACTTTTCCTGGTCAACCCCATGGGTAACGCCGCAGAGCTGCCAGTAATTGCAGATACATACAAAAATGGGATAACAGAGTTTTTCTAATCCGGTTTCGCCGCCCATGCTTATTTACTCCCCACCGCGAGATACAGGGAAAGTTCCAGGGATGGAAACAGCCCCGGCACATAATCCACGATCATGCCCTGCTCTTCGGTTATCTCCCGCCATACCCGGGCCGATTCCGCTATGTCCAGCTTGAACCAGAGGGTATCCGCCAGGACCGGCAGGAACCGGGGAGGGTAGGGCTCTTCGGTTAATTTAACCCCCCGGATGCGCAGTTGTTTTGCCTGGGGGTTGATCAGTTTGAAGGTGTCCCCCTCCTCAACCGCTTTGACCGCCGCGTCCTTGTTCCCCCCGCTCTTGAGGGCCAGGTAGGCTTTTTCGGCCCGGAACAGCTCTTCGGGCCGTACCGGGGTATAGAGGCAGCGGCCGTCTTCCGCGCTCTTAAAATCAAGCCGTATATAATCCGCGCCCCCCTCTTGCAGGATAAAGGACCGGATATCCTTGATAATCTCAAGAAACTGGGGCGCGCTGTCCTCGTGGTTATACCGCTGTATCTCCCGGACGCTGTTTACCGGATCATAGGCCATGAGTTCCGCCAAGAGGGAAGTCAGTTCCAGGTACATATCAAAGGGCGAGACGTTGCCCGCGGCGAGCAGGGCGGCGAGGCGCTGTTCATAGACGTTCAGCGTTTTCAGCCGCAGCACCGTATAGGCGTTATACCCGGCGAGGTCCTCGTTTTTAAAGTTTCCCGTGGTGAGTATATCCAGGGCCTTGTCCCGGCAGCGGCGTATATCCGCGATAAGCCCCTGGATAATGCCGAAGAGGGGGCTGTCCGCGGTGAGTATCAGAAAGGGGGGGAAATACCTATCGTCCCGCTCCAGGGCGGTTTGGGCCTTGTCATGGCTTAGGACGGAAAGTTTCAACACCGGCAGGAGCTGCATGTTCTTGTTGTCGTCAAGACCGGTGGTAAGCCGGGCGTTCATCCTCCGGGTGATCAGGGTGATTTCGTTGTCCCCGGAGTTTTCATCCCGGAGGCGCTTTTTCTGGGAAACATAGCGCCGCTTTTCCGGGCCGCCTGGGCTTTCCGCGAGGTTCGCCTCAAATTCCGACCAGAGGGGCAGGGCCACATACACCAGGATGGCTCCGGGATGCCGCTCCAGGGCTTCCCGGAGGTCCAGTACCCCCAACTGGCAGTTCCCGGGCATGGAAAGGGGGGTCCCGTCTCCCAGAACCGCGGAGAAGCGCTTTACCGCCACCCGCGCCGCGGCCAGGGCGTCGCCGTCGATCTCAAAATCAATGAGGCCCCAGGGGTAGGCGCAGGAGAACGCGCGGTTATTTTTCAGGTCCTCCCGGTTTTGGCGCTGAAAATACTGAAAATGATGGGGCTGTAGAAACTGGCCGTCGTTCCAATGCGGGGATTCCTCAAAACGCATATACTTCCTCCTTGCCGCTTTTCAAGTTTACCACAGTTTTGTACCGCTGTACAATCTTCAGATTTTTCGATCTTACCGTTCTTCTATCCATTGTTCGGCAGTCTGGGGTTTATTGGTTTTTGCTTTTGCCTGGGAGCGTGAAAGCTGTATGATTTTTTTAGGCTCCACCAGGACCGCCAGGGTCCTGGCGAGGATGTAGCTCCGCTTCATTTTCACCAGCAGATACCGGGGGTCCGCCTGGGGCGTCATGGCGCCATCCTGGGGCAGGCTGGCGATCACCAGGATATTGGCGGGGTTTTTGAGCCGCCATTGCCGCCAAACCGGGGCCCGGGAAGGCAGGACAAAGGCCGCCTGGTCCTCCTGGGAGAAAAAGCAGGTCTGGCTTTGCAGCCGGGACCGGAACCCGCTGTCCGGGGAGAAATATTTTTCCACCCCCGCCTGTTTTACCTCATCCGCTTCGCCGTCGGTTACCGCGGCGATGTCAACCTCTATGGTGGGATATTCGGTAAAGTGATCCCGCAGGAGGGGGGAGAATTCTACCGTTACCTTGTACTGGGTAACGCAGCCTGAACAGAGGGCTCCCGCGGCGATGAGCGCGAGATGGCGGCGCAATCGCGCCCCTGGGGAAGTTTTGGTCTTATCGGGCATGGGTACACGCCTCCCTTATAGCAGATGGGCCCAGGCCAAAACCGCTTGTTTTTTGCCTGGGCTTGCAGCGAAACGCTGCCCGCGGTTTTACGGCCCGCGGCGCCGTAAATTCCTTTAAGGCGGCTCTTCTAAAACCGGAACAGCCGCGCCGGTTACGGGCCTTTAAGCGATTCGCCCATTCGTATCCGCGCCCCCCGGCATCCGTGATTGTAACAACATTCCGGGCCTTATTCCCGAATCCATATCTTTTCACGCCCATAATTCTTTGTACCGCCAACATACTCAATTTTTTCTTCCTGGGCGTGTATTTTAGCCAGGGCCGCCGGGGTGTTTGCGGCGCTTCTCGGTCCCGCCGCCCGCAGCTGCTCATTTATTTCAGCGCTTCTACTGAGCGCTTCTTTTATGATGTGATCCAGCAGCGCGGAGTATATTTTGCCGGTTTCTTTGTCCGTGATGTCTCGCGGCGATACGGTGGAATAATTTATCAGCATCGGCTTGAATCCCCCTCTTTTGTTGAAAGCCTTTATGCTGTTTCCCTGTGAATCGTAAATCACCAGCCACCCATACCATCTAAAAAACGACCGAACCCTAGTCCCAGGAAGCCCACCACTTGCGGCCCAGTCCCCAGACTCCTTCCAGTACTCCCAGCGGCCGAAATGAAGCGTGTAATAGCCGTACTCTTCGCCCTGGGAATCCATATAGTTTTGCATGATGGCGTCAACTTGTTTTCTGAGCGCCAGGTCCAGGTGTATGGTTTCGTTTCTGATACGCGGCAAGGGGGCGGACTCTCCGGCGTCCGCCGCTTCCCAGGGAATAACCACAGGCTGAGGCTGAGGGGGAGCGCCGGAAGACACGCAGCCCATGACCGCCCAAGAGCAGAGCGCCGCTAAGACCGCGGATAATAGCATGACAAGATTGGCCGCTTTTTTGACAGCCTTCCGGGTATTGGCGTTTATGTCCATACAGTTCCTCCTTTTCTAAAAAACGCGCGGTCTAAAACCGGAACAGCCACCCGGTTACGGGTTTTTAAACGATTCGCCCATTCGTATCCGCGCCTCCAGGGTAAGTTCCCCCAGTACCGGCCCCGGGGCCTCCAGGAGGCTGTTTATGATTCGGCTGTCGCTGTCCGCCTGCCGCAGCAGATCCTCCAGCAGGGCGGAGCATACCGCTCCGGCGTTGGCGGTAAGGTCCCAGTCTTTATGCAGCGTATATACGACAAGCCGTCTGAAATTACGAAATGTTCGTATGGGATTTCCCTGGGAATCGTAAATCCGCAGATGCCCGAATAATCCCTTCGGCGGACGCCTAGCCTGGTGATATAGCATTTCACCATAGGTGAAATACGCCAGATAATAGCCGTAGTATACCTCATCCGGGGAATAAAAATAGCCGGCCGCGCGCTCTTCAACCGTATCTTTTAGTTCTCTTAAGTTTACATCCACACCGGGATCGTTGTAAGCGAAATAGTCTGGTTTGATGTTTTCCCACCGGTCTATCCATTGGCCCGCGTTTTGAAGATTCAACAGCGGGCCCCGGTCCGGCCTGTCCGCGCTGAGTTCCACCTTATGCCATTCAATTGGGTAGGTGGTGGCGCACCCAGCCGCAAGACATACCAGCGCCGCCCCTAGGAAGGCGGCGGCTTTTTTTCCCAATGCTTTATTGTTCATGACGCTCCTCCACGAATTTGCAAATTGCGACAATATTTTGATGCTCATTTTTTTCTTCCAGTTCCTCCTTTTCTAAAAAACGCGCGGTCTAAAACCGGAACAGCCGCGCCGGTTACGGGTCTTTAAGCGATTCGCCCATTCGTATTCGCGCCTCCAGGGTAAGTTCCCCCAGTACCGGCCCCGGGGCTTCGAGGAGGCTGTTTATGACGCGGCTGTCGCTGTCCGCCTGCCGCAGCAGATCATCCAGCAGGGCGGAGCATACCGCTCCGGCGCCGGCGGTAAGGTCCCAGTCTTTATTTTCCGTATCCAGGGTAATCCAACTGAAATTTTGAAACATTCGTACGGGATTTCCCTGGGAATCGTAAATCCGCAGATGCCCGTAGAGTCCCTTTTTAGTCCCGATCCAAAATGAATATACCGGGAAATATTTCATTTCACCATAGGTGAAATACGCCAGGTAATAGCCGTAGCATACTTCATCCGGGGAATAAAAATAACCGGCCGCGCGCTCTTAAGTTTACCTTAGCGGTGTTTTCCCACCGGTCTATCCATTGGCCCGCGTTTTGAAGATTCAACAGCGGGCCCCGGTCCGGCCTGTCCGCGCTGAGTTCCACCTTATGCCATTCAATTTGGTAGGTGGTGGCGCACCCGGCCGCAAGGCATACCAGCGCCGCCCCTAGGAAGGCGGCGGCTTTTTTTCCCAATGCTTTATGGTTCATGACGCGCCTCCTTGAATTCGCGGATAGCAACAATATTTTGATGCTCAATTTTTTCTTCCTGGGCGTGTATTTTAGCCAGCGCCGCCGGGGTGTTTGCGGCGCTTCGCGGCCCCGCCGCCCGCAGCTGTTCATTTATTCCGGCGCTATTGCCAAGCGCTTCTTTTATGATACGCTCCAGCAGCGTGGAGTATATTTTGCCGGTTTCTTCATCACTGATGTCCGTTGATGACAGGGTAGAATAGCCTATCACCATCGGCGCGAATTCCCCTTTTGTGTTGAACGCCCCTATGCTGTTTCCCTGTGAATCGTAAATCGACAGCCGCCCATACCATCTAAAAACCTGGTAAACCGTAGCCGCCGATATGCCATCCACAGAAGCGCCGCCAAGAGCGCCAAGGATTATCAAGGCCGCTAGGCCCGGATTTATCCCGCCCTTTACCGTATCATGCAATCTTCCGAAATGAAGCGTGTAATAGCCGTACTCTTCGCCCTGGGAATCAATATAGTTTTGCATGATGGCGTCAACTTGTTTTCTGAGCCCCAAGTCCAGATGTCTGGTTTCGTTCCTGATACGCGGCAAGGGGGCGTCGCCGCCGGCGCCCGCCGCTTCCCAGGGAATAACCACAGGCTGAGGCTGAGGGGCGCCGGAAGACGCGCAGCCCATGGCCGCCCAGGGGCAGAGCGCCGCTAGGACCGCGGCGGTCATGGCGGCAATGGTTGCGGGCATATATTCCTCCTCAAATCACTATAGGGAACGGCTGATTACAATAGACGTGTTCCAAAACCCGGTTGGTTTCGGAATACGTCTATTAACGCCGGGCCTTAGGCCCGCAAGCAGCGCTTCCTTAGTTTTCTTCCCCCGGCTTCCACCGCTTATAGGGCGGAGCGCCGCCCGGCGGCGGGGTCTGGGGCGAAGACCGGGTCCCGCTGTCCGCCGGCGGGGGAGGAACCGGCGCTGAACCGGTCCGTACATCCCCCGCGTTGGAGCCGGGGCTGGCAGGACTTGCCGGGGCCTCAGGCGGCGGGGGCTGGGGCGGCGCGGACCGGGAAACGGCGGGAAGCTCCTCGTGGGGCATGATCTTTGAGGCTAGGGAAGCCTCCCAGTTGTCCGCCCCGGTAAGGACCTCCACGCCCAGGCGGAAGTACTCTTCATAGCGTTCCTTGAGCTTCCGGGTCCCCCCCTGGTGCAGGGCGGCCAGGAGCAGGACCTGGCAGAGGCCGTTGGCCGCCAGCCCCGGGGGGGTGGGCACGGTTTGCTCCCCCAGGGGCAGGAGGTCCCCGAAGGCCCAGAACGCCGCCAGGGAGAGCAGCCCCGCCGGGGTGTCAGGGCATTCGTTGCCTACGTCCAGGCATTTCTGGGCGTTCTCCCCGTCCGGGGCGGCCACCCAGCGGTATACCGCGGTAAGGGCGTTGTCCCGGAGCTTTTTCTGGTGGGCTGGAACCTTGGGGGGGATCACGGACTTGATGGTGTCCACGGTTTCCTTCTGTACCGCGGCGAGTTGGGCCTTGAGCTTGGCGGCCTCCTGGAAGATCGGGGAGTTGGGGTCAATGGCATAGGGGTCTTGGGCGATTTTATCGGCAAGTTTTTCCATCAATTTCAAGGGGTGTATACCATGAAATTTGGTAAATTCATCATAAAAAACCCCAAGCGCGTCCTCAACCAGCTTGAGCATTTCCGGGTGTACCGCAGTCCGGGCTTCCTGAACCCCTCTTTGCAAATCATCAAGGTCCTTTTGCATTTTTATGAGAAATTCGGGGTCCGTCTTCGGCGGCTCCACCTTGGCAAAGTCCGGCACCTCCACCTCCAGGTTTGCCCCTATGTCGGCGATGTCCCGCTCCTCCGCGGGGTTTATGCGTAACTCTTCCAGCAGGGAGAGGACGCAACGGTAGCCCCACCACACCGCCGCCCGGCGGTGTGCGATATAGGCCATAAGCTCACAGGCGCACTTGTACCGTTCCACCCCGGCGAACTTATAAACCATTTCCTCCGCGCTGTTCATGCCCACAAATAACTCCGCCAGATCGGGACGGATCTTGTATCCTTCTTTTTCCGCTACATCCATCAGATTGATATACCGCAGGAGTACCAGGTGTTTATTCATCCAGTCCAATTTGTCAGCCAATGTTTCCTTCCTTGCGCGTTGTACGATTAGGGAACCGCTGATTAAATGGACTTCGGACCTTCGGTCCGCAATCAGCGGTTCCCTATTATTTTTCCCGTTTTCCTATGGAAAACCGCGAAAAATCACACTAATGAAGCGCTGAATGCGGACTTTAGGCCGCATTCTCGATTGAATTATTCAGCGCTTCCTTAGGTCATTTTCAGGGCTTTGGTCTCAATATCCGCGGCCCCGGCCTTGGTCCGGGCGGCGGTGGCCCCGCTTTCCGCGGCGGTGGCTTCCCCGCTGGAGGCCGCCGCGTCTGTCCGGTTTGCCGAAAGGTCCCCGTCTTTGGCGGTAACTTCGTCCTTGCCTAGGGAGGCGTCGGTGTCCTTGGCGCTGGTCTCCACCTTGCTCATGTTCATCTCGTCCGTGGTGGGGTGCATTTCCGTTTCGCCGGTTAGTCCGCTCTTTTTGTAATTGGTAACTAACAAGGCGGCTAAAGCCGCGGCCGCCCCTGCCACAAGCGCGGTCGCTAAGGCGGATGTTACAATCGGTTTAACCGCTTGGGCGATTTTATCTTTCGCGTCTTTATCCAGTTCCATTTTATAACTCCTTAAGTTTGGCCAGTTCTTCTTCATCTAGTTTAGATACATATGCCTTCAAGAATGGAGCGCCAATCGCCGCGCCAATCCCCACAATTCCCCCAACAATACCAAGTATTACTTTTGTCGAAGTTATGTTAGATAGCTGTTTGGTTATCATATCAGGACCTAGCCCTGCCACTGGGCTATTCAGCCCTAGTTCATTTTGCATAGCCTTCACGATTCTCACCCCTCCCAAAGCAAGATTGGCGTGACCCTCAAGATGTAAATAACTTGTATGAAATGGTGTAGCACCCCACCCTGTCATCAGCGACGTTACAATTTTTGTACAAACATAACAAAAAGCAGTGGTCATTACACCGATCTCAGCTATAGAAACCGCCGTAATAAGCCCATCCCTGCCGCCGTATTCCATAAGATTTTTTTTGGGTATGAACACTTCCAGTAAAAGAGGGATAAGGCCGAGGACTGTACCAACTATCTTGAAATATTTAATAAAATCATTAATAGGATCACTGCCTTCACTACCGTCGGCATCCAGGGTGCCAGCTATTATATTTCCGACCAACGCCACCAAATCCGGTGCCATGCCCACCGATGTAGGCAGTTGGTTGGCAAAAGAGGCTTTTGCGCCAAGACCTTGGGACACCCCATGCTTTCCGGTCCCGATGACGGCACCGGCCAGCATTGTAGGGACAATATTGAGATAGTTAGTTAGCGTCCCGCCCCCGGTTAAAAAATAACCCTGAAGATTGGTAGCCTGAGCCTTGAAATCCTTGCTGGCAATGCGGGTTACTCCCAGGTAACTGGTTAACGCGCCTCCAAAACTGTCCGCCAGGGAAAAATCCTTGGCAGCCTTCATTTGGACGCGGTGGCCGAACATATCTATTCCGCCCAGAGGGGTTACGCATACTTTTGTGTCCCAGGGGTTTTCAATGGGGGATCTGGTTTTTCTGGATACGATGGTAATGCCCTTGTCGGAAATAATGATGGATGAACGGCCTACCTGAAGCCGTATCTCCTCTCCCGCTTTGATAATAATCCGGTTTTTTGCCCGGATATGGGCGTCTCCCGCGTACAGCATGGAATCGTCCCCGGCTTGATCCCCAAAGGCGAAATCTTCCCTGTCATATTCATCAGGGTCTTTGGCGTAGTTCGGGCCATCGCAATCCACCAGCAGTTCAAAACGCTTTGCCTTTGTCCGGTAGTGATTTTGCGCCTTCGAGTGGATGTCCCCGGTAGACTGTATATTGATCCGGTCAATTTTGGGGAAGTCTTTTGATTCACCCGCGCCAAACGCTTGGTAATCCCCCGGGTTTCCAGGTTTCCACGATGTGGGCTGACGGTAGAAGCCTATCTCCGAATATTTCTCATCCTCGGCTGCCTTGTCCGCTTTTTTCCCGGTCTGCTGGTAGCGGAGTACCATGCCCTGGTTTTCTTGCAGCAGTTTGTTCTTTTCCGGATCAGAGGTATCGGGAGTAAAAGAGGTTCCTTCAGATATGTCTTCGCTGGGCACATAGCCAATTAGGTAATTTTGTGAATTGTCTCCTAACTCCACAAGCACCTGCTCACCAACCCGGGGAAACCGAAAAAGACCCGAAACATTCCCGCCCACCGGCAAAAGCAACGTAATTTGATACGGTACTAATGTTGGCGACTCTGTCTCTTTCTCTGTAATAGCATCACCTGCATCATTTGGAGTTCCAGCATAAAAGTCATACAGACTATCGACCGCAGGGACAATAGTACCTTTCAATGTTTCTTTATTATCAGTCTTTTGACTAATCTTCCCACTCGCATTACATACCGTTAGTTTCTTTAAACCCATTTCCTTCTCCTCCCTAGCGGCCATTCCCGCAATACCGTTTTTCCGAATCCCCGCCCCAGTCCGCGGCGCTGAATTCCACCCGGGCCGCTTCCCCGGTTTCCGCGTCCGCCGGCGCCTGGGCAAGGTCCCGGGGCCACAGGG
>JAITHL010000116.1 GCA_031279975.1 Treponema sp. | reverse complement strand
GATGCCGCCCGCGGGGAATTGGCGAAGAAGTTTTATCGCTACAAATTGGCGGGATGGGAGTCCTTGTTACAGGCCTCTTGACATAAAACATAGGAGTTTTGCCTCCGGCAAAACTCCTGGGCGGATAGGGTTTGCGCGGAGCGCAAACCCTCAAGCAAAAGCCGCCTTGCGGCTTTTGCAGCCCCCTGCTCATTTCATAAGTTGTTGACAGGCATTCCCCTACCCCTCCGCGGGGGGCTTTGCGGCGCTGTTTTGCCGGAAGAAGTACAGCACATCCCCGTCCTGAACGCGGTACTCCCTTCCCTCAATGCGGTATTTCCCGGCTTCCTTGATCTTCGCTTCGCTGCCGCAGGCAAGGATATCCTGGAAGGAATACACCGCCGCCTTGATAAAGCCCTTTTCAAAATCCGAGTGAATAACTCCCCCCGCCTTGGGCGCCGTATCCCCGGCGCGGATGGTCCAGGCCCGGCATTCATCCGCCCCTGCGGTAAAGAAGGTCCGCAGCCCCAGCAGCGCATAGGCGGCGCGGACCAGCGGGCCCAGACTGGATTCCTCCAGCCCAAGCTCCCCCAGGAAGGCGCTTTGCTCCGCCGTATCCCCAATGCCCGCTAACTCCGCCTCGAATTTGCCGCAGATGACCACCGCCGCCGAGCCCTCTGCCTCGGCCCGCCGCTGTACCCGCGTACAGTAGGGATTTTCCTTGAGCCCCTGTTCGTCCACATTGCACACATAGAGCTGGGGTTTCAGGGTGATAAAATGGCAGTCCCGCAGGGCGTTCCGCTCATCACCGGTTAAGGAGGCCGAACGGGCGGGTTTCCCCTGTTCCAGAAGGGCCTCCACCTTTGCCAGGGCGGCCAAAAGGTCCTCGCTTGTCTTTTGTCCGGTCTTGGCCTGCCCCTTGAGCGCCCGTTCAGCCCGTTCCCGCCGCCGGGCGAGGGTTTCCAGGTCCGCCAGGGCCAGCTCAATGTTGATGACATCCATATCCGATTCAGGATCAATACGGTTTTGCACATGGAGGATATTGGGGTTGTCAAAACACCGGACCACCTGGGCGATTACCCCCACTTCCCGGATATGGGCAAGGAACTGATTCCCCAGCCCCTCCCCCTGGGATGCCCCCTTAACCAGCCCCGCGATGTCAACAAATTCCACCGTTGCCGGAACGGTCCGCTGGGGCTTAAATATCCCGGATAGTTTGTCCAGCCGGGAATCCGGAACCTGCGCTATGCCCACATTGGGGTTGATCGTGCAAAAGGGATAGTTTGCCGTTTCCGCCGGAGCGGAAGTCAGGGCCGAAAAAATAGTGGACTTCCCCACATTGGGAAGTCCGACAATACCACAGTTAAGCGCCATGGGCCTATTGTACGATTTTGTTCCCCCCTGATCAATTGAGCCTTCCGGCCGGGCCCAGGGCGCTCCCGGCGGCGCGTGATTGCCGCGGACCATAGGTCCGATGCGCCTTCGGCGCTCCCCCAGGCAGGGTGGAAGAGGGGATTTCCGCAGGTGTGGGTTCGGGTCTTGTAATTGACCGCGCCGGCGGTCTACAAGGCCTCCGTCCCGCGCAAGCGATTGAAGCGGAAAGCGCGGTTTTTGCGGAGCAAAAATGCGCCCAAAAGTTTATATGCGCTGGGCCTGAGCGCCTTGGGGAAACCCGGTTAATTTTTACAATTTTTTCTGTGCTTCCCTAGCAGTAGGGGGCGCCGCCCCCTAAAACCCCCGCCGGGGGGCCTAAGGCCCCCCCATCCCCCCGGAGGCCCGGTTCCCGCTTTAAGGGAAGCCGCTCGTTCAAAGACACCAGGGCGTCCGCTTCGTATTGATTCACCCGGCCTATGTTGTCCTGAAAAAGCCGCTCCAGGAGGGGATCAAAAAACTTGTGGTAGCTCCAGAGGCTTACCCCCCGGAAACCCCTGCGGATTTTGTGGGGGGAACCCGGGCCCGGATCAAAGCGGCGTATGCCCTCCCGGATCGCCCAGTCCAGGGGCGCGTAGTAACAAACCGCAAAGTGCAGGTCCCGGACTTCCTCATAGGCCCCCCAATAGCGGCCCCAAAGCCGGCCCCCCTTGCGGATAAAAAAGGCCATGGCCAGCGGCTCCCCCGCGCCGTCCCGCCGCCGGGCTTCCACAAAGACGACGGCCCGGCGGAAATGCCGCTCCAGATACTGAAAGAAGGCTTCGTTCACAAAGCGGGCGTCCCAGGGATAGAACTTGTCGTTGGTAAGGGTAAAAAGCTCGAACATCCGCTCGAATTGCCCGGCCTCCGCAGCCTCCCCCGGTATAACCCGGATACCAACGCCCGCTTCCCCCGGACAGCGGTATTCCCTTCGGATATTTTTCCGCTGATTCTTGGAAAAGCCCGCCAGGTAATCCTCAAAATCCCGGCAGCCCGGATTCTCCCAAAGATACCCCGTATGTTCCCACGCGCTGTAGCCCAGGCCGGGAAGCGCCGCCGCCCAATCCGGATCGGCGAACAGCAGGTGGAGGCCGCCCACGCGGTACTTCCGGCACAGGTCTTCCGCCGCGTCCAGCAGTATCCGGTTCAGAGCCCCGCCGTCCAGGTCCGGGGCGCAGAGGAAGCGGTAGCCCCCCGCGGGCGTGGCCGGCACGGTTCCCACCAGTTTGGGATACCAGGGCCGCTTGAGGGCCGCCGCAGCCTCGGCCCAGAAATGATCGTACACATAATCCCCCCAGCTGTTGGTCCGCAGGTACAAGGGCGCCGCGGCGGCCAGGCGCTCCCCGGCCCAGAGGGTCAAGTGCTGGGGAAACCAGCCGGCCTCCGCCGAAGCGCTCCCGGAGGACTCAAGGGCCGCAAGCCAGTCCCAGTCCAGAAAGGGAACGGTTTCTTCTATTAATAGGGCATTCCACGCGGCCCGGGGCAAGTCCTGGATGGACCGGCTGATACGCAAAGCGTAGGGGGAGTTCACCGGATCACAATATTCACCAGTTTATCCGGCACGGCGATCACCTTAACCGGTTCTTTGCCCCCGATCCACTTGAGAACCCCCGGCAAAGCCTTGGCCGCCGCCGCCAGTTCAGCCTCTCCGGTCCCCGCCGCCGCGATAAACGTATCCCGCACCTTGCCGTTCACCTGGACCACGATGGTTACTTCCTCATCCGCGGCCAATGCCGCATCCCAGGCGGGCCAGGACGACTTGGCTACCGATTCGCCTCGCCCCAGTTTCTCCCAGAGTTCCTCCCCCAGATGGGGCGCATAGGCGCTGATCATCTGAACCAGAGGTTCCCAGAGGTTCCGGGGTATCCGCTGGAGTTTCGCCAGCTCAGAGGAGTAGATCATCATGGCGCTGATGGCGGTGTTGAAGTTAAGGGTTTCCGTATCCCGGCTTACCTTTCTAATGGTCTTGTGGAGCAGTCTGACCAGGCAGCCCTCCCCTCCCCCGCCGGATTCCGCCAGGGGTTTTTCCCCAATGGCCCACAGGCGCTCCAAAAAGCGGGATACCCCCACCAGCCCCGCGGTCATCCAGGGCTTAGTTACCTCCAGGGGGCCCATGAACATCTCGTAGAGCCGCATGGCGTCGGCCCCGTAGTCGCGGATAATGTCGTCAGGGTTGAGCACGTTCCCCCGGCTCTTGGACATCTTCTGGTTATCCTCCCCCAGGATCATCCCCTGGTTCACCAGCCGCTGAAAGGGCTCGGCGGTGTTCACCAGACCCAGGTCATACAGGACCTTGTGCCAAAAGCGGCTGTAGAGCAGGTGGAGCACCGCGTGTTCCACCCCGCCCACATAGAGGTCCACCGGCGCCCAGTAATCGATCTTGTCCCGCCCCGCAAAGGCTTGGTCATTGCAAGGGTCCAGATACCGGAGGTAATACCAGCAGGAACCCGCCCACTGGGGCATGGTGTTGGTCTCCCGTTTGGCCGGCCCCCCGCATTTTGGGCAGGCAGCGGCAACCCAGTCCGTAATGGCCGCCAAGGGGGATTCGCCGGTGCCGGTGGGCATATAGGACTGTACCTCCGGCAGGGTTAGGGGCAGGGCGCTTTCCGGCAGGGGCGCGGCGCCGCACCGGGGGCAGTGGACCACCGGGATAGGCTCGCCCCAGTAGCGCTGGCGGCTGAAGACCCAGTCCCGGAGCTTGTAGTTTACCGTCCGTTTCCCCAGGCCCCGCGCTTCAAGCCACGCGGTGATCCGTTCCTTGCACTCGGCGGTGGCAAGGCCGGTAAACGCCCCGGAATTCACCGACCAGCCCCCGGCCTCCCGGCACGCATCAGGCTCAGCGGCGTAATCCCCGCCGGGCTCCGGCTTTTCACCGGCCACCACCGGGATAATGGGAAGCCGAAAAACCCGGGCGAATTCCCAGTCCCGCGCGTCATGGGCCGGAACCCCCATAATCGCCCCGGTCCCATAGGAGATGAGTACATAGTCGGCGATCCAGATGGGAATCCGGCGGCCGTTTACCGGGTTGACCGCGGAGGCCCCGGAGAAAACACCGGTCTTCTCCTTGGCCAGATCGGTCCGTTCCAGATCGCTCTTCTCAGCCGCCTTTGCTAGATAGGCCTGTACCGCCTCCCGCCGCTCCGGCGTAACGATCCGGTCCGCCAGGGCGTGTTCCGGGGACAGGACCAGGTAGGTAACGCCGAAGAGGGTGTCCGGCCTGGTGGTGTATACCTCCAGGGCCTCTGCCCGCCCCTCGATTTGAAACACCACATTGGCCCCTTCGGACCGGCCTATCCAATTCCGCTGCATCAGCTTGACCGGTTCAGGCCAATCCAGGCCGTCCAGGTCCGCAAGCAGCCGTTCCGCGTAGGCGGTGATCCGCAGCAGCCACTGGCGTATCCGTTTCCGGCTAACCTTGGCGCCGCAGCGCTCGCAAAGGCCGTCCTTCACCTCCTCATTCGCCAGGCCGGTCTTACAGGAGGGGCACCAGTTGATGGGGCTCTCCGCTTCATAGGCCAGGCCCTTTTCAAAGAGCTTGAGGAATATCCACTGGGTCCACCGGTAGTACCCGGGGTTTGAGGTGTCCACTTCCCGGTCCCAGTCATAGGAGAAGCCCAGGGACTTAATCTGGGACCGGAACTTCTCCACGTTTTCCGCGGTTTTCACCGCCGGATGGGTTCCGGTCTTAATCGCGTAATTCTCCGCGGGCAGGCCAAAGGCGTCAAAGCCCATGGGGTGGAGCACGTTATACCCCCGCATTCTGAGGTAGCGGCAGTAGATATCCGTAGCGGTATAGCCCTCAGGATGCCCCACGTGCAGCCCCTGGGCAGACGGATAGGGGAACATATCCAGCACATAGCGCCGCCGCTCCTTGGGAAACCCGGGGTCTTCTTCCGCCCGGAAGGTCTTATGGGCTTCCCAATAGCGCCGCCATTTCGGCTCTATAGTTTCAAAGGGGTATTTCGCCATGATTCACGCTCCTTAATCCCCATCATATCTAGGGCGCGGGGGCTTTTCAAGGGAGCGAATTGCCTAAAAAGTTTTCTAGCCGAAAAGGGGTCGATGACTAATAACTAAAACCTAGTCGAAATCAAACCGCGACCGCCTTATCGGCATTCTCACAGTAACCATTTTCAGTGTAAACTTTCCCGCGGTGGAGACGCAAGAGTTCCGCGACCGCGCGGTTAAGCCACTCATTCAACCGCACCGGGTTGTAAAGCCCTTTGCGCCTTTTCAACTCCGCCTTGCTCTCATCGCTCACATAAGGCGACTCCATAAGCCGCTCATATGGCGTTTTAGGCGTTTTCTCGTACACCTTCTTGTACCGCCCGTCCGCCTGCTTCTCTTTCGTCAGCAGCTTGAATGACGGCATAAAATAATTGTTCAACGGGCACAGAAACCGGTA
>JAITHL010000062.1 GCA_031279975.1 Treponema sp. | reverse complement strand
AGTTCGCGGGGACTTGCCGCTTGCGTTTTAAGTTCCTTCCGCAGTTCCCCCACCGTGGATTTCAACGCCTCCACTTCGGCGGTTTCCTGCACCGTAACCGTTTCCAGGGTTTTAACAATCCCTTCAAGGATTTTTTCCTTCTCCTGAAAATAAGCCGTAGCGGTCTCCGTGTTGGTAAACCCTGTCAACTCGATTTTCTTCATGGCGGCTAACTGTTTTTTGACCGCCTCCAGTTCTTCATTTCCCATTGTTCACTCCCTATAAATTATTGATTAAACCGCCCCAAAACATGGAGCCGCCTAATTTTTGTGTTGTTTCCGTTTTCGCCGCTTCAATGGTCTTGGCGAGGGCAAACGGATTAGCCGGAACGTTGCAGATTGAAAACTCCAAAAGTTCCTGCTTGCGGAAAATAAGACCAGTACCGTCTTTGGCGGTTTCCTTATCCGGTATTTCAATTTCAATCACCCGGACCCCCACCGACCCGGCCCGGATAACCCCCGCCTTGACCCGCTCCCCAATCGCCCAGCCGAAAGGGTCATAGGCTTTATCATTAAAGAACACCAGCCCATGCAGGCCCGTGTCATCAACAGTAAGCCTCTCGATTTTCCCGATAGCCGGAATAAGGTAGTTATGCGCCCACTCCACAACCGGATTATCCATGTATCGCTTGCAGTCCCACCCCGCCGGGTCTATCCGCTCCCCCGTAGCGGTCAAGGTCAAACGTTGAAAGCGTCCACGGAAAACCAGCCGCTTCCTTGTCATCAGTTAGGCGAAACGGAACGGACGCAATCAATTCCACATCGGCATTGACGGACTGCGGCCCCGCCGCCTCTCTTTTCACGCCCAGAAAATCAAGCAGCACGTCTTTTGTTTCCGCCTTGAATTCCCCGCTTTTAGTTCTGATTACCATAGCTTTAATACTCCTCTGTTCATGTGTTGTTGCGCCGCCGCCCAATTCGGCAGCGGCTCCGGCTCTTTCCTCCGGTCAAGAAAGCGCATATCCTTTTCAGTTACCAGATGCAGCGCCCACGCCTTCGCCACCATTTCATCACGGCATTTCACGTTGAAAGCGGCGTATAACCTGTTCATGTGGTTATAGACCGTTTTCCGGGAGATACGCGGTTCCGCCCCTATGCTTTCAGCGGCGAAACCGTTGCACAAAAGGACAAGTATTTCCATAGGCCGCGCGATGAAGAAAATCAAGCCGGGCCGCTATGAGTTCAGGCGTGGTGTTCAAACGTTCCGCAAGGTCATATTGCGAAAATGTTTTTCCTTTTGACAACAAAAACAGTATTTCGGACAACGTATAACTCCCTCAGCAAAACAGTGAAGCTGTATGGAATATGACGCGCGACAAGAGCAGCGCCACACCATAATACCCCGCGATTTTCAGCGTCCATTTAAGCGAGTGGTTTTCCGTATAGGTTGCGGTCATTGCTACCAAGTGATAAAAATCATTTTTTTAAATAGCTGCCACCCAGCTTCCTCAAGAAGCGGACCGGCTAATTTTTTATAAGTGATAGTAGTCGTAAAAACACAAGCGCGCCTACTCCATCCGCAGTAGGCGTTCCTCAATGGCGTCTATGATCCGGCTGGGAGTGGATGCGCCGGCGCTGAGGCCGATGACCCGGTAAGCGCGGATTTCCGGGGGTATATCTTCAGGGGATTCCGCCAGCCACGCCGCTTTTCCCCGGCCCTCCGCGATGTCCCTAAGCCGCCGGGTATTGGCGGATTCCCGTCCGCCGGCCACAACCACAGCCGCTACCTGGCCGCAAAGGGCCGCCAAAGCCTCCTGCCGTTCCGCCGTCGCCTGGCAAATGGTGTTGATCCGCTCAACCTGGGGAAAATACTTCCCTATCCCCTCGCCGATTGCCCGGTACTCTTCAGCGGATAGGGTGGTTTGCCCGATTAGGGCGATCTTCGCCGGGCCCTTGCCGGAAGAAAAAGCGTTCTTTGCCGCTTCCCATCCGGCACGAAGCCGGGCCGCCGCCTGTTCCGCTTCCCCCGGACCGGCCACGATAACGCAGGAGGGGGCATAACCTTGAATGCCGATGATCTCGCCGTGACGCCGTTCCCCGGCTAGAAAAATCTGATACCCCTCCCGGCTTAACTGCCGGGCCTTCATCTGATTGGCCTTAACCTTAGGGCAGGTAGCGTCCACGATCCGCGCGCCCCGGGCGATCAGGGCCGCCTCCGCCTGGGGCCTTACCCCATGCGCCCGGATAAGAATTATATGGTTTTCCATAGCATCCGGTAGCGAGGCTTCATCCAATACCCGCGCGCCCAGGGCGCCCAGGTCTTCTAAGACCTGGGGGTTATGAATCAGGGGCCCCAGGGTACAGACTTGCCGGGGAAGGCCCCCAGAGCTTAAACTTTCCGCCGCGGCGCGGGACTCACGATAGGCGATGTCCACCGCCCGGCGGACCCCCATGCAATACCCAAGAACCGAAGCCCGGATAACCTTCATCAGGTATACGCGCCGGCCAATCCCTTTTTCCGGGCCTGTTTTTTGGCCATGACATCCCAATAGTACACAAAGCCCGATGCGATAAAAATAGTTGAATACACCCCGCAAACCATGCCCACCAGCAAGGCCAGGGCAAAATCCTTCATGGACCCGGCGGTAAAGATAAAGAGGGATAGGACCGCCAGCATGGTAGTCAAGGTCGTAATAACAGTCCGGCCTAAGGTTTCGGAGATAGCGCGGTCCAAAATATCCACGAAGGGATCAACCGGATAGATACGCCGGGTTTCCCGAATACGGTCGAAAATAACGATGGTATCATTTATCGAATATCCCAGGATGGTAAGGAGCGCCGCGATGGTGGTGGTGTTGAATTCCATCCGGGTCCAGGTAATAAAGGCCGTCATCATAAGGGCGTCATGGGCTATGGCCAAGACCGCGCCGACGGCGTACTGGGGTTTAAACCGGATGGACGCATAGATAAGGATGAGGAGCAGCGTCAAGCCCATGAGCAGGGCGGTTTGATCGGTTAAATTCTTGGAAAACCGGGACCCCACATAGTCCGACCGGGCAACCGCGACGCTGTTGGGGCCAAAGGCGTTTTCCAGCGCGGCAATCACCTGGGAACCGGCTTCCCCTTCCGCCGTGGTATCATCCATGCGGATCATGTAGCGCTGTTCCTCATGACGGCCCAGAACCTGCACCGAAGCGTCTCCCAGGGAGCCCAGCGCGGCCCTCAGCGCTTCAAGGGAAACGGGGTCCCGGTCCGGCGGCAGGTAATGCATCACATAGGGGGCCGTTCCCAACTGGGGGTTTCCCCGGGCGCTTTGTACCAGCAAGGAGGACGGCGCGTCTTCAGGGGCCGAAAGGCGTACCGAAATTCCCTCCACCCCTTCAAGGGCGTTTTTTAAGCTCCCCAGGGCGCCGTATTCCCCCAAGGGAAAAGCATGGGTCTTTTCCATCCCCGCGCCGGAGACGGCAATATAGAGCGTATTCCGGTCCAGGTCCAGGGAAACAACGGCGTTACCGCCGCCCGTATAGGTGAGGCTGAAAGCGCCGGGGGCAAACTGAACCTCCTGGATGAGGCCGGCTTTAAAATCAATCCCCAGGTTGAAACCCCGGTTTATGATATACCCCGCCGCGCCCCCCAGGACAAGCAGGGTTGAAATAATCGCGGCGGGTAAAAAGCCCTTGGAAAATCGCACAATCCGTTTCATTTAATCCTCCAACTGACGGAAAGGCCCTTACTACCCAATACATCGGTCTGAAAGTCAAATATAAGCCGGGAAACAAAGAGGGCGGTAAACACCGAAGAAAACACCCCGATGGCAAGGCTTACCGCAAAGCCCTGTATCGGTCCGGACCTAAATTGGGACAGGAACAGGGCGGCAATAAAGGTGGTGATGTTGGAGTCCATGATTGCCCAAAACGCCTTATCAAACCCCGCGTCCACCGCGGCTTTGCGGCCCTTCCCCAGGGCCAGCTCTTCCTTCATGCGTTCAAAAATAATCACATTGGCATCCACCGCCATACCGATGGTCAGGATGAATCCCGCGATGCCCGGCAGGGTCAGGGTGAAATTAAAGGCCGAAAGTATGCTGCCCATGAAATAGATGTTAAGTATCTGGGCTACCACCGCGTTGACCCCCGCTCCCTTATAAAATACCAGGATGAAGATCATCACCGCCGCCAGGCCGCCGAACAGGGCGTAGATCCCCTGCTTTATGGTGTCCTCCCCCAGGGAAGCCCCAATGGCCTTTAGGTTTGCCACCTCCAATTCCACCGGCAGGGCGGCGGTGCGGAGGGTCAGGGCGATGTTATTCGCCTCCTCCGCGCCGAAGCCGGTTAAACGCACCCGGTCCCGGATGGCGTCTTCAATGGTCGCCTGGGACTTTACCCGGTCGTCCAATACTATGGCCAGGGGTTTTCCCACGTTGGCGGAGGTAAGTTGATAGAAGATATCCCCCCCTTCGGCGCTCAGAAAGAAGGTTACCTCCGGCTTCCCGTTCATCTGATTCCGCTCAACCAGGGCGCTCTGGATGTGGTTGCCGTCAAGCCCCACTTCCCGCTTAATGGCCGTGTAGCCCACCCGCTCATCCAACCCATAGCGGTCTTTGGTATAGACCCCCCGGATTACCACATCCGGCGGGACCCCGGGAATAGGGGTATCCAACAGGTTGCCGCCGCTGTCAAAGGTCGAATCCGGGTACTTGGCATAGTGCCGGTTAAACGCGGCGGCGGCGTCCGTATCCACCAGATGGAAGGCAAGACCGCCCCGGCCCATAATAATCGAGTTAATCCGTTCCGGGTCCGCCGTGCCGGGTATCTCCACATATATCTGATCCGGCCCTTGGCGCCGGATAACCGGCTCTGTAAGGCCGAAACGGTCAATCCGGTTGTTCAGCACCTCCAGGGCGCGGTTTATCGCGTCCTCCCGGTCCCCGTCATTCAGTTCCCGGTTGTATAACTGCCGGGTCCGTTCCGCGAGGGCGTTCATATCGGCCTGGAGCACTATGCTCAATCCTCCAGAAAGGTCAAGCCCCAGTTGGACCGCGTTTTTCTGCAGGTCCTTCAGGGCGAAAATATCGTCCCGGTATTTGGCCTCAAGCGCCTCCCGGGCCTCTTGTTCGCTGAAAAAAGAGGAAACCACCGCCGGCGCGTCCCACCGGTCCGGAGCGGGCGTTTTGTTCTCCCCGCGGTTCCGCTTTGCCCGGGCAATGAGGAAGGCAAGGTCTTCCGGCACCGGTTCATCCTGGTTCGCCGCGGCGACAATACGGTCTAAACCGAGGCGGGCGGTCTGGGAAGCGTAATCCTTGATCTGTTCCCGGGACCCCAAGGCTATGGTTTTGGCCTCCTTGGGTACCATAAAATACCAGCGAATAGTAGGCAAGAGAAATAGCAAACAAACCGCCATGGTTATCAGGATGATGCCGAACCGATACCGTTTACTCATGCTGCCGCTCCAATCCCTTAACGCTTTGTTTCTTCAGCGGTTCCGCTTACGGGATCCGAAGCCGCGGCCTTCTTTTCTTCTTTGTCGGATTTATCGCCCTTGATCGAAACTTCCTTAGCTTCGCCCTTCCCCTCAAGGGTAACCGACGCGACGGCCTGGCGGCTGAATTCCAATTTCGTAAATTCATCGGCCTTAATGATAACCGTATTATCCTTCACGCTCTGGATAACCCCGTGCAGCCCGCCGATGGTAACCACCTTGTCCCCCTTCTTGAGGGCGTTCAGCATCCGCTGGGTCTCTTTTTGTTTTTTATTCTGCGGACGGATCATAAAAAAATAAAAAATCACGATGATCAACCCAAAGGGGATAAAATTAAGCCACGCGGCGGACCCGTCTCCCGACCCTCCGCCCGGCGCTCCCATGAGCAGAGAAAACACAACTAGATTCATAATAAAAACTTCCTTTCCGCTATATCAAGATTAGACTTGTTTACTAATCCGGCTGGCCGCGGACCTTCGGTCCGGTAAACAGGTCCCGCGTTTTTTCAGGCTAAAGCCCGCGGACTTCCAGTCCGGCAAACCGCGTTTTTAGGGAAATTGTTTAACGCCTCATTTTATTAAACAACCCTAGCGCGGTTAAAATACCATGAGAGCGGTAACAGGTCAAGGGGAGCGCCCCGCCGGCCCGGTCGGGGCGCTCATAAGAGAACCGCTGATTCGGCATTATCAAAAGGGTCCACCGATTAACACGGATGAGAAGGGTTTTGTTACTGGAAATTCGCGCCGGGAGCGGGCAGAACAAGCGGCGCAACCCGGGGGTTTGGGGGGCCTTTCGGCCCCCCAGCAGGGGTAACGGGGGCGGCACCCCCGCCCTTACTTGACGTTTCCAGGAAAGGGGGAGCATGATAGTCGCCATACGGTATGCGCGGGGCCCCCATGAAAACCATAGTACGCAGAGGAAACCCGGTATGGGTTTTGGGACTCGTCCTTCTCCTTTCCGCCTGCCAGGACCGGGACGCCTGGAAACCCGGTATGCCCCTGGCAAAAGAGAAGGTCAAGATCGCGGTGATCTACCCCAACCGGATAGACGAAGATTCAGGGTACGACTACGCCCACCACATGGGCATACTCCAAATGCGGCGGGAACTGGAACTGGAGGACGGGCAGATCATCCAGAAGCTCAACGTTTTTGAAGAGGACGCCGGGATGACCGAGAACGCCATGAAGGACGCTATCCGGGAGGGCGCCCATATCATCATCGCCCCCAGCTGGGGTTACATGGATGCCTGTGAAAAGCTGGCCTCCCAATTTCCCCGGACTATCTTTGCCCATTCCATGGGGTATAAATACAACGAGAGCAATTTCACCAACTATTTCGGGCGGATATACCAGGCCCGGTATCTCAGCGGCATCGCCGCGGGGCTTAAAACCCAGACCCGGCGGATCGGGTATGTGGCGGCCATGGGAAAGGATAACAGCGAAGTAAGCGGCGGGGTCAACGCCTTTGCCCTGGGGGTGGAACGGGTCAATCCCGAAGCCCGTATCTATGTGCGGATCACCTATAACTGGTACGATCCCCTGGAAGAAACCTTGGCGGCTGACTACCTGATCAATCTGGGCTGCGACGTGATCGCCCAGCATTGCAACACCGCCGCCCCCCAGGAGGCGGCCCAGCGGGCCGGGGTATGGGGCATCGGCTACAATACGGATATGAGCCGGAACGCCCCGGGGGCGGTGCTTACCTCGGTGGTGCTGAACTGGGGGGTCTACTACACCCGGCTGGCGCGGAGCGTCATAGACGGGACCTTTACCACCGCGCCCTATCTCGGGTCTTTGCGGGAAGGGATGGTGGGGATTACCCCCTTGGCGCCGGAGCTTGCCGCGCCGGGAACCGGGGAACGGATCGCGGCGGAGCGGGACCGGATAACCGGCGGTTCATTCGATGTTTTTGAGGGGGCCCTGGAAACCAACGACGGCCGGGTGATCGGCGAGGCGGGAAAGCGCTTCCCGGACCGCGCCATACTCCGGGACATACACTGGTATTACCGCACGGTCATCGAAACGAACCCTTCGCCGTGAACAAAACGCCCGTCCAGGCCGTAAGCCCCTAATGAAGCGCTGATTAAATCCAATCGAGGATTTAATCAGCGCTTCTTACCCGCATTTGCGTAATGAAATGAGCAAATGCAGAGGGCAACGCTGATTAGCGTCAAGTTAATCAGCGTTGCCCTAGGGAACCGCTGATTGCGGGCCGAAGGTCCGGAGTCCATTTAACCAGCGGTTCCCTAAGTTGACAGGCCGGCCGGTATGCCCTATACTATGAACATACCGATCCGGTCTCGATTGCGGAAGGATAGTTTCGCGGTCTTCTCTACCTTTAAAAATTAAGGGGAATACAATGAAAAAAATTATTCATGTGGATAACAGCCATTTTTTCCGGAAACAGATGGAAATTTTTCTGAGAAAAGAAGGGTTTGAGGTGGAGAACTTTGACACCGGGGAAGACGCCGCGTTTGTGATCAGCGGGGGCGGCGCGGCCCTGGTGGTATGCGGCCTAACCCTGGGCGATATGGACGGGAAAACCTTCATCAAAAAAATAAAAGAATACTACGCGGGGCCGGTTATCATACTCAGTTCCAGCATTGAAAAAGAAAATGAAGCGGCCTTGAGCCGCCTGGGGGTTACGGCGGCGCTTAAAAAGTCCGGCGGCTGGGAAGAGGCCCTGCGGCCCTTCCTGCAATCCCTTGCCTAACCTAACCGGAGCGGCCTCCGGCGATACCGCATCTTATCAAAAAGGAAGGCGCCAATATGGAATATATGCAACAGCGCCGCGGCAGCCGCGGAGCGGACCGGGGATGACGCTGCTCCGTTGCGAAGACGCGGCCTTCGGCTATGAAGGGAAAACCGCGGTCCGGTCCCTCAATTTCTCCGTTGAGGCCGGGGACTACATCGGCGTGGCCGGGGAGAACGGGTCCGGCAAGAGCACCCTGCTCCGGGGGCTGCTAGGATTCCTCCCGCCTGAAGCGGGCAGGGTTTCCCGCGCGGGCCTGGGACCCCTGGATACGGGCTATCTGCCCCAGGAAGCCGCCGCGGGCCGGGACTTCCCGGCTTCGGTCTACGAGGTAGTCCTGTCGGGACGGCTCGGACGCCTGGGTTTCAAGCCCTTCTATTCCCCCCAGGATAAAAAGGCCGCCTGGGAAAACTTAGAACGCCTGGGCATCGCCGCCCTAAGCCGCCGCTGTTTCCGGGAGCTTTCCGGCGGCCAGCAGCGGCGGGCGCTCCTGGCCCGGGCCCTCTGCGCCGCCGGGAAGCTGTTGCTCCTGGACGAGCCCGTGGCGGGGCTTGATCCCCTGGTACAGGAAGAGGTATACGCCCTGCTCGCCCGGATAAACCGGGAAGAGGGGATGGCAATAATTATGGTTTCCCATGAGATCGCCGGGGTCCTCCGTTACGCGAACCGGATGCTCCATATCCAGCGGGCTCAATGCTTTTTCGGTTCCCCCCAGGAATACCGGGACTCCCCCTGGGGCCGGCGTTTCTTAAACCCCGGGCCGGAACTTCCGGCCCTTGCCGGAGCGCCCCCTCCGGCGCCGGCCGGAGGCCGCCTATGACGGGCCTGCCGCTGGAAGCCTTTGCCGCGCTGATGGAAGTGATTGGCGCGGCGGGTTCTATGTTTGAATATACCTTCATGAGACGGGCCCTTGTCGTGGGCGCGCTGGTCTCCCTGTGCGCGAGCCTTTTAGGGGTCAGCCTGGTGCTTAAACGGTATTCCATGATCGGCGACGGCCTTTCCCATGTGGGCTTCGGCAGCCTGGCCGCCGCCACGGCCCTCAATATGGCGCCCCTCACGGTATCCATCCCGGTGGTGGTAGCCGCGGCCTTCCTCCTGCTCAGGCTCAACGAAAACAGCCGGATCAAGGGGGACGCGGCCATCGCCCTGATTTCCACCAGCGCCCTTGCCATCGGGGTAACGATCATCTCCAAAACCACCGGCATGAACACCGACGTATGCAACTACCTCTTCGGCAGCATACTGGCCATGCAGGTATGGGATGTGTATCTCAGCATCATCCTTTCATCCGCGGTTCTGCTGCTCTTTGTTCTCTTCTATAATAAAATCTTTGCCGTAACCTTTGACGAGCGCTTCGCCCGGTCCTCCGGGGTCAAGGCGGGGCTTTACAACATGATCATCGCCCTGCTGACCGCCCTCACCATAGTCCTGGGGATGCGGATGATGGGGGCCATGCTCATATCGAGCCTCATTATCTTCCCCGCCCTCACCTCCATGCGGCTCTGCAAACACTTCCGCAGCGTTACCATCTGTTCCGCCCTGATTTCGGCGCTCTGCTTTTTTACCGGAGTAACCCTCTCTTTTTGGTACGCCGTTCCCACCGGGGCATGCGTGGTCCTGGTGAATATTCTAGCCTTTATCCTATTCCAGTTTATCGCCCTTATAAAAAGGAGGGTCCGGCATGAAGATTCCGCGAAGAACGCATAAACCGGGGGAAGCCTCCCCCTACGGCCGCCGCGCGGCGGCGGCCTACCCCCTCTACAGGGGCGCTGCCCCCGTAACGCCCCCGCCGGGGGGCCGGAAGGCCCCCCGGACCCCCCGGATACTCCTGCTCGCGGCTCTGGCCCTGGGGGGGTGCGCTCCGAAGGCGGTGATGCGGCCCCTTGCAAACAATAATGAGGATATCCCTTGGACTGTTTTGACGGAAGAACCGCCGCCGCCGGCAAACACCCGGGTACAGCGGGACATGCCGGACGCCGGGGATATCCCTTGGGCTGTTTTGGCGGAAGAACCGGACCCGCCGGCGGCGGTGCTTCCGGTAGCGGCGGCAAACACCCAGAAACAGCAGGCCAAGCCGGATGCCAAGGTGGTCGATATCAAGGAAAAACTGTTCATCGCCCAGGTCAATGATGTGTATCTGAATACCCAGCACTATGAGGGCAAGACTATCAAACTGGAAGGACTTTTCAAATCCCTGTATTACGAGGATATCAGCGAAACCCATTGTTTTGTTGTCCGCTACGGGCCTGGAGGGTGCTGCGGCAATGACGGCGTAGTGGGCTTTGAAGTTGCTTGGAACCAGGAGGGCCGGGCCTATCCCCAGGAGGACGCTTGGGTAGAGGCCGCCGGCGTTCTCAATTCCTACTCGGAGTACGGATTTCCCTATATCTACCTGACCCTTTCAAGCCTTACGGTCAAGGCCGAACGGGGCGCGGAATTCGTGCAACAATAAGGAGGAAGCTGTGTTTTTAAACATGAAAGTTACCGCGCCCAGGGCTTGGGCCGCGTTTTTTTTGCTGGCATTTGTTTCAGGATTTTGTTTTTCCTATGATGGAAGCATCCAGGGGGGTCATGACGGCGTTTTTACCCGGTACAATTTCATTCAGCAGGCGTCAGATATAGCCACGGCCAGGAATATCTTGCAGGGGCGGGGCGCTGGGAACGCGGTAAAAATAAATAAACTTTTTCTTATAGGCGCGGATGATGTTGATGAAGAGGATGTTCAAATGGTAAACGACACGGTGGAATACATTTCAGAGAATTTCCAGGTGAATAACGGAGACGGATTTTCCTACATAGTAAAAAGAGGGGACACGGACCGGGGCTTGGACGGCTGGCTGCTGTTCTCCCATTATTTACATTCCCAAGGGTGGTTCCATTATATTTATTATTTTGAAATCCGGGAATAACGGGGCTGCCGCAAAACTCCAGTTTTGCAAGAGCCTCAAATGACGAACATTTTCTTTGAGGGCAAGCTGGACAGAAATGAGGGGTTATGGTATAATAACAGCCATCGTTTCCAAAAGAAACGCCATACAGGGATCATAGAAGGATTATATGGCTTTTATAGATTTTGTTGAGTGGAATGACGCCGAAAATGATGTCTTTGCCTGGAAGTACGGGCAAAACAGGAATAACAACCTTAGCACCTTTACCCAGCTTATTGTAAGAGAATCCCAGGAGGCTGTTCTTTTTTCAAAGGGGCAAATTCTGGGGAAATTCGGTCCCGGTAAACATACGCTTAACACGGAAAACCTGCCCCTTTTGAGAAATTTCTTTGGGATTCCCTTTGGGGGGAAAAATCCCTTTACCGCGGAGATATGGTTTGTGAACAAAACCGCGCCGCTTACCATCGATTGGCGTACCGATACCATGCGTTACCGGGACCCGGAATATGGAGAGATGGTGCCCCTTGCCGCGGCCGGGCGCTACGGCTTAAAAGTTGAAGACGCCGAACGGTTTTTGGTTCAGCTTGTCGGTACATTAACGGAATTCAAGGCCCGGGATTTGAC
>JAITHL010000248.1 GCA_031279975.1 Treponema sp. | reverse complement strand
ATCGCCAAGCCCATTGATGTATCAAAGCTGTATTAAATTCTGGACCGGTGTAGACCCGCGGGCAAGCGGTTAAACGGGGGGGGCTCCGCCCCCGCAACGCCCCCGCCGGGGGGCTGCGGCCCCCCCGGACCCCCCGTATTCCCCGCTATTCCGGGTTTGGATACGGCGCGGGGGATCGCCATGACCGGCGGGACGGTTGAGGGATACCGGGGGGTGCTGGCCCTGTTCCTCGCCGACGCGGAAGAACGGCTGGGGCTTTTGCGGGAAACGCCCGGTCAGGAAACCCTGCCGCGCTTTGTCACCCAGGTCCACGCCTTAAAGAGCGCCGCCGGGAGTATCGGCGCGGCGGAATTGTTCGAGGAAGCGGCCCGGCTTGAGGCCGCGGGCCGGAACGGGGAAGCGGCCCTGTTTGCAAAGGCCCTGCCCGGCTTTGTTAAGCGCCTTGAGGATCTGATCGCCGCCGCCGGCGGGGCCTTAGCCTCCGGCGGCGGGGCGGAACGCGCCGGCGGGCCGGACGGCGGACCGGGGCGGCTCCTGGCTGAACTGGACGCCATGCTGGAGGCCCGCTACATTGAGGCGGTTGACCGTCTCTTGGAGGCCCTTGCGGGGCGGCCCTTGGACGCGGCGGCCCGCCGGGACCTGGAAGAGATAGCCGATCAGGTTTTACTGGCCGACTTTAACGGGGCGCGGGAAACCCTCAAGGGCTTAATTGGCAAAGGAGCGGCGGGTAATGGCGCGGCGGCGAATGAACAGGCCGGAGGGTAAGGCCATGCTTCCGGTTGCCCGGGCCCGGCTTATCATGGGCCTCTTTTTTCTCTCAGCCCTCATGGTGCTGCTGGTTTCGGTATTTGAGAACCGGAGGATGAGCCGCCACGCCCTGATGATAAGCGAGGCCACCCAGAACCACCTCCTGGCGGCGGCAAAGGCCGCGGCCAGGTATACGCCCCCTGAGGAGCTGGACCGTTACCGCCGCGTCGAGGATACGGCCTCGCCGGAGTACCAGGCCCTCAAGGAGCGGCTCGCCGCCTTTGCCCGTGAATACCGGGTGCTGTATGTCTACTACTGGCGGGACTATGGGGACGGCAGGATACAATACATCGCCGACAACGACCCGGACCCGGAGAACATGTACACCCCCGGGGTGTTCTTTGCCCTTGACCCGGAGGAAGACCCGGTAACCGCCGAGGCGGTTCCCCATATCCTCAGCGGCGGGACCTGGGTTTCGGATTTGAGTTCCTACACCGCCAGCGGGACCGGGCTGATTTCCGCCAACGCCCCGGTGTACCGGGATGACGGCACGGTGTACTGCGCCGCCGGGGTGGACCTGGGGGACGAGGGGATACTTGCCCAGAAGCGGGACTCCCGGAGCCTGATGATCATCCAGATATGCGCCCTGGTGGTAACAATGGTCTGCGGAACCCTGAACATCCTGCTCCGGTGGTACAAGGCCCAGGAAACCGATGAGGCCCAGTACACCGGCGGCGCGGAGGGCCTTGCCGGGCCCGGCGGCGGGGGCGGCAAAAACACCGCCTGGCTCATCAATATCGCCACATCGGGAAAATATTCGGAAAAAAATCAATTCGGCATGTCCGATTATCTGATCCGCTATGTGCTGATGAACGCCCTCACCATATTCGGCTTTTTGATGCTCATGGCCTTTACCGTTTGGAATCTCATAAGCGGCTCCCAGGTTGACGCGCTGATATGCGCTACCATGGCCGTAACCTGTCCGGCGGCGTTTATTCTGGCCCGGACCAGAATACCCCAGATTGTTCCGGCCTCGATAATCATGTTCGGTTACGGCGCCCTCTGCGCGCTGCTGATTTGGAACGGCGATTACCAGGGCTTTAATTTTGTGTTTATCTATATCTACCCGGTGGTTACCGTGATGCTCCTGGGCATGATCTACGGCTTTGCCCTGTCCGCCGCGCTCTTGCTCTGTATATCCGCCGAACTCTTTATCCCCGGCCTGTCCCGTTTCAGCTATCAGATGGAAATCGCGGTCCGCATTGTGGCGGCCTATATCATGGTTCTCTTTGCGCCCCTCGTCGTGGAAAACACCCGGAAAACCAAGGACCGGTTCATCGCCGATCAGAACCGGCGGCTTTTAGAACTCAAGGAGGCCGCGGAAGCGGCGAACCGGACTAAGAGCAGCTTCCTGGCCAATATGAGCCACGAGATACGCACCCCCATGAACGCCATTGCGGGGATGGCGGAACTGCTCCTGCGGGGGAACCTCCCCGCCGAGGCAAAGGAATACGCCGCGGACATCAAACAAGCCTCGGCGAACCTCCTGTCCATCATCAACGGCCTGCTGGACTTTTCCAAGATCGAAGCGGGCAGGCTGGAGATCATCCCGCTTACCTACTTCCTATCCTCCCTGATCAACGATGTGGTGAACATTATCCGTATGCGGCTCATGGAAAAGCCCGTCCGGTTTTATACGAACATTGACGCCCGGATTCCCAACGGCCTTACGGGTGATGAGACCCGGATACGGCAGATACTGCTGAACCTCTTGGGCAACGCGGTCAAGTATACCAGCCGGGGCTTTATCAGCCTTACCATTACCGCTGAACGCCTTGACGCGGCGGAGGTCTGTTTGCGGATAGCCGTAGCCGATTCAGGGGTTGGGATAAAGGCCGGGGATAGGGAAAAACTTTTCGGCGATTTTGTCCAGGTGGATACGAAAAAAAACCGGACCATCGAGGGAACCGGCCTCGGCCTTGCCATCACGAAACGGCTCTGCGACGCCATGGGCGGCTCCATCAGCGTGGAAAGCGAGTACGGCAAGGGCAGCGTCTTTACGGTCCTCATCCCCCAGGAGATCAGCTCGGCGCTTCCCTTTGCCCAGGTGGAAAACCCGGAGGAAAAACGGGTGCTGGTCTATGAGGGCCGGGAGGTGTACGCCCAATCAATCTGCTGGTCCCTGGAAAACCTGGGCGTTCCCCACCGCCTGGTAAGCGGCGGCGGGGACTTTGAGGAAGCCCTGGCAAGCGGGGACTGGCGCTACGTGTTTTCCGGGTACGGCCTGTATAAACAGATACTGCCGGCCCTGGAGAAGCGGGAAAAACGGCCTTCCCTGGCCCTGTTGGTCGAGTGGGGAACCGAAGCCTTTATTCCCGGGGCGCGTTTTATCTCCCTCCCCGTACAGGCCCTATCCATCGCGGATGTGCTGAACGGGAAGCCGGACCGCCAGACCTATACGGGAAATGGCGGGGGCATGAGCGGGCGGTTCATCGCCCCCAATGCGCGGATATTGGTGGTGGACGATATGCCGACGAATTTGAAAGTGGCCGGGGGGCTGCTTGCCCCATACCGGACCGTGGTGGACGCCTGTCAAAGCGGCGAGGAAGCCCTTGAGCTGGTTAAACAGCGGCCCTATGATCTGATCTTTATGGACCACATGATGCCCGGCATGGACGGCGTGGAGGCTGCGGCCCTTATACGGGCCTGGGAAGCCGGGACGGCTCCGCCGGGGGGCCGGGCTGTTCCCCTGGTCGCCCTTACCGCCAATGCGGTATCGGGAATGCGGGAGATGTTTTTGGACAAGGGCTTCAATGATTTTTTGGCCAAACCCATTGACGTATCCAAGCTGGACGGAATTTTGCGGGCCTGGATACCCCCGGAAAAGCGGCTTGCCCATGACGCCGCCCTGGGGGGCCGGGATGCGCAGGCGGAGGCCTCGCCGGTAATTCCAGGGGTGGACGTCCAGCGGGGGATAGCCATGACCGGCGGGACCCTGGAGGGATACCGGCAGGTGCTGGCCCTGTTCAGCGCTGACGCGGAAGAACGGCTGCGGCTTTTGCGGGATCCCCCCGGACCGGCGGCGCTGCCGGCTTTCATTACCCAGGCCCACGCCCTGAAGAGCGCCGCCGCCACCCTGGGGGCCGCGGAACTTGCGGCGGAAGCGGCCCGTTTGGAAACCGCGGGCAGGGCCGCCGATCTTGCCTTTATTCAGGAGTCCCTGCCCGGCTTTACCGCGGACCTGGGGGAATTGATCGCGGGGATACGCGGCGCCCTGGAAGAGGGCGCGGGACAAAACAATGGCGCCGCCGGGAGCCTTGCGGCCCTACAGCCCCTCTTTGAAGACCTTGCCGCCGCCCTGGTATCCCAAAAGGCCGAAACCATAGACCGTATCCTGGAGGAGTTGCAAAACAAAAAGGCCGGTCCCAGGGTTGCGGCGGCCTTGGATCGCATCTCCGGCGCGGTGCTGATGGCGGAATTTGAGAGCGCCCTGGCAATCATCCAAGAACTCACCGGGAATCGCTGATTAATACGGGCCTTTTACCAAGGCCCAGGGATTTTCACCTGCCCGCGGCGGGCCGTTTTTAAAAATGCGTGTTTCACAGCCCTGGGACGGGAAGCCGTAAGGGTTCCCTTGAAAAGAACCGGTTTTTAGAGGCCCCCTCCAGATTACAGTAGTTTAATCCCTGAAGCCCGCTTTAACCAGCGCGGCCCTACTTGCCAAATACCATGTCCGGTATCCACAGTACCGCCTCAGGCAGGAAGACCAAAATAGCAATCTCCAGTAGTACCGCCACCATAAAGGGCAGGGAATGTTTCGTATAGTCCTCCACCGGGCAGTCGATGATCCCGCACACCGTATACAGGGCCGACCCGATGGGCGGCGTCATAACCCCCAGGGTAACCACTGTGGCCATCAATACCCCAAAATGCACCGGGTCTATGCCGGCGTTCTTTACCATGGGCAGAAAGATCGGGGTTAAAAGGAGGAAGTTGACATTGCTGTCCACGAACATGCCGGTAATAAAGAGGAAGCCCAGCATAATCAGCACCAGCGCCTGGGGATCGCTGGTGATCCCGAAGATGAGGCCGCTCAAGGCCACCGGCAGCTTAACCCAGGTTATCGCGTAACTGAAGGGGCCGGACATGGCGATGATCAGCATGATGGCGCCGTTATCTTTCAGGGTGATAAGGAGCGCCTCCTTGAAATTCCGCCAGTTCAGTTCCCGGTACACAAATTTTCCGATGATGACGGCGTAGATCACCGCGAAGGCCCCGGACTCCGAAGGGGTAAACACCCCGAAACGGATACCCACAATCAAAATAACCGGGAACAACAGGGCCCAGATTGATCCGGTCAGATTATCAATGATTTCCTGTATGATCAGCGGCAAAGCCCTGAACAGTAATCTGGTCAGGATGAGCGCGAGGCCGGCCAGGAAAAAGCCGATAGCAGCTGTGGGAATGGCGCCGGCGGCCGGGACGGTGATAACCTTGAATAACGGCAGGGCGGCAAAGACCAGGCTAAAAACAATAGATGCCAGGGCCCCGTTAAAGAGCATACGCCGCGCTTTCGCGGCGCGCTCCGGGGACAGTACGGAAAGCGCTTCCCTTTGCCGGGGCGGATCGTAGCGGTTGATCCGGGAGGTAATGGAAGTAGTTGCCATGAGGAAGGTCATCATGAGGACCCCGGGAATAAGCCCCGCGGCGAAGAGCCGCCCTATGGAAACCTCCCCCACAAAGCCAAAGATGATAAGCCCCAGGCTGGGGGGAATCGTGGCGGTAATGAGGGCGGTAACGCAGTTTACGGCGCAGATGTAGCCCTTACTGTAGCCCAGCCGCAGCATCTCCGGGCCCAGGATACGGGTTTCCATGGCCGCATCGGCGGTGGCGGAGCCTGAAACGCCGCCCATGAGGGTGCTCATCACCACGGAGATCTGCGCCGTGCCGCCGTACATGCGCCGGGTTAAAATCCGGGCGAGACCCAGGAGACGGCTCGTGATGCCGGAGACGTTCATCAGATTCCCCGCAAAGATAAAGAAAGGCACGGCGAGAAAGGTAAAGGACTGGCTTTGGGAAACGATGAGCTGGGTGGCGGTTTCATAGTTAAGGTAGGGGACGGTCAGGAAGAAGGCGAACCCGGCGATTCCAATAACAAAGGCGATGGGCATGCCCATGATCAGGAACAATACAAAACAAAAAAGCAATAAGGCCATGATCCGCTCCTTATGTATTAAAATCCAGAATGACCCGCCGGATTTTAAGCGCCGTTGACAGGCACATGGAAAAGGCGGCGCATACCAAACTTATGATTACGAGGGAAAAGGGTACCGGTATGGACTGATAGGTCCGCAGGCGTTCCATCCAGGCCAATTTGAGGCCGAAAATCACGATGACCACCAGGGCGGCCAGGACGATGAGGTACACCGCCAGGGTAACGATCTTTTGCGCCATTTTCGGCAGCTTCCGGGTTATCAAATCAACGCCGACCAGCTGGCCGCTTCTCCAGGCGATGTCCGCCCCCAGAAAGGCCGTCCAGGCCAGAAGGAACAAGGCCAGATCGGTATTCCAGGACATGGAAACCTTAAAAAAACGCAGTATCGCCGACAGAAAAATAAGGGCGACCAGCAGCACAAAGCCAGCGCCGCAGAGCGCCGCTTCCGCTTTACAGAGCGCGTGATACAACTTCTTCATGGCTCCTCCTCAAACAGGCCCGCCATTCAAAGCGGCGGGCCCAGCGGCTAAAGACCAAGCTGTTGAAAGAGCTTATCCTTGAGTCCGGCGGAATAGTTCAGATCGTTGTTGGTATACAGCGGGGCGATGGCGTCCTGAAATTCCCGTAAATCCACCTCCGTAATAACAACGCCCTTGTCCTTCATCTGCTGATAGTAGCCCTCTTCCTCGGAGGCGATGATCTCGCCGTATTTTGCCGCGGCGTCCCGGATGGTTTTGATAAACGCTTCCCGGTCCGCATCGGGCATGGACTGGAGCAGTTTGGTGGAACACACAAAGGACGACTGGAGCATGTAGTGCTTGGTCAGGGCAAGGTTTTTCGCCACTTCGTAAATAGCCGAGCCGTAGGCGGTGGCTACCTGGACTTCACAGCCGTCCAGAGTTTTCTGCTGGATCCCCGGCAGCACCTCCCCCCAGGACATACCGGTGTTGGCAAAGCCGAAATACTTCGCCAGTGCGTTGCCAATGGCGTTTCCAAAGCCCCGTATCCGCAGGCCCTTGAGATCGGCGACGCCGGCAACCGGGGTAACGGTATAAAAGCTGCGGAAACCGTTGTACATATCCGCCACAAAGGTAATCCCCTGGGCTTCAAGCTGTTTTTGCCAGTCCTGGAATATCGCCGTGCCGGGCAGTTTTTCCAGGGCGGCCCGGTCGGTGAGGATGTAGGGGGCCATGAGAATGCTCAGATCGGGAATGTTAAACTGGCTGGCAAGACGCCCCGGATCAGAGGGAACCACCAAGGGAACCCCGGTCTTTGCCTGGGTAACCAGGTTGTCCGTGTCGCTGGACAGGGCCCCGTTGACCTGGACATCGGCCTCAAAGCGGCCTGTGGCGTTCAGGGCATCCGCCGCTTCTTGCATCATCCGGCTCTGGCCCGTGGTGGCCGCCTCGGTTCCCGCAAAGATTAGCTTGATCTTTGCCGCGCTTTGCGCCGCGCCCTGGGCTGCCTCTTTTTTTTCGCAGGCCCCCGCCAAAAAGACCAGCGCCAGAACCAGCGCCGTCCCCGGTAGGACCCAAACCGCTTTTTTCATACTTTTCATGCCTATCCTCCGCAAGATTTTTTAGAATGCCCATACTAGACATCCTAATAGGGGGGCGCTAAACCACTGTCAACAACGTAAGCAATGAGGAGAGGGGAAGCCGCGTACCCACGGGGTACGGCCCCTGCGCGGCAACGCCCCGCTCCCTTAACGGGGACTGCCAAAGCCGCAAGGCGGCTTCGCCGGATAGCGCCGCAACGCCCCCGCCGGAGGGCCTCGGTCCCCCCTTAAGTTGTTGTTAGTGGGCGGCTAAACAGCGTGTTTTTAACGCCCCCTATTAGGACATCCTATCATTCTTGTATGCCACCGTCAAACTTTTTTTCAAAAAATTGCGCCCCCGGTCCGGTCAGGGGGCGTAAAAATACCGTTCCGCGTTTCTAAAGGAAATATCCCGCGCCAAGGGGCCAAGGAACGCGAAATCTCCGGGAATTTCCCCGTTTTCCGCCCAGGTCCCCAGCAGATTACAGAGTATCCGGCGGAAATACTCGTGCCGGGGGTAGGAAAGGAAGCTGCGGGAATCGGTGAGCATGCCAATAAAGCGGGAAAGGAGGCCGGCGTTCCCCAGGACCCGCAACTGGTTTTCCATACCGTCCCGGTGGTCCAAAAACCACCAGGCCGGGCCAAGCTGCATTTTTCCAGGAACGCGCCGCCCCCGGCCCTCCGCTCCATCCTGAAAACAGCCCATGATTGTTGCCAGGGGATAGTAGTCCCCTGGGTTCAGACTGTAAAGTATTGTTTTGGGAAGCCGTTTTGCCCTGTGAAGCAGGTCCAAGAGCCGGGAAAGTTTGCCCGCCGCCGTATTATCCTGGACCGCGTCAAAGCCGGTATTGGGCCCCAGGGTTTGGAGGGCCGACGCATTGGCGTTCCGCAGGGCGCCGATATGGAGCTGCATGGCCCAGCCCCGCGCATGGTATTCCCCGCCCAGGAAATCAAGCATATAGGTTTTCCAGGATTCACAGTCCTGGTCATTGGGGGCCTTGCCAAGGAGGGCGGCGGTGAAGATTTCCCGTATCTCCTTTTCCCAGCGGCCCCGGTTAATGGTTTCCGGCCTGGCGCCGTCTTCCCGTGAAGCGGCAAAGGGCGCAACAGGGAGATCGTGATCCGAAGCGCGGCAGCCGGCACGGTCAAAAAAGGCGATCCGTTCCTGGATGACGGTTAAAAGGTCTTCCAGGCTGGTTATGGTTTTTCCCGCCGCCGCGCCGAGCCTTTCCAAGTACGCGGCAAAACCGTTCTTTTCTATATTGAGTATCTGATCGGGCCTGAAACTGGGCAGGATTTTCGTTTCCGTAAGCCCCCGGGCTTTTTCATGCCATTCCAGGCTGTCCGCGGGATCATCGGTGGTGCCTACCGCGAAGACCCTAAATTTTTTGAAGATACCGAAGACCGAAAGCGCGGCGTCCTTTTCCAGCCGTTCATTCGCCGCCTTCCATATTGCCGGGGCGCTCTGGAGGTTCAGCGGCTCATGAATATCGAAGTACCGTTGTAATTCCAGGTGGGTCCAGTGGTAGAGGGGGTTCCCGATAAGGGCGGGGACCGTTTCCGCCCAGGCAAGGAACCGGTCGTAGGGGTCCGCGCCGCCTGAGGCAAGGGGCTCTGGAAACCCGTTGGCCCTGAGCGCCCGCCATTTGTAATGATCGCCGCCGAGCCAGACACTGGCCAGATCGGGAAAACGCCGGTTTTCGGCGATTTCCCTGGGAGCCAGGTGGCAGTGATAATCAAAAACCGGCTCTTCCGCGGCAGCTTCGTGATACAGCTTTTGGGCTGTTTTGTTTGAGAGGAGGAAATCCCCGTCCATAAATGCCCGCATAGCGGTTCCCCCCGTACTAGGATTACTCAGGCATGGTAAAGGGTATAGGATAAATGGTAAAGGGTATAGTGGCCTGTTTTTTTTGGTAAAAGGTACGATATACTAATAGTATAGAGCGCAAAGCTATGGCGGCGCTGATTAACTTGACGTCGGACCTTCGGTCCGCAACCAGCGTTGCCCGCGAACCTTTGGTTCGATGCATTTGCTCATTTCATTACGCAAATACGGGTAAGATACACTGATTAAATCCTCGGTTGGATTTAATCAGTGTTTCCCTAGGGCAACGCTGATTAAATCAAGTTTTTAAAAATAGCCCGCGGATTGCGCTGATTACCGGTAACAAAATCTGTGAAAATCAGTGCTAATCCGCGTTAATCCGCGGTCCCTTTTGAT
>JAITHL010000233.1 GCA_031279975.1 Treponema sp. | reverse complement strand
CAAAAGAGACCGCGGATTAACGCGGATTAGCACTGATTTTCACAGATTTTGTTACCGGTAATCAGCGCAATCCGCGGGCTATTTTTAAAAACTTGATTTAATCAGCGTTGCCCTAGGGTCATACCGGCCGCGGGGGCGCCGCCCCCGTAAGGCCCCCCGCCCCCCCTGGTTGCCCTAGCAAGGGGTCCGGCGTCCATTGGGGCTGTCCGGTAAACAGGAGGGCATGGGTATAACCGGCGCGGAGCAGGGTTTCCCGGGCGGTTTCGTAAAAGCCCCCTAGATGTTCGGGACGGTGGGCGTCAGCGGTAACAATAGCGGGGACGCCCTGTTCCCATAAAAGGCGCAGGATAGCCGCTGAAGGATAGGTCTCTTGAACGCTCCCCCGGTTGAGGCCCCCGGTATTAACTTCCACTACGGCGGAGGAATGGGCCAGGGCCGCCGCGTTAGCCGCCGCCCGGCGGTTATACCCTTCACTGGAGCTAGAAAACCATTGTTCCTGGGCGTTATTCTTCTTGATCAGGTCCATGTGGCCCAGGATGTCGAAGCCGCCGGCCCGGATCATGCCAAGCTGGGCGTCCCAATAGGCCTCCATCAGGGCTTCCCCGTCATGGCGAAACACCCCGCCCAGGTCCCGTTGAAATTCCTCCGCCGATGAGTCAACAAGCATCATGCCTCCCCAGGGGGACGGGACGTAATGGACCGATCCGATAAGGTAATCCAAACCCAGGCCCCGGTAATCCGCATCCTGGGGTCCCATGAGTCCGGGGATATAATCCACCTCCAGCCCCAGATAGACCGGCAGCTTCCCCTCCCAGCGCCGGCGGGCGGCATGAACCGCCTCCAGGTACGCGGAGAGCTGTTCTTCTTGGAGATGCCAATCCGAGACAATGCCGGTTTTACGATACACCGGCGCGTGGGCGCTGAAGCCCAGGGAAACGAATCCCCGGTCCCAGGCGGCGCGGCAGAAATCTTCAACCCCGCCATGGCCGTCGCAGAAGGCGGTATGGGTATGCATGGAAGAATAACGCATAGTTTACCTCATAAGTCCTTGGCGGGGGCTTCGCGGCTTGCCAGGAAGCGTTCCGCCGCTTCTTTAAACCGCTGAAACGCCGTTCCCAGGAGGGGCAGGGCCCGGTGAATATCCCCCTCCTCTCCGGTGTTCAAGGCCTTTTCCAAACGGGCCGCAAGCTGTCCCAGTTCCTTCCCCGCCAAGGTAAGGGCGCTTCCCTTGATAGTATGGGCTTCCCGCCCGGCGCTGCCCCAATCCTTGGCGTCCAGTTGTTTGGGAATGTCCTGGGTTATCTGTTTTTCCGTTCTATCCAGAAAACGCCGGATCAGGGGCGGGAGCATCTCCATATTCCCCAGGAAGGTTTCGGCAAGTTCCGTAACATTCAGTATATCCGGGCCGGCGGCTTCGGCAAGGGCCGCCGGACGGCTGGTGAAGGGGCGCGGCCTGACCGCCGGCTCCTCCCGCTTCAAACGGGCCGCAAGCTCCTGTTCCACCTGTTCCGGCCAGGGGGGGGTATTCTCCCGGATCACCCCAATCCAACGCCGGAGCGTCTTTTCCATATCGGGCCGTTTAAAGGGTTTTACCAGGAGGTCGTCAAACCCCGCCTGGATGCACCGGTCCCATTCCTCCAAATCGTTGTTGGCGGTTACCGCGATAACCGGTTTGGCAAACCCCAGGCGGCGCATAATCGCAATGGCCTCATAGCCGTTCAAGCGGGGCATCTGGATATCCATAAAAACCAGGGTAACGCGGTTGGCCGCGGCCTTCGCAAGCCCTTCGGCGCCGTCATTGGCAACGAGGGCGGAATAGCCCAGTTTTTCCAGGATCATGGAAAAGAGCTTTTGATTGACCTGATTATCCTCCACCACCAGGATCGCCGGCTCCGCTTTGCCCGGCGGCTCAGAGAGGGGGGCCAATCCAAAGCCCCGCGTCAAGAGCGGCTTGTGGGAAGGCGGCGGCTCCGCTTCCTTGGGCGGAACAGGCGCGTCCGCGCCGCCTCCGGGGGGGGCGCTTTCCAGCCCTTCCCCGGCGGGCGGCCCTTCCGGGCGTTTTTGCGGTTCCAGGGTTTGGGTCTCCGGGGTTTGCGCCCCTGCGGTTTGCAGTTCCGCGGCGAGGCTGCCGGTAAGGGCTTGCAGGCCGAAAGCGCCAGCGTCCTCCCGGCCCTCCCCATCCAGGGCGGCGCATTCCGCTTCCGGGGCGCCTTCCAGGTCCACCGCGGGGGCTTCCCCAAGGGCGGCGATGAGTCCGGCCAAATCCCGGCGTTTAACCGGCTTATAGAGATACCCGTTAAACCACTTGAGGGCGGTCATTTTCGCGTCCTCCGCTAAAAGCCCCTGGGGAATTAGAAGCACGAGCCGGGCGGCGTTGATCCCCTTATCATGGTTGATCTCCGAGGCTAAACGCCAGCCGTCCATCCGGGGCATGAGCATATCCAGGAAGCATAGTTGAAAGGGCTGGTTCCGGGATACGGCGATCCGCATGATGGCCAGGGCTTCCTCCGCGGACGCGGCGCTGTCGATATGGTAAAATCCCAGGTCCTTGAGGTATTGGGCCAGGATATGCCGGGACGCGGCGTGGTCGTCCGTTACCAGGATGCGGGTATCCTGTCCGCCGGAAACCTTGGGCAGGGGATCAGGACGGGCGGAGGCGGATTCCAGGGGCAGGGTAATGGAGAAGGCCGGGGCCCCGTCCCGTCCCGTCCTGGCGGCCTTTCCCCCCATCAGCGCGGCCAGCTTCCGGCAGATGTCCCAGCCCAGACCGGCCCCCTCAAAAGGCCGGGACAGGGCCGGCGGGCTTGGTGGCCCGGAGGCCGTTGCTTCCGCCCTTGCATCCTCAGTTTCCTCAGTTTCCTCAGTTTCCTCAACATCCCCAACGTCCGCCGCGACCGCGATATGCAGCGCCTCCTTCCCTTCCCAGCCAGTATCCTGGTACAAACGGCGGACGTTGAGGGTAAGCCCTCCCCGGCGGGCGCCGGAGGCGGCGTTTTTAAGCAGCGCAAACAGGAGCTGCCGGAATTTATCCGGGTCCCCCTGGATGATCAGGGCGGCGTCCGGGGGAATATCCACCGCCAGTTCCAAACCCTTTTTAAAAATTTCCAGGGCTATCATATCCGCCGCCTGCTCGACACTTTGGGCCAGATTAAGGTTTGCCCGCTCAAGCGCCATTGTTCCGGCTTCAAGCAGGGAATAATCCGCCATGTCCTTTGCCAGGGAGAACAGGGCGTCCACGGCAAAGCGTATCTGCTGGGAATAGGCGGCCTGTTCCCGGTTTAGGGGGGTATGCAGGAGAAGGCCGGCCATATCCCGAATGGTTTGCAAGGGGATGGGCAGCTCTTGGCTGAGGGCCGCAAAAAACCGGGCCTCCCGGGGCAGGGGGTTCCCCCGGCGGCCCGGAACAGGGGGCTCCCCCGGATGCGTCCGGTCTTCCTGTTCCTGGCCTTCGCTCTGGATTGCCAGGCCGAAACAGGGGGCCTTTCCCCCGCCGATAAGCCATACCTCGCAGCGTATCCGGCAGGAATCAGGCGGGCGGCCTGGGGGGGGCAGGGAAAAGGAACCCCGCTTGATTCCCCCCATCCACAGGCGGGTAAAATCCCCGCTTTTCCGCAACAGTTCCGGCAGGGTCTGTTTTGAGACCCCCAGGGATTCAACGGACTGCTCAAAGCGCCGGTTCACCAGCAGCAGGGCCCCTGATTTATCTATCAAAGCCAGGGGCAGGTTGGATTCATAGAAAAAGCGGTAAAAAAGCCCCTCCTCCCCTAGCACGGCGGTTTCCCTAGTTCCGGCAGCCCGCGGTCCTGGGGCCTAAAAAATGGACCGGAGGATTTCCGCGGTTTTTTTATAGACATCATGCGGTTTGATAGGTTTAACCAGATAGCTCTTTACGCCTAACTGAAAGGCCCGTATCACCGTTTCCCGGGCCGTCATAACGGAAAGCACAATGACCGGCTGTTGGATATTATGTTCCCGCATAAATTTTAAAACCGCGAAACCGTCAAGGCCCGGCATAACCAGGTCCAGAAATATCAGGTTAAAGCGTTCCGTATCCAGGGCGTCCAGAAATTCCCGCCCGTCAAAAAAGGGGCGCACCAGGGCGCCGGTATGCTGGAAGGCGTTTTTAATCAACTCCTGAATAACAAAGTCGTCATCCACCACGGCAATGCGGAGGTTTTCGATGGCCTCCTGGATAAGCCCGGATAATTCCATGGGGTCCGAATTGAAGCGGAGCTGCTGCGGCGCCTCCTGGCCGGACCGGTCAAAGCGGAGCAGCCGGTCCCCTGGCCGCCCGGCCCGTTCATCCGCGCCCAGGGAGTCCAGGCCGGGGAACAGGTAATCCAGGGCTTCCCCCAGGGTATCCACCGAGGCAATATTGGGATAATCCCGCTGTTTGGCCGCGAACTGTTTGACAAAGTCATCCGTGGTAAGGACGCAGACGTTTTGGCTTCTCATGCCGGGGAGCTTCATAACGATGTACAAAAGTTTATAGAGATTCGGGGTGTCGGGAATGCCCAGTTTAATATCGCTCATCATCATAATGACCCGGGGCGTCTTCAGCTCGTACAGCTCTATCAGTTCCAGCAGCCGGAATTGCAGCATATTCAGCTTGTCCTGGTTCATCCCTTGGGCTATTTCAATAAAGATAACACTGTCGTTCACATGAACGTCCAAAAATGCCGGGGCGGGGTCTATTTCAAAGCGCAGCCCCAAAAGCTCCGAAATGGTTTCCAGGAGGGCCTCAATCTTGACGGGCTTGGTAAAGAGTTTTTGCACCTTATAGGGGATAAGTTCAATGAGTTTTTGCTGGCTGATCTGCTGGGCGGTTATGATCACCGGGACCTGCGTCAAATTGACGTTTACCTGTTTCTGCTTGAGTATCTCCAGATACCCCCTATGGCCTTCTATATGGTAATCGAGAATAAGCAGATCAGGGTAATAGGTTCGTAATTTTGAGATACCCTCAAGAACATTCTTCGCAACGCTTACCTCCACATCACTTTCTTCCAGTTTGAGCTGTAAGTAGGCGCGAAACAAATGGGATTTATCAATAATCAGAATCTGCTTCATTACTGCCTCCCCCGCCATTGTAAATTAGGATACCCCTCTGTACAATGGGGGGAAGCTGCGTACCTCTCTGGGGTACGACCCCTGCGCAGGGCCAGCGCATATAAACTTTTGGGCGCATTTTTGCTCCGCAAAAACCGCGCTTTCCGCTTCAATCGCTTGCGCGGGACGGGGGCGCCGCCCCCGGAACCCCCGCTGGGAGGCCGA
>JAITHL010000180.1 GCA_031279975.1 Treponema sp. | reverse complement strand
GCGCCCTCCCCCCGCGGGGGGGGTCCTCCCCCCGCACCCCCCCCCCGGGGGGGGGACCGCGGCGCGGACCCACTTGGGGTTTGGGGGCTTGCCCAAAACCCCCAAGGCCGGGCGGAGTTTTGCCTTTGGCAAAACTCCGAGGCAATCCGGCGTTGCCGGATTGCCCGCCCCCCGGTCCCCCCGTCAGCAGGTATGCGGCAACATCCTGGTCCAGTTGGCTGAGAAGCTGGGTAGTATGCGCAAACCCGGGTTTAACACCCTGCTTCAACAGATCCGGCCCCGGCTCAAAAGTATTGTTGGTATAATAGTCCTCCCAATACTCGCACTCGGCGTCGGTCATTCCTGTTTTCTTTTCTATCTCCGTCATGGCGTTTCCTCTTTTTCAAACAAGCGGTAAAATTGGCTCCGGCACGGCATCGCATGGAACACGTTTACGCATGGACGGCCCTCCGGGTTTCCCCCGGTTTCATTATACAATAGAGCTGTTCTGAAACTTCAGTTTCAGAACAGCTTCTGCTTAAAAACGCGGTTTCATAAGGCTTTAGCCTGAGAAACCGCAGGACGTGTTCCGAAACCAACCGGGTTTTGAAACACGTCTAATATTTCAACCGGATTTGCCTTTGTGTCGAAGCCCAATAGCAGATACACGTTTTCACGGCCCCCGTATTGACCCATATAGCGGCTCGTTTCAAAGGCGCGCCGAATATCCGCTTCCCCAAGGCCGTGCTTAAAGGCGGTATGACGAAAGATGTATTCCATCTCCATACCGGTACTATACCTTGTCCGGCGTTACTGGAATATAGCGCCCTACCCCCTCTGCGGGGGTTCTACCCCCGCAACGCCCCCGCCATAGTGGTTCCGCGTAGCGGAACCACCCCGGGGTTTTGGGCTTTGCCCAAAACCCCAAGGCCGGGCGGAGTTTTGCCTTTGGCAAAACTCCGAGGCAATCCGGCGTTGCCGGATTGCCCGCCCCCCGGTCCCCCCGTTAGCAGGGCCTTGTTCTTGACAAACGGTACTATACGAACCATACTTGCGTAAAATGAATAAAACACTATGAAAATAATAACCCTGCTGCGTCCAATACTATTTGTTTTGGCCGCCGGCATACATCTGGCGCTTATTTTTACTATAGCCTTTACCATGCCGGTTAAAACCAAAGACGCCCCTAAACCGGCTGCCAAGACAATACGGTTGATCCATATACAAGAAATACAAGAAGCGCCGCCCGTAACCCCGGCCCAAACAAGGCCGCCGGCCCCGCCCCAAAAGCCTCAGCCCGCGCCGGAAGTAAGCGCCGAAACCCCGGCGGAAATCTTCGTGGAACGCGAAGAGGAACCGGTTTCCAGCGCCGGACCGGAAACCGCCCCGGCGGATATACCAATAAGCGCCGTCAGCGCCCCGGCTTCCAACAGCCCAAAACCAAAGGCAAAGGCCCCGGCCCCAGGGGATGGGGCGCTGAAAAAGGCGTATATAAGGAAGAATTTCGCCGAAATTCAGCGGCGGATCAAAGACCGCCTGCGTTACCCCGCCCAGGCAAGAAGGGCCGGCGTCCAGGGCGCGGCGGAAGTGGTCTTTACCATCCATCAGGACGGAACTATCAGCGGCCTTGCGATCCAGATGACCAGCGGCCAGGCCCTCCTGGATCAGGCGGCGCTGGAGGCCGTCGCCGCCGCCGCGCCCTTCCGCCCGGCCCCGGACGTACAAACCCGCCTCGTGGTTCCCGTTTCGTTTAAACTGCGGTAAATCCGCCGCCCTTACAAATCATATTCAAATAAATAAAAACACCCTTGCAATAAAAAAGCGTTAGGGTTTTCTGCTATTTGACCGTTCTTAACTATTTTTGCCTTAAGAACCGCCAGGTTTTAATACCATATACCCTAACGCAATTGGATAGAGGAATGTCATTCCCATCCTAACCTGGAATGTCCTGTTGTGTCAACCATTAGTTTCGAGCAAAAATATATGAAACCTGATAAAAAAATACTTGATCCTCTGGAAAAAACCATGCTATGCTCAGGCATACCCAATGGGTTATACTAACAAAAACTAACAAAACATGATTAAATGATGTTTTTTCATGGTACAACTTCGTATGAGGGAATATCATTTTAAGGGAATGGTTTGTTTGGCAGGAGGATGGGATCATGCGGAAACGGCAATACCATGGTATACCGGCGGCCTGGGCGCTCGCGGCGCTCATGGCCCTGTCTTTAAGCGCCTGTAACACCGGCGGCGATCCGGACGAGCCGGGAGGCGGCGGTCAGGACAAGCCCAGCGGCGGCGGGGAAGACCTCAAGCCGCCCGTTGTCTGGACCAAGGCCGATTCGGGAACGAGCCAAACCATCAATAAGGCCGCCTATGGCAACGGGATATTTGTGGCAACGGGAGCAAACGGGTACGCCGGATGGTCGGCGGACGGGATAACCTGGCATGAGGCGTCCCAAAAGGCGGCCCTTGGCACAAGCAATATGCACGTATACTTTGGAAAGGACTATTTTATCGCCACCGGCGGCAGCAGCACCAATAAAGATTGGGCATACTCCGCCGACGGGGATGTTTGGACCGCAACCGGCAGCAGCGATGCCAATTTCAACGCCAAGGGCGGGGTCTACGGCAGCGTCTACCTCGTCAGCGGCAGCGCGGGCAGAATAGCCCATAATACCAGCGCCTCCGGCACATGGACCGCCCTTGATAGCGCCAAAACAACCTTTACCGCTACCGGCGCCGGCGGCTTTATCAACGCCCTGGCATACGGGAACAACGTCTATGTGGCGGGCGGCGGATCAGGCCACGCGGCCTGGGCCGCTGATCCCACCGGCAATTGGACAGGGGCCAGCACGGCGACAGGAAAAAGCCCGGAAGTCATATTCGACAGCGGTTTTATTAACGCCCTGATCTTTGCCGATGGCCGTTTTATCGCCGCTGGGGGGCTGGATAGCGGCACGGGGAAGGCGGCCTATTCCACGGACGGCAACGAGTGGACCCAATCCAACCCTATTCAGATCGGCGACAACAAAATGGTAAGCGCCCTCGGCTATGGGAACGGGGTCTTCGTCATTACGGATACGGCGGGCAACGCTTCCTATTCCACCGATAAGGGAGCCTCCTGGACCAAGATTGAAAACACCCAATTTAACGGCGATGCCGCCGCCATTAACAGCGTCTGCTACGGCGGGGGAACCTTTGTCATGGCCGGTTCAAACGGCAGAATCGCCTATGCGTCGCCGGAAAGCGCCGTCCAGCCTCAAACGCCCAAAACGCCCAAGACCTGGACCAAGGTTGATTTGGCCAACGCAAGCATCAATAAAATAGCCTTTGGCAACGGGGTGTTTGTGGCGGTAGGAATCAACGGGTACGCCGCGTGGTCCAGCGACGGCAAAACCTGGACGCAGGCTTCCAATAAGGAGGCCCTTGGCACAAGCAATATGCACGTGTACTTTGGGAACGGTGCCTTTATAGCCACCGGCGGCAGCAGCAACAATAAGAATTGGGCATACTCCACCGACGGCAAGACCTGGACCGCAACCGGCAGCAACGATGCCAATTTCAACGCCAAAGGCGGGGTCTACGGCAGCGTCTACCTCGTCAGCGGCAGCGCGGGCAGAATAGCCTATAGTACCAGCGCCTCCGGCACATGGACCACCCTTCCGGGCGAAAAAACAACCTTTACCGCTACCGGCTCCAGCGGCTTTATCAATGCCCTGGCATACGGGAACAACCGCTATGTGGCGGGCGGCGGATCAGGCCACGCGGCCTGGGCCGATGATCCCGCCGGCCAATGGACCGGGGCCAGCGCGGCGACAGGGAAAAGTCCGGAAGTCATATTCGACAGCGGTTTTATTAACGCCCTGATCTTTGCCGAAGGCCGTTTTATCGCCGCCGGGGGGAAGGATGACGGCACGGGGAAAGCGGCCTATTCCACGGACGGCAGCGAGTGGACCCAATCCGGCCCTATTCGGATCGGCGACGGCAAAATGGTAAGCGCCCTCGGCTATGGGAAGGGGGTGCTTGTCCTGGCGGATACGGCGGGCAACGCTTCCTATTCCACCGACCGGGGAGCCACCTGGACCAAGATTGAAAACACCCAATTTAACGGCGATACCACCGCCATTAACGCCGTTTGCTATGGCAAGGGGCTCTTTGTTATGGGCGGGCCCAACCGGATCGCCTATGCCGCATTGGAGTAGGACATGGAACGTATAGTATATTCCAGGGCCGCCGCGCCGTACCAGCGGGTTTTTCTTACCGCCGCCCTGTTGACGGCGCTCCTGTTCGTTGCCTGCGAAAGCAAATTGGACAACGATCCTGGGGGCCTGCCCTTGGTAGGCGCCGCGCCCAGAAGCGTACAGCTCACCGCCCGGAATACGTCCCTGGTTGCCCAGTGGACCAAGGTCGCCTCGGCCCAGGGCGTTGAACCAACCTACGAGGTCTATTATGGTACATCCGCAAGCCCCGCATCGGCGTCCCTTTTTGGAACAGTCGCGCCCACGGCCTCCAATTTAGTAACCTCAACCATTACCGGCTTAACAAACCGGCAGACCTACTATGTGTGGGTCCGCTCGGTGTTCGGCGATCTGGGGGTTTCCGCTTACAGTGAAACCACCTCCGGCATCCCGGTCCCGCCGCCCCAAACCCCCGGCAAAATAACCGTGTATCCCGGCGAGGCCATGCTGGAACTCAAATGGGGGGCCGTGGAAGACGCCTTTACCTATAATGTCTTCTCTATAGAGGGAAGTTCCGCCACCTCCCTTCCCCCGGAAGGAAGCGCCGTAAACGCCGTTTCGGTCCCCGGGGCGGTACTTGCCGGCCTTGCCAACGGCCAGACCTATACCCTATGGGTCCAGGCGGAAAATACCGCGGGCAAGTCGGAATACAGCAGGGAAAGCGCAAGCCCCGCCGCGCCCGGGGCGGCGCCTGATACGGCCCCGGTAATCAAAACCCTTACCCCGGGCAACCGGAAGCTCACCCTTACCTGGGACCAGGTAAGCGGCGTTCCGTCCTATACGGTTTTTTACAGCGCCGGCAGCGACCCCGCCCAGGCGGTTCAATTCCCCGCCCCCATCCCCGCGGACGCCCCCACGGTTACGGCGGAGCTTACGGGCCTTGAAAACAAGATAAGCTACCATGTGTGGGCCGCCTCAACCAACAGCAAGGGCACTTCCCCCCGCAGCGAGGCCAAGACCGGGACCCCGGACGCAAAGAACGCGATTGATTGGGCAAACGCCCAATTCGAGCTGGGACGGGCCGCCGGGGAATATATCTTTGCCCAAGACCTCCCCCCAAGCCGCTTTTTCCCCGCGGGCAGGCCGAATACCGACCGGCTGACCAGGGTGCAGGAAACCGCCCTGGGGGACCTGTTTACCGACGCCGTTGCCTGGTATGTGCGGGAAATCCTGGGTGAGGAGATCGATTTCGTCTTCCTCAACGGCGCTTTTATCGACAACGTGCTTCCCCAAGGAACCGTCCGCCTGGGGACCCTCGCGGGCGTGGTGCAGCCGGACGGCAGAAAGGACAAGATCGCCCTGATCAGTTTAACCGGAACGCAGCTCAAAACATTCTTCGGCCTCACCAACGGCGGCAATGAGGACCCGGTTTCCACCCTAATACCCGGCTCTGTGGCGGCGGTTACCCACATGGGCCGGGGCGGGCATGATACCGGCGACTTCGGCATGGTCTCCAAGGAAATACGCTACACCATAGAGTATCCCAAAGCGCCCTCCCTGCCGGGGGACGAAATTTCCGGAGACGAAGGGGCGGACAAGTACTGGCACGGGCGGATCAAGGCGGGAACCCTCAAGTATAAGGGCCAGGACATCGACGACAATAGGGTCTACCGTATCTGCACCACCGACTATAACGCATCAGGCGTATACTACACGATACTCGCCACCGGCGGGACCAATAAAAAGCTCCTGGACATCCTCTTCTATCACGCGGTGGCGGAGTACATCTACGACCAGGGGGTGGTTACCCCTAAGCTGGACGGACGGATCAAGATTGAAGGGGGGGTGAATCTCCCGCCCCCCTGGGTGAACAGCGCCTGGAATCCCCATGGGAATTAAAGCCCCCTGGGTTTTAACCGGGCTGCTCCTCATCGCGCCCCCTTCCGGGTTTGGGCAAAGCCCAAGCCCCCCCGCGGAGGGGGAGCGCCCCGCCGAAACGCCCCCTTCCCCCCCGGAGGGGGGCGCGGAAGCGGGGGAGCCAGAGGGGATAGCCGGGGCGGACGCGGCTGGGGAGTACGGGGAAGAAGAAGAGGTCTACCGGCTTCCAGAAACGGGCGTTACCGCGAACCGGGACAGGCCGGAGGAAATCACCCGCGAGGAGATGGACCGGGAAGGGAGCCGGGACCTGTGGGAGGCGGTGCGCTCTGTGCCGGGGGTGATACTTTCAGGGGGCGGACGCCGGGGGGACTCTAATTTTACGGTCCGGGGCTTCGGCGCCGATTCGGTGCCGGTTTTTATCGACGGCATCCTCATGGCAAACCCCTACCGGGGCGAAGGGGACGCGGCCCGCTTCCTCACCGGGGACCTGGAAAGCGTGGAAATCCAAAAGGGCTTCAGTTCAAGCCTGTTAGGGGCGAACACCCTGGGGGGCGCGGTGCTCATGCGGACCGCGAAACCCAAGGAGCCCTTGGAACTCATGCTCCGCAGCGGCGTGAATTTCGACCGGGATCTGGGCTATGCGGATTCCACCACCGTGGCCGCCGCGGGGACCAAACTCAAGTACGGCTATGGAAGAGGGGTGTTCCAATTCCGGGACATCAACCATTTCCGGCTCAGCAGCGCCTTTGAACCGGCAAGCGAAAACCCCCAGGGAACGGGCGACCGCCTGTATTCAGACTCCCGGGACCTAAAAATCAGCCTTATGGGCGGCCTCACCCCTATCCCGGCCCTGGATATCTGGCTTTCCTGGACCTATCAAAACGCTGATAAGGGAGTGTCCCCGCCTGATATACGGGTCCGGGAAATTTCCCCGGATTTTGTCCTCTGGGACTGGCCGGTATGGAAGCGCCAAAGCGCCGCCCTGAACGCGGCCTTTACCCAAGAGCCAATCTCCCTCAGCTTCCTGGCCTACTTTGATAAATACGATAACCGCCTGGATGAATACCGGGACCGGCTCCACTATGATCTGGGCATACACCTGCCCCATTCGGACTATGACGAATACTCCCTGGGGGGAAGGCTGGCCGGAACCTGGCGTATCAATAGCTGGAACGAGGCGTCCGGGGCCCTCACCTACAAGAAAGAAAACCACCGGGGACTCAAGGGCGGCTACGCCGGCTTTCCTGGGGAAGACGCCATGACCGAAATACTGCGGATCAATGAGGATACCTGGTCTTTCGGGGCCGAGTGGACCGCCAATCCCTGGCAACCCCTGGCCTTCAAAGGGGGGTTCGGGTTTAACGGCCTGGTCCCCATCGAGTATTGGGGGGAGGAAAACGAATTCCTCCAATGGATTAACGCGGGCTACTATACGGTCCAAAGCCGTACCATGTTTTTATATACCTGGCAGGCGGGGCTCTTCTATACCCTTACGCCGGATCAGGAATTCCGCTTCACCTACGCCCGGAAGAATCATTTCCCCGCCATGGCCCAGCGCTACTCCACCCGCTTTGGCCGGAATCTGCCCAATCCAGGGCTAGGGCCTGAAATCGCCAATCATTTTGAGCTGGGCTACCGGGGGGCCTTCTTCCAACAGTTCAGCCTCAACGGGGCCCTGTACTACTCCCTGATGACCGGCAAGATCGTGGAGGTCGCCGTACCCGACCCAAGCTATCCGAGCTATCAGTTGAACTACGCGCGCAACCTGGACTCCACCTCCTTCTACGGCTTGGAGGCGGCGGGGGAATGGTTCCCGAACAAGTATTTCAGCGCCGCCGTGAGTTTTTCGGTAAACCAATACGCCCTCAACCACCGGGAAGACCGGGAGGTCCAGGCCATCCCCTATTATCCTGAGTTTACCCTGAACGCCTCCGCGCAGATCAAACCCATCCCCGAACCCCTGGGGGAAGGCGCCCTGATCCGTTCCCTCAGCCTGCTTCCCCGGCTTGAGTATATCAGCCGCCGGTGGGTAAACACCGCGGGGACCGCGGAATTAGCGGGCTATGCGCTGGTCCACCTCAAGGGGACCCTGGAAATCACCACGTATTGCGCCCTTTCCCTGGGAATCGAAAATCTCTTGGATACCTACTATGAGATCCGCTACAATTCGCCCCTGGCCGGGCGGAGCTACCAGCTTATGGTAAGCCTGCGCTATTGAGGGGGCGGCGATGCTTGAGAATAGTATGCCCCTGGAAGGCAAAAAATCGCGCCGCCGGTTCCCCCTGGGGACCGGACCGCGGCGCTTTTCCCCAAGCTACCCCCAGATCATGCTGCTCCTTACGGGCCTGCTCTGCGCGGCGATACTCCTTTCCCTTGCCCACGGCCGCTATCCCGTGGGGCCGCGGGAGTTGTTCGCCCTCCTCTTCCCGGAATGGGCCGGGGGCCTTAGGGTCAACGCCCCCATGCGGGCGATACTCTTGAAGGTCCGTATGCCCCGTATCTTCCTCGCCTGCATGGTGGGGGCGTGCCTTTCCATGGCCGGAGCCGCCTATCAGGGGGTGTTTCAAAACCCCCTGGCCTCCCCGGATGTGCTGGGCGCTTCATCGGGGGCCGCCGCCGGCGCGGCTTTGGCGATACTGCTCCAGTTGTCCCGGCCCCTGGTAACCGCCTTTGCCTTTGCCGGGGGCCTCTTGACCATCGCCGCGGTACTGCTCACCGCCCGGATCGGACGGGGGGCCAAGCTGCTACGGATCATCCTCACGGGGATCATGATCTCCTCCCTCTGCAACGCGGGAACCTCCTTTATCAAGCTGGCCGCGGACCCGAACAACATACTGCCGGAAATCACCTATTGGATGATGGGCTCCCTGACCAAAACCAAACCGGCCTATGTACTCTTCGCGGCGGTTCCCATGACCCTTGGGATCATCCCCCTCATACTCCTGCGCTGGCGGGTAAACCTGCTCACCCTGCCGGAAGGCGAAGCCCTCACTATGGGGGTCAACGTGAAGCTGCTGCGCATCACGGCCATAGTCTGCGCAACCCTGATAACCGCGGCAAGCGTATCGGTCAGCGGACTCATCGGCTGGGTGGGGCTGGTGATCCCGAATCTTAGCCGCCGGCTGGCAGGCAACGATTACCGGCGGCTCTTCCCCGCCTGTATGCTGGGAGGCGCCCTCTTCCTCCTGGGGGTGGACAATATTTCCCGGAACCTTTTTCTCACCGAGATACCTATTGGTATTCTAACGGCCATTGTGGGGGCGCCCTTTTTTATGTGGCTGATCCTCCGCAAAAGCGAGGCGGTATGAGCATCACGGTAAACCAGCTCTCTTTTTCCTACGGCGGGCGCCGGGTCTTGGAGCGCGTCAGTTTTCAAACCCGGCCCGGGGAGCTGCTCTGCGTCCTTGGGGCTAACGGCGCGGGGAAGAGCACCCTCTTCCACTGTATGCTGGGCCTCCAGCCGGTCCATGCCGGGGAGGTCCTCGTCCAGGGCGCGCCGGTACGGAGTATTAAGCCCCCGGAGCTTGCCCGGCGGATCGCCTATGTGCCCCAGTCCCATGCGCCGGTCTATAATTACACCGTGCTGGACATGGCCCTTATGGGAACCGCCGCCCAGATTAACGGCCTTTCCTCCCCAGGGGCCGCTCAGATGCGGACCGCGGAAGCGGCCCTCAACCGCCTGGGCATACTCCACCTGCGCTCCCGGGGCTACATGAAGATCAGCGGCGGGGAACGGCAGCTTGTCATGATCGCCCGCGCCCTGGCCCAGGAAGCCCAGGTCCTTATTATGGATGAGCCCACGGCGAATCTTGATTACGGCAACCAGCTGCGCCTGTTCTCCCGGGTCAAGGAATTGGTCAAGGCCGGGTATACGGTGATCCAGAGCACCCATAACCCGGAACAGGCCCTGCTCTTCGCGGACCGTATCCTTGCCCTCCGGGACGGGCGGATCGCGGCCCTCGGCGCGCCGGAAGCGGCGATCACCGCCGAACTTATCAAGTCCCTCTACGGCGTACCGGTACGCCTCCGGCAGAACGCTGAAGGCCGGCTCCGGTGCGAGCCGATTGTATAGCGAGCCAGTCGCAAAAACCGGTTATTTTTGCGCTGGCTTGTGAACCTTTGGTTCACTGGCGGTTTCTCGCCTAAGAGCCCGAAAATCGGGATTTTTGCGGTCATGGACCGCAAAAATCTACAATTTGAACAGGCTCTAAGGGCTGCGAAACATGCTTTTTTTAGAAGCAGCGCTTGCAAAATCACAATTTTGCAAGCGCCTCTAGTTTGCATAAAGGAGTAATATATGAAGAAACGCGCTATGGCGCTTACCGGCGGACCCGGCAAGCGCCCGCCGAAGGCATGGTTATTGGGTATCTGCCTTGCCTTTTTGCTGGCGGCCTGTTCCGGGGAGAAAAAGTCCGAACCGCAGGCCGGGACCAAGACCTTTACGGATTCGGCGGGACGGCGGGTTGAGGTTCCCGCCGCGCCGGCCAAGGTCTCCCCCACCGGCGCCCTGGCCCAGATGTACCTGGCCGCCCTAGCGCCGGAGCTGCTCGTTACCAGCGCCGGGACCTATACCCCGGAACAGCTTGCCTACCTCCCGGCCCAACTGGCCAGCCTGCCCATGGTCGGCCAATTTTACGGCAGCCAGGATTTGAACCTGGAAACCATAGCCAACGCGGGGCCCCAGTTGATAATCGATATTGGGGAGGCGAAAAAAACCATAGCCCAGGATATGGACAGTATTACCGGGTCCCTCGCAATCCCGGCGGTCCATATCACCGCCACCCTGCGCTCCACCCCCGAAGCCTTCCGTTCCCTGGGCCGGCTCCTGGACCGGGAAGCCCAGGGGGAAGCCCTGGCCCAATACTGCGAAGGGGTCCTAAGCCAAACGGACCGCATTATGGCCCAGCGGGAAGGGGATAAACCCTCGATACTCTACTGCCTGGGGGATTCGGGACTCAGCGTCCTGGCGGCAACGACCTTCCACGCCGAGGTCCTCGATTATATAGCCGGTAATATGGCGGCGGTGGACAACCCCGCGTCCCGGGGCAGCGGCAATGAAACGGACCTGGAACAGATACTGCTGTGGAACCCGGATTATATCCTTTTTTCCCCCAAGGGCATGTATTCCCAGGCCGCCGCGGATCCGGTCTGGTCCCAACTCAAGGCTATCCGGCGGGGAACCTACTATGAAGCGCCGGCGGGTCCCTACAACTGGCTCGGTATGCCCCCGTCGATCAACCGCTATCTTGGTATGCTCTGGCTCACCAAGCTCCTCTATCCCGATCGGGCGGATTTCGATTTATACGAACAGGTCCGGGAATACTACCGGCTCTTCTATCACCATGATCTTACCCAGGACGAATTTGAGGCCCTTACCGCCCGTTCCCTGCCCAAGGAAGCGGGCCGGTGAAACTGATTACCGTGGCCGGCCCGCCCTCTTCAGGAAAAACCTCAGTCATCCTGCGGCTTATCGAACACCTGGAGGAAAAAACCGGGGTCGTCAAATTCGACTGCCTGACGGGTTTTGACAAGGCCCGGTATGAGGAGATGGGCGTACCGGTGCAGGCGGGCTTTTCCGGTAAATTCTGCCCCGATCACTTCTTTGTGAACAACGTGGAGGGCTGCGCGGCCTGGGGCCTGCGGCGGGAATTGGACATCCTGATCACCGAGAGCGCGGGCCTCTGCAACCGCTGTTCCCCCCACATCACCGGCGTCCTGGGGGTCTGCGTGGTGGACTGCCTTGCCGGGGTGCACACCCCCCGGAAGATCGGGCCCATGCTGAAATTCGCCGATGTTGTGGTTATCACCAAGGGGGATATAGTATCCCAGGCCGAGCGGGAGGTGTTCTCCTGGGGGGTCCGCCAGGCCAACGGGCGGGCCCGGATATTCTTTGTAAACGGCATTACCGGCCAAGGCGCCTTTCTCCTGGCAAAAAAAACCCTTGAGGCCCGGGACCTTAGCTCCCTGCGGGATATGCGCCTGCGTTTTACCACCCCCGCCGCCGCCTGCGCCTATTGCACCGGGGAAATCCGCATCGGCGAAGCCTATCAAATGGGCATGATGCGTAAAATGGACTTTACCGATGCCTGACGCGGATATTGCCGAACGAATACGGACCTGGCCCCTGGTCCGTTTAACCGAAGCCTACCCCTTGGTCCGGGATTTCTTGCTGAACCTCAACCTGCCGGCCCTGGATACGGCCAAACCGCTGGATCAGGCCGTCGCGGCGGTAGACAGCCAATGGCTTGAGGAATTCGGCCTGAACGCGGCGGAACTGCCTGACCGGCTCATCTATTTTCTTGAGGCCATGGCTGAGGCGGAACCGGCCCGGCGCGTGGCGTCCCTTACCATCCTGGGCGGGCGGGATAAGTCCGGCCAAGCGGAGGCCGCGGAGTGTACCATCCACGCGGGGGAGGCGGTCTCCATTGTGGGCCCCACCGGTTCGGGGAAAAGCCGCCTCCTGGCGGATATTGAATGTTTAGCCCAGGGAGATACGCCCACCGGGCGGCGGATACTCCTCAACGGCAAAGCGGTAAGCGAAGAGGACCGCTTCCGGTTTGAGGGGCGGATCATCGCGGAGCTTTCCCAGAACATGAATTTTGTGATGGACCTGACGGTGGCGGAATTTTTGGACATGCACGCCCGTTCCCGGATGGCGGATGCGGTGGAAGCCTTAACGGAACGCTGCTTCCAGCAGGCCAACAAGCTGGCGGGGGAACGCTTTTCCCGGCAGACCAAGGTTACCCAGCTTTCCGGCGGCCAGTCCCGGTCCCTCATGATCGCCGACTGCGCCTATATGAGCAATTCCGCGATTGTGCTTATTGACGAGATCGAAAACGCCGGGGTTGACCGCCGCGAAGCCCTCGCACTGCTCTCCCGGCATGGGAAGCTCGTGCTTATCGCCACCCATGATCCCCTCCTAGCCCTGGGGGCGGCCAAGCGCCTGGTGATCCGCAACGGCGGCATATTCCGGGCCTTGGAAACATCGCCTACAGAAAAGGCCTGTTTGGAGGAACTGGAACAAATCGATCTGATTCTCAGCCGGACCCGTTCGCGTTTGCGGGCCGGAGACCGGATCGCCGGCCCCCTAGGGCAACACTGATTTATTCGGCATTATCAAAAGGGACCGCGGATTAACGCGGATTTTCACGGATTAACACTGATTTTGTTACCGGAAATCAGCGGTAATCAGCGCAATCTGCGGGCTGTGTTTAAAAACTTGATTTAATCAGCGTTGCCCTAGGGTAAGGCCCCGTTAGTCCAAGCCGGCGGCCCGCTTAAAATACGCGGCCACCGTATCCGCTGGAGGGCGGGCGTCCACATCAACTAAGAGCCCCTGTGCCCGGTAAAAATCGATGAGCGGCGCGGTTTGATCCCGGTAAACCTGGAGCCGCTTGTGTATTGCCCCTTCCCGGTCGTCATCCCGGATGAGGAGTTCCCCGCCGCAGCTATCGCAGACCCCCTCCCGCTTCGGCGCGTTAAACAGGATATGGTAATTAACGCCGCAATTCCGGCATACCCGGCGTCCCGTAAGCCGTTCCACCACCGCGGCGTCGCTCAGATCAAAGTTGATAACCCTATCCACCACGGAGAATCCCGCCAGGGCCTGGGCCTGGGGAATGGTCCGGGGGAAACCGTCCAGGATATAGCCCGTCCGCGCATCCTCCTGGGCAAGCCGCTCTTGTACCAGGGCTATGGTGGTTGCATCGTCCACCAGTTTTCCCGCGCCGATAATAGCCGCTACCTTGATCCCCAGGGGGCTTTGCGCGCCGATGGCGGAACGAAAAATGGCGCCCGTGCTAATATGGGGTATGCGCAGCATACGTACCGCCTGGGCGGCGAGGGTACCCTTGCCCGCGCCGGGCGGGCCCAGGAAGATGAGTTTCATGATTGCTCCTTGCAATGGTATTAGGGAAGCGCTGATTGCGGACCGGCGGTCCGCGACCAATAACCTTAGTAACCAAGGCCATTGTACCATCCGGCGGGGGCTTATGAAAGGGGGAAGACCCCCGGCGGCCTCCGGTTACTTGGTTCCGGCTTGTTATGGCCCTAGGTTCTTTTCTATAATTATAGAAAGATACGAGCGCGCATTGACCAGGGGGTTGCTGGGAATTCGGTTTCCCAACGCGCCCGCGCAGAGGGATGTATGAAAAAGTTTAACCGGCGTATTTTCATGGGCGCCGTCTTGGGGCTTGCGCTTTTGGGCTTTGCCGGATTTCGGGGCTGTTTTACCAATTGGCAGGCCAAGCGGGAGGCCGCTAAGGAACAGGAACTGCGCTTCCTGAAAAAGGTTGCCCTGCCCTTGCGTTTTAAACTGTTGGAGCGGGATAAGGGTATGCTGCGGGTGGAAACGCGGTTTTACGCGCTCACGGCGGACGATATTGATAAAGACGGCATGGAAGCGCTTTTTTCCAGCCAAACGCCCATCGCGGTCCAGGAATTCCTGCTGGAGGGGGAAGAACTCTTTATTGATTTCCTGAAATATGAAGAACCTCAAGGCGTCTTCGCCCACCGGGTGTATTGGGTTTTTCCCTACCGCCTCTTCACCGATAGGATTGCTCCAGACAAGGGGGCGGTAATTGCCGGTCTGTACGGACAGGATGGATTCCCCGGAATTTACCGGGATTTTAAGTTAAGCGGGGATGCCCAAAGGAACCTGGCGCGTTATTACCAGGAGGCGCAAACCTACGGCGGCCTTGACAACGGGGCCCTCAAAAAAATCATAACCGGGAACGCGATCCATGATATGCAAAACACCGCCCGCTTCAAGGCGGGCCGCTGGTATGACGCGGCGGTGCATATACAAACCGGCTCTGTTGAATTCATCGCCGAATAAAGCGGGGGCACTGTGGAAACCGAGACCTTGCAATCAGCCCTATTCGCCCGGCTTGAGGCCCTGGACGCCCTGCTGCCGGGGCTCCTGAGTTTCCGGGGCCTGGCGGTTGGGTTCCTCCTCTTGTTTGGCATAGGGGCGGGGCTCTTTTTTTTCCAGAGTTTTTATAAAACAAGCCTGTTGCTCCGTTCCGCCTCCCAAGGCAACAGACGGATGACCGCGGCCTCGGCGGTTTCAGCTGTTTTTGAGGCCCTGGAAAAACTTTTTACCAGCCTGACCGTACTGCTCCCCCTTTTGGCGGGCCTTATCCTCAGCCTTACCGCCCTGGCGGGCCTTATAAAGCTGACCAACGGGGTGCATCAATTCGTGGAACGGGAAAAGCGTATCCGTGAATTATCCATAGCGATCAAGTATCTTGCGCAAAGCGAGAAGGTATTCGACGTGCGGATACTATCGGTTGCCAATGGAACCACGGCGCTGCGGCTCCAATACCAAGCGGTTGACGAGGACAGCGCCGTCCCCCGCGCGGCATGGCAAAAGGACATCGCCATTCCAGGACAGGATATTTATTTTGATTGCATGGTCCTGAATTTCAGCTATTCCGAGATCGCCCTGGGCCGGCAAAAAAACATCGCCATACCCTACCGGGTATTCAGCAACCGGGTGGCCGCAAACCAGGGCGTGTATCTCCATAAGGAATTGGCGGAGATACCGGAAGAGGATGATTACGGGTTTATCCCCCCGGCCTACCGGGAAAGCCTGGCGCGGCTTTTAACGGATGAGGGCTTTGCCCGGGACATGGGGCTTCGCTCGGTAAACGGCAGCGCCCTGCACCGTTACGCGGTTCCCGGAGACCGGTACAAAGTGCGGATAAACCAGAGCGGGGGCGTCAGCTTTGAGTGAAGCCTCCGGGGGCATGGAACCCCCGCCGCGGCTCCCTAGGATAGGAGCCTGTACAAAAGCAACCGGCTCAAAAATCCGCGGACTATGTTTAAAAACCAGATTTAATCACCGCTTCCCCAGGAAGCCGCCGGATACTAAAAAGGGGCGCCCCCTGCGGGAACGCCCCCTGCCCTAGAACCCTCCAGTCCTAGTTATTGGTACTTAATGGCGTAGGTTCCTAAGTACGATGACAATGAGCCATAGGGTATCATTTGAAGATACACCCTTCCGGTATAGCTGGAGATGGTTCTGGGGGCGGTATAACCGCTGTCCACATTCGTGAAACGGGCAGTCCCATCGGCCTTGTAGTCGGAAACCTTCACATCCCCAGTATAGCTTCCGCTGCCTTGGCAGGAATCATCCCATTATACTCTATAGGTGGTTCAGCTTTTTACGAATTAACACGGATTTTCACAGATTAGCACAGATTTTCACAGATTAGCGGGGTTTTGTTACCGGAAATCCGTGGCAATCCGCGTTAATCCGCGGTCCTTGGTTACAATGGCCGTGTTTAAACACCGCTTCCCCAGGAAGCCGCCGGATACAAAAAAGGGGCGCCCCCCTGCGGGAACGCCCCCTGCCCTAGAACCCTCCAGTCCTAGTTATTGGTACTTAATGGCGTAGGTTCCTAAGTACGATGCCCCCCCATAGGGCTTCACTTGAAGATACACCGTTCCAGTATAGCCGGAGATGGTTTGGGGAGTGCTATACGCGGTATCCGCATCCGTGAAAAGGGCGGTCCCATCGGCCTTGTACGCGGAAACATACAAATCCCCAGTATAGGTTCCGCTGCCGCTGTAGGAATCATCCCAGGACACACTATAGGTGGTTCCGCTTGCCGCGGTAAACCTGTACCAGTGTACATTGCTGACGGCGGTAAGGGTCCCGGTCTGCCAAGAGCCGCTGGCCAAGGCGCTCGCGGAAGCGGCCGGATTATACGCTTCGTACCTGACGGCGTAAGTTCCTGTTGACGAGCTATTGGGCGTTACTTGAAGATACACCGTTCCGGTATAGCCGGAGATGGTTCTGGGGGCGGTATAACCGACGGCCGCATCCCTGAAAAAGGCGGTCCCATCGGACCTGTAGGCGGAAACATTCACCTTCCCAGTATAGGTTCCGCTGCCGTCGTAGGTGTCATTCCATTGTACGCCATAGATGGTCCCGCTTGCCGCGGTAAACTTGTACAACTGGGTACTGCTGGCGGTGGCAATGTTTCCGGTCTGCCAAGAACCGCTGGTCAAGGCGCTCGCCGTGGCGGCCGGGTCATTATACTTAATGGCGTAAGTTCCGCCCACCGCGGAAAGTATGCTTTCCACGCGGAGATAGACCGTTCCGGTATAGCCGGTGATGGTTTTAGGGGTGGTATACCCGTTAGTCTGATCCGTAAAAAGGCTAGTGCCATCGGCTTTGTAGGCGGAAACCTTAACCTTCGCGTCTTTGGTATTGTCGCCGTTGCCCGCGTCGTTCCATTGTATGGGGTAAGTTATAAAACTCAGGGCGCTGAAGGAGTACCAGTGGACGCTGCCGGCCTTCAGTTCGCCGTCCTGCCATGAGGCGGCGGTAAGGGCAACGGGATCGCTGCCTGCGGGCCCGGTCTCGCCGGTATCCCCCTTGTCGCCTTTCTCGCCAGTATCCCCCTTGTCACCGGTCTCGCCTTTCTCTCCGGTATCGCCCTTGCCGCCTTTCTCACCGGTCTCACCGGTGTCGCCCTTATTGCCCTGTTCACCCTGGGGTCCCGGAGGCCCCATGGGTCCGGCAGGGCCTTCGCAAGCGGTAAACGCGAGCAGGAAAAGGGCAAGCGCGGAAAGTAAAAAGTTTCTTCTAATTATATAGGGAAACGGGAAACGGGAAACGGGAAACGGGAAACGGATAAACGGCCCTCTTCAGTTTGGGCCGGTTCTGGAGCTTGTGTCAAGCGTCCAAATAGAGCGGTTTGCATGGATTACCTCGCTTATGGATAAATTGCCCCCCTCAAGGACGGCGTTGCCCTAGTGTATACCCTCTATCCGCTGTAGGCAATAGGATAATTCACTAATTTCCGTGAAAAAAACAGGGGCCTTTACTTGGCCGCCCGGCCCGCCGCGCCCTGGAGGTCCCCAGGGCTGGCTATCCCGGACCGGGATAGCGCCGGGGGATTATGCGCGGCTCCCCTGGGAAGCCGCTGATTGTGAACCGCGGGTTCAACACGGATTAGCAAGGTTTTGTTACCGGTAATCCGCGTTAATCAGTGGCAATCCGCGTTAATCTGCGGGCCTTGTTACAATGGCCGTGTTTAATCAGCGTCCCCTGGGAAGCCGCTGATTGCGAACCGCGGGTTCAACACGGCATTGGCTTTACAAAATGTTCTTGCCGGTGGATTATATTCCCATGGGAGGTCTTATGGGATTAAAGCATATCCGGCTGGCCCTGGGCTTGCTTATGGGGGCAGCCCTGCTTAGCGGCTGCGGACGGCATCTGGGCTGGGGCGTACTCCTGTGGCCCACGGAGTATCCGGCCATTCCGGCGGGAACCATAGTGCCGGTGTATATTAAGTCCAATATCAACCAGGTCTGGGTGGCGGGCATTCCCGAAGCATACCGTTATGGGGAATTCGACAAGTTTGAAGTCCCCCTGGCTTGGCTTGAATTGGCAAAAAACGAAAGCCAGGCCCGGGAATGGTCCGCCGCCTTTGCGGAGTACGCCTTGCTCTACGCGGAAGTGCTACAGGACGGCCTTCCCATCCGGGAAACCCCGGATAACGCTTCCCGGCGGGTATACCGGCTCAAAAAAGGGCAGATCATCAAGATCATCAAAGCAACCGAAGGCGCCCCGCCGGTCAATACCGCCGGCGCCCCCCTGTCCGGCCAGTGGTACCAGGTCCTTACCGTTGAAGGAACCAAGGGTTATTGTTTTTCCTACCGGCTTAAGCTCTTTGAAGAGAACGGCGGTTTGCCGGCCCAGCCCCAGCAGGGCGGCCAGGAAGAAGACCAGGAATTAGACCAGGCGCTCGCCAAATCCTGGTACGCCGCATCCTACCGGGACATGCTTTCCTCCGGGCGTATTGATATTGAGGCCCTGCGGCAGGGCTGGAGTTTTTCCCCCGGGGCGGACGAAGGGCTTGTCCGGATACGTATGCCCGGCCTGGAGCGGACCTTTTCCTATACCCGCATCCGGCGGGACGGCCGGCGGACCTGGTATTTTGAAGGGTCCCAGGTTTCCATGACCCTCCAATCGGATACTGAGCTCCTGGTCCAGTATCCCAACGAAAGCGGGGCCGCCCAGCGCCTGATCTTTGTTACCCTGCCCGCGCCGCCGGACAACATCCTTATCCAGGAACTGGAGCGCCAAGACGCCCTGTTCCGCGCCATATACCGCCAGGGGCCGGGGTTTGCCAGCATCAACTGCGGCGTCCTTGTCTTTACGCCTGGCGGCCGCTTTACCTGGACCGGCTACGATCTCCTGGTCCCCCATATCATTCCCGCGGAGGGGCCGGGCCGGGGGGCTATCCGTATGCGGCTCTTCCTGGACCCCAAACTGGCGGACCGCTATACCGGCGCGTTCTCCCTCCTCTTTGAGGAAGCGGGAGGCCCCGATGGCCGCGCCTTTCAGGTTGATTTTCTCTATATACTGGATGATCAGGAGATCAGGATTGAATATGTTCCCCCGGAGGCCGTGGAGGAGCTAACGGTAATCCGGCGGGCCGCCTCGCCGACGATTATCTATTTTACCAAAAACGCCCTTCCCTAGCCATGGCCTTTGTGCAGTGTACCAAGATTTCCCTGGCCTATGGGGACCGGGATATACTCAAGGAAGCGGGGCTCCGCCTGGGATCAGGCTCCCGCTGCGCCCTAACCGGGGCCAACGGATCGGGGAAGTCCACCCTGTTAAAGCTCATCGCGGGGAAACTCCCGGCGGATTCCGGGGAGCGGTCCCTTCAGAAGGGCGCCCGGATCGCCTATCTGCCCCAGTCGGGGATGCTGCACCGGGGCCGGACCCTGCGGGAAGAGGCCGAAACCGCCTACGAACAGAGCGCCGCCCTCCTGCGCTCCCTGGAAACCCTGGGCCGGCTTCTGGAAAACGCCCGGCCCGATGATGAGCATACCCGCGGGCTTTTGGAAGAATACCAGGGGCTGCGGGAGGCGGTGGAGCAGTCGGGGTATTATGATCGCTCCCGGCATATCCCCATGGTCCTCTCGGGCCTGGGGTTTTCCGCGTCCGATCTTGAGCGCCCGGTGGAGGAATACTCCGGGGGCTGGCAGATGCGGATAGCCCTGGCCAAGATACTGCTGGAACGGGCGGACATCCTGCTCTTGGACGAACCGACCAATTACCTGGATATTGAGGCCCGCTCGTGGCTTGAAGACTGGCTGCGCTCCTTTACCGGGGGCTACCTCCTGGTTTCCCATGACCGCTATTTCCTGGACCTTACGGTAAACGAGGTATACGAGCTCTTCCAGGGAAGCCTCAAACGGTATCCGGGAAACTACAGCGCCTATGAGCGGACCCGGGCCGGGGAACTGGAAAGCCTGGTTAAACGCTACGAGGACCAGCAGGAAACAATCGCCAAGGCCGAGGCCCTGATCCGCCGCTTCCGGTACAAGGCCAGCAAGGCCGCCATGGTGCAGGAACGGATCAAGATGCTTGAAAAGCTGGAACGGGTCGAGCTTCCTGAATCCTTCAAGCGGCTCCGCATCGCCTTCCCCCCCGCGCCCCATTGCGGGCGGATCGTTTTGAACGCATCGGGCCTGGGAAAACAGTACGGTTCCCGGCGGGTCCTTGAGGGGCTGGACCTCCTGGTGGAAGCGGGGGAGCGGCTCCTGGTGGCGGGACCCAACGGTGCGGGAAAAACCACGCTGCTCCGCATCCTCGCCGGGGCCGATCCGGACTTTACGGGTTCCTTGCAATACGGAACGGGCGTTAGTCCGGGCTATTTTTCCCAGGACTCCGCGGAAACCCTCACCAGCTCCGAACCGGCGCTGGAATATCTGGAAGCCCGGTCCCCAACCGCCCTGATCCCCCGGCTGCGGGATATGCTGGGGGCCTTTCTCTTCCGGGGGGACGAGGTTTATAAACCGGTCCGGGTCCTTTCAGGGGGCGAGAAGAGCCGCCTGGCCCTCCTGCGGATGCTGCTCAAACCAGTGAACCTGCTGATCCTGGACGAGCCGGCCAATCATCTGGACCTTTCCGCCAAGGATATACTCCTGGAAACCCTGCAAGCCTTTTCGGGAACCATTATCTTTGTTTCCCACGACCGGGCCTTTATGGAAGCCCTTTCTACTAAGACCTTGGAACTCGGCTCTGGGCCGCTTGCCGGGCGGCTCTTCTATGGGAACTACGCCTACTACCTGGACCGGATAGCCGCCGGGGGGGAGGCGGCGCTTCCCCCGGCCCCGCGGCCGCCGGAGCCTTCGGCAGCCGCAAAACAGCGGGGGGAGGAAAAACAGCGCCAGGCCCGGCTGCGGCGGCTGCGGCGGCAGGAAGGGGGGATACTCCAGGAGCTTACGGAGCTGGAGGCGGAAAAAAAGGCCCTGGAAGGGGAGCTTGCCGATCCGGCGGTGTATTCCCAGGCGGCGCGGGCCCGGCGGGTGCAGCGCCGCCTGGAGGAAGTGGACGCGGCGATAGCCCTGAAAACCCAAGCCTGGGAAACAGCGGCGGAACAGTTAGCGGCTCTATAGATAGCAGGCGCCTATAACGGCCTGACTTTGCCAAGCGGCAAGAATTCAGTATTGCCGGACAGGTTATGGCGGTTTATCTATGGGTGTGATACAATAGGAAAATGACCGCCCCAGCAGCCGCAATCGCCCGGTACACCGCCGAAGTTGACAAACTCTACCGGGCGGGAAACGCCACGGAACACAGTTACCGCCCCGCCCTCAAAAGCCTGTTTGAAAATATCACCGCCGGGCTCACCGTTACCAACGAGCCGAAACACATAGCCTGCGGCGCGCCGGATTATATCATAACGAAAAGCGGTATTCCCTTGGGCTACATTGAAGCGAAAGATATTCCCGTAGGTATTGATAACAAAACCAACAAAGAGCAATTTGACCGCTATAAACAAGCGCTTAAGAATTTAATTATTACTAATTATCTTACATTCCAGCTTTTTGTTGACGGCGAATTGGCGGCGCAGGCGGCGTTGGCGCATGAAACCAAGGGCGGCATATCCCCCGACAAAAATCAGTTTCCCGTTTTTCTGGAATTAGCAGACCGGTTTACAAAATACTCCGGCAAGACCATTTCCAATTCAGCGCAGCTCGCAAAGACCATGGCGGAAAAATCAAAACTGCTCGCGGGAATAATAAAAAACGCGCTCACCAATAAAACCGATGACGATACCCTTTCCGGTCAGTATGCGGGCTTTAGGAAAATTCTTATTCATAATCTTGCAGTTTCGGAATTCGCTGATATTTACGCCCAGACCCTCGCTTACGGCCTTTTCGCGGCGCGGCTGAACCAGAAAACCGATGAGCCGTTTACCCGCTATCTTGCGCCGCGCCTGATACCCCAGTCAAATCCCTTTTTGCGGAAATTTTTTAACTATGTTGCCGGCATTAATCTTGACAGCCGTATCACCTGGATTGTAGACGCGCTTGCGGACCTTTTTAATTGTGCAGCGACAGCGGATATACAAAAAGAATTCGCTAGGGCGGCGCAGGACCCGTATATCAATTTTTACGAAACGTTTCTTGCCGAATATGATCCCGCGTTACGGGAAACCAGAGGCGTGTATTATACTCCCGTCCCGGCGGTTAAATTTATCGTTCAGGCGGTTGACGATATTCTTAAAAGCGAATTCGGCTTACCGAAAGGGCTGGCGGACTATTCAAAAATAAAGCGCGGCATACCGGGCAAGGATGGCAGAGTCGAAAATGTGGAATTACACAAGGTACAGATACTTGACCCCGCCACCGGAACCGGAACCTTCCTTGCGGAGGTAATAGACAAAATATATTCCTATTTTTTAAAAAACAAAGGCGCATGGATTGATTATTGCGACAAGCATGTAATCCCCAGAATAAACGGTTTTGAAATCCTCATGGCGTCCTACGCGATGGCGCATTTCAAACTGGACATGAAACTCAAGGAAACCGGGTATTCATTCAAGGACAAGAGCCGTTTGCGGGTGTATTTGACCAACAGCCTGGAGGAGCCGATTAAGGAAGTTCTGGAATTGCCTTTTGAAAAGTGGCTTGCCGCCGAAGCTAACGAGGCGAACAGCATAAAGAACAACACCCCGGTAATGGTGGTGTTAGGCAATCCGCCGTACTCTGG
>JAITHL010000157.1 GCA_031279975.1 Treponema sp. | reverse complement strand
GTTATTCTCCCAAACGAGGTCTTCCCTTTCGGGACGTTCCCTCCCGTTTTGCTTAAACCGGCTCCGGCTCCCTAATCCCGTCAGACTAAGGATACCACTTCTCTCATAAAGCATAAATTCTCCCAAACTATCCGGCGAGCCGGAGAGCGCCGCAACGCCCCTCCGTGGCCCCACAGTCCCCTCTCCTGCGGTTCCCTAACCACGGGCGGCGAAATATGTTATACTGATTCCACTAAAAACGTGGTTTTGCCGGGCTGGAAGTCCGCGGGCTTTAGTCTGAAAAACCCACAGGACCTGGTTACTAACCAACCGGGTTAGTAACCAGGTCTATACAAGGAGCGTATATGAATTTACAGCGTCCAAACGGCAACGACGCAACCCGGTCGGCGAACCGTTCCCGCAGCGTGGTCCCCTGTAGCGGGCTCTGTTCCCGGTGTATCGACGGCTGTCAAGGGAATTGCGAGGTTTTCCGGGCCAGCTTCCGGGGCAGAGAACTCATCTATCCCGGCCCCTTTGGGGATATAACCGCCGGCGGCGACAAGGACTATCCGGTGGATTATTCCCACCTCAATATCCAGGGCTATGCCCAGGGCGCGGAGGGCCTGGACCAGGGGGTTGAGGCGAATCCCGATAACGCCCGTTTCCCCCTGGTCAATACTGAAACCGCCTATGGCTGGGACGCCAAGGTGAAAATGGCCGTCCCGGTCTTTACCGGCGCGCTGGGTTCCACTGAAATTGCCCGTAAAAACTGGGAACACTTTGCCGCGGGGGCGGCGATTTCCGGCGTTACCATCGTTTGCGGTGAAAACGTCTGCGGCATTGACCCGGATTTGGAGCTTTCCCCGGCCAAAAAGGTACGCAAAGCCCCGGATATGGACCGGCGTATTGAAACCTATAAGAAATACCACGGCGGCTGCGGCGAAATCCTCATTCAGATGAATGTGGAGGATACCAACATGGGGGTGGCGGAATATATCATTGACCGGCATAAGATCGAAACCATTGAGCTTAAATGGGGCCAGGGCGCCAAGTGCATCGGCGGGGAAATCAAAGTCGCCCAGCTTGAGCGGGCCCTGGAACTTCAGAAACGGGGCTACATTGTAACCCCCGACCCTTCGGACCCCATTGTGCAGGCCTCGTTCAAGGCCGGGGCTGTTAAGGAATTTGAGCGCCACAGCCGGCTGGGTTTTGTTACCCAGGAAGGGTTTACGCGGGAAATCGAGCGGCTACGCTCCCTGGGTTACAAGCGCATAACCCTCAAAACCGGGGCCTATGGCCTGAAAGAACTGGCCATGGCCCTGCGTTACAGCTCCGACGCGCATATAGACCTCCTCACCATCGACGGCGCCTCCGGCGGCACGGGCATGAGCCCCTGGCGTATGATGGAAGAGTGGGGCGTGCCGCCGGTTTACCTTCACAGCGCCGCCTATGAGTTTGCCGCAAGGCTCTCAAACGCGGGCCGGCGGGTTCCAGACCTGGCCTTTGCCGGCGGTTTTTCCGCGGAAGACCATGTGTTCAAGGCCCTCGCCCTGGGCGCTCCCTATGTAAAGGCGGTCTGCATGGGCCGGGCCCTCATGATTCCCGGCATGGTGGGGAAAAATATCGGCCAATGGATCAAGGACCGCAGCCTGCCCAAAACCGTGGCCGAATTCGGCTCCTCGGCGGAGGAAATCTTCGTGTGCTATGAAAAGGTCAAGGACATCGTGGGCGCCGGGGCAATCAAACAGCTTCCCCTGGGGGCAATCGGCGTGTACAGCTACGTGGACAAGATCAAGGTCGGCCTCCAGCAGCTTATGGCCGGGGCGCGGCGCTTTAATACCAGCGTCATCCGCCGGCAGGACCTCATGTCCCTCACCGAAGAATGCGCCAAGGTAACGGGCATCCCCTATGTGATGGACTGCTACCGGGAAGAGGCCCTGAAGATTTTACAGGGCTGACGCGGCGGAGCGCGCCTTCTAACGCGCCGGGGCGTGTTCATCCGCGCCAAGGCGGGCGCGCCTGAGCCGCGTATTGATTGACATGGTTCCCCTTTAGCCCCTACAGTTTTCCCAATGGACTGGTCGCCCTTATATATTTCCCTGCGCGCCGCCTGCGGCGCGATGGTTTTTACCTTTTTTTTCGGCGTCCTCCTTGCCCGCTGGGTAAGCGGTTTGCGCGGGCCGGGACGGGCCGTAGCCGACGGGATACTTACCCTGCCCATGGTGCTCCCCCCCACGGTGCTGGGCTTTTTTCTCCTCCTCATCTTTGGCAGAAACAGCCCCCTGGGCCGCTTCTTCCTGAGCCTCGGCGCGAGGGTTGTCTTTTCCTGGCAGGCCACGGTGATCGCCGCCGCGGCGGTTTCCCTGCCCCTGATGTACCGGACCGCGCGGGGGGCCTTTGAGCAGATCGATCCGGCGCTTATTGCCGCGGCCCGGACCCTGGGGCTTTCTGAGGGGGTTATTTTTCTGCGGATCATGCTTCCCCTCAGCTGGCCCAGCGTGGCCGCGGGCGCGGTCCTGGGCTTTGCCCGGGCCCTGGGAGAATTCGGCGCCACCCTGATGTTGGCGGGTAACATACCGGGCCGGACCGCGACGATACCGGTGGCCATCTTCTTTGCCGCCGAAGGGGGCCGTATGGATATTGCCCTGGTCTGGGTGCTGATTATGACGGGCCTTTCCTTTGCGGTGATACTCCCGGTGAACCTCTGGGGCGGGCGGCGGATATGAGCAAGCCCCGGCCCGCCCATCGGGGCTCCTGTGGCCCTTGAGCTTATCATAAAGAAGAAACTTGCGGGCTTTACCCTGGAAGCGGCCTTTAGCGCCGGGGCTGAACGCCTGGGGCTTCTGGGCGCTTCGGGGTGCGGCAAGTCCATGACCCTGCGCTGCATCGCCGGGGTCAGCGTTCCCGATGAGGGCCGTATCAGCATCAACGGCAAAACGGTCTACGATTCGGCAAGGGGGATAAATCTGCCGCCCCAGAAACGGCGGGCGGGGTATCTCTTTCAACAGTACGCCCTGTTTCCCCATCTAACGGTCCGGCAAAACATCGCCTTGGTCCTGGGCCGCCTTCCCCGTGGGGAGCGGAAACGCCTGACCGCTGAAATCCTGGCGAAATTTTCCCTGGAGGACTTGGCGGATCAGAAGAGCGCCCGGCTTTCCGGGGGCCAGCAGCAACGGGCGGCCCTGGCCCGGATGCTTGCGCCGCGGCCTGAGATCATCATGCTGGACGAGCCTTTTTCCGCCCTGGACAGTTTTCTGCGGGACGCGGTGGAAAAGGAGCTGCGGGAAACCGTCGCGGCCTTTCCTGGAACCGTGCTTTTTGTCTCCCATAACCGTGATGAGGTGTACCGCTTCTGCGAAAGGATGATCATACTGGACCAGGGCCGGATTACCCGGATGGGGGATAGGGACGAACTGTTCCGGGACCCCCGCACCGTCGCCGCGGCCCGGCTTTCGGGGTGTAAGAACATCGCGCCGGCCCGGAAAACCGGGGGGCGGCGGGTGTTTGTTCCCCAATGGAACCTTTCCCTCTGTACCGCCGCCGCGGTCCCGGATGATCTCAGCCATGTGGGTATCCGGGCCCACCATATCCGCCGGCCCCGGACCGGGGACCGGGAAAACGTCTTTACCTTTTCCATAAGCGCCCTGGACCTGAAACCCTTTTCCCGGTCGGAATACATTACCCCTGCGGGGGGCGAGGCGTTGGTCCGCATCATCGAGGATGCCGAAGGAACGCCCTTCCGCCGCGTGGAAGGGGAAGCGCGGGAAGAAACGCTCTGTTTATCCCCTGAACATCTGCTGCTGCTCCGGGAGTGAGCGCGTATAAACTTTTTGCGGGGGGGCTGGGGGGCCTTTCGGCCTCCCGGCGGGGGTTCGGGGGCGGCGGCGGCGCCCCGATCAAGCGATTGCGGCGGAGCAAAAACGCGCCAACCCTGGGAGCGGGCAGGGCAAAAGCATTTACCCTATGCCGAAGAGGATTTGGTGAAGGAAGCCGGTGTCCAGGGAAGCGCGGAACATTTTGCGCCTAACGCTGAGCCGCTGTTTGCCTTTCAGTACCGTTAG
>JAITHL010000154.1 GCA_031279975.1 Treponema sp. | reverse complement strand
ACTGATTAAATCCAATCGAGGATTTAATCAGTGTATCTTACCCGCATTTGCGTAATGAAATGAGCAAATGCAGAGGGTAACGCTGATTAGCGTCAAGTTAATCAGCGTTACCCTAGGGAAGGGCTGGTTTATCCGGCATTATCAACAGGGACCGCGGATTAACCTGGATTTTCACGAATGAGAAGGTTTTTGTTGCCGGAAATTCGTGTCGAACCCAAAGGTTCGCAATCCGCGCAATCAATGGACCGCGTTTAAAACCCGCTTTAAGCGCCCCGGCCCCGGGGCTTTCATACGCGCCGGTTTTGGTTTTTATTTCCTTTCGGTTGTAATTATCGCCGCTTAGTGCTATGGTAAGACCAGGAGGAACGTATGATGAACCAGGTATGCTACCGGGGGGCTTTCTTGCTGGCGGCGGCGCTGCTCTTTGCGGCGTGTGAAATTCCCCAAACCGTATCCGTTAAGGGCAGCCCAGGGGTGTATATGCACATGGGCAGCCCGCTGGGGGGAAGCAACCCCCTACAGGAACAGTTGAATATGGCGGGCTTGCAAGAAGAGATAGCAAAGGGCTTTGGCAACAGCGGGGTTGAAATATACGAGTACAAGTTTGACCAGATACGGGTAGGGGAGACGGCGGAACTTACGGCGGCAAACCCCGAAACGATTGACGGGCGCCTGGTACAGACCTTCTTAATCCGCTTCCGGGCTTTGAACATCGAAGAAAAGGCCGGTTTTAAGGTTGATGATCCCGGCATAAGCGCGGGGCTTTTTGTTCCTCCCATTCTTGACGCTCTGCCGTGGGACAGTATACCGGATAACCAGAAGCGTGTAACGCTCGACTTGCCCTTATCTATCACCGGGGATTATGTTCAATCCTTTGTTATAAACAATAGAGATAAGAACGAGTACACTACCATTACCCTGCAAGGCGCTGCGGATTTGCGGGATGCGTTGCAACTTAAAGCGGACGACTTGGGCATTGCTGAGGGAAAGGGAACCATAGCGGGAAATGATCTGGTGTTTAAGGCAAGCAGCGAAGCTCCCCTCGTCTTGCAAAGTAGTGGTTCAAACCCTAACTCGGTGCCGGTAACGTTTACCTTTCTCCAAAAGCCCGAAAAATCCGGCTATATTCCTATGAATTTTGCTCTTAAATGGAAGCAAGCGACGATTAATCTGAGGGCTAATGACCTGAAGCCCTTACAGGAGGGTAAATTTCCAGCCCCTTCCCTGGGGGATTTGACTGAGTTTTTAGGGGGGCTTACCTTTAAGTCTATTCCGGCCTACCTGTATATAACCCTAGCTGGATCGGTCATTCCGCTCAAGATAACGATTTGGTCTGAACGAAACGGTTCGCGCACCTATCTGGTGGGGAATACCAGTAACGGCGAGAGTATAACTTCCAAGCTCTTTAGCCCCCCGCCGGCCAAGAGCGATGCGTATAACGATGATATCTATACCGCCAGTCCGCCCAGCCTTCCTCCCTTTAACGCGGCAAAGGCGTTCGGCCAAAAAAATACGGACCTGCGGTATGCGGTCGCCATCGAAGGGGGAGCTAATAACCAGCTTACCATCCAGAACACCGATGACGATACCATTAAGATACAACTGGATATGCTCATTGTCATTCCCTTTCAGTTTGAAATTGAACAAACCGCGGATAACAAGATAACCTATAAGGAAACGGGAAAGGCGGATGAGACCTTTATCAAACTGGACATAGACCTTTTGAAGGAATTGAACTCCAGCAGCGGGGGAAAAGACCTCTTTGGCCGGAAAAAGGCGGATGATGATCTGCTGGGGGTTAAGGGGATAGACCTCGTCTCGGCGGACATCCAGGTAAAAAAGATTTCTAATACCATGATCAATGGTATTTATCTTGGCGTGATAGACGCGGGCCGTAAGGAAGCCGTGTTGCAGCCCCTGTCATTTGCAGACAATGCGCCTTTGCAAAGCATATCCTTTACCAAGGATACCCTGGCCTATCCCTTTGCGCCGAATTTTGCCATCATGGTTAAGCCCGGCCCCGGCGGCGGGAAGGGGGTGTTTACCATTCAGCCCTTAAATCAAAGTAATATTCAGTTTGATTTCCAATTGGCGGCGGCGGTGAAAACGCGGCTTGATCTTAAGTTGACCGATCTGTAGGGGGGCGGAATGCAAAAACGATATTTCCTTGCCATGATTCTTTGCGTGGCGGCTATAGGGCAATGGGCGGGCGCCCAGGCCCTCACTGACGCGGAGGCCCAGGAACAGGCCGAAAACCTGGTAAACCCGGACGGGCCGGAGGCGGCGGAGGCGCAAGCCGCCGGCCCGGCGCGGCCAGAGGAAGGGGCGGCGCCGGACGCCCAGAAAGCGGCGCTTGATTACTTTATTACCGAAGCGCCAACCCGGCATAACGACCCCCGCCGCCTCTGGGAAGCGGGTTCCCTGACCTCCATAAACCTGGCCAATAATGTGGGCAGCATAAGGGACCTTTTTTACAAGAACCTGGTCATCGATCTGGACAAAATGAACCGGGACACCCCTAAGGACGGGCTCCGTTTGAATATGGACCTGGGGTTTCACGGGTTTATCAATGTCAATCCCAACAAGAACGCCAAAACCGAAGGGCCTGGGGCTACGGTGTGGGAGCGGGACTGGGGCGTGGGGGGCTTTGCCGGCGGAAACGCCCGGGTTGACGTTCACCTGCCCAAGGACCTGATAACCCTGGCCAGCCAGGGGAATTATGATCAGCATAACGTTACCGGAACCTTAGCGGTTTCAGGGGCCGCGTTTGCCGAGGCGGGGCTCAAGGGCCACATGACCTTGCTTGTCCTCGATAGAAAGCTCCGCCTGGAAGCCGCCCCGTCCTGGTTCCTGCCCGTGGCGTACATTCCCCGGTCAACCCTTGATATTACCCTGATAACCGAAGACCGGCTCCAGGTTAGCACGAGCGCGGACGCTTCGGTGTACATGCCCTTTGACGCCCAGGGCCGGATGAAGGATTTCGGCGGGGGGGACCTTTCCGTTTCCGGGGAATACGCCCTGTTTCCCATTCTGGACCTGGGGGCCGGGCTTTTCCACATCCCCGTTATTCCCGCCCGGCTGTCCAACAAGGCGGGCTTCGGCTTTGAAAACGATCTGAAGGTGGATGATATCTTTGAATGGATAAAAAAGGACAACCCCATGGATGATATGGGGGAGTTCAAACTGTCCGATCTGGCGGCGGCAAAGGAAATCTGGGTGCTGCGGCCCCTGCGCTTTGATGTGTACGCCCTGTTCCGGCCCCTGCGCAATGATTTTTTAACCATAAAACCGAATATCGGCTTTACGGTATTAAATCCCAGCCAGGAAAACTACTTTAACTGGGGCCTTGAGGGGCAGTTAAATTTTGCGGATATCCTGTACCTCTCCCTGGGGACCGGCTTGGAAGAGGGCCTATGGCGGCATAAGCTGGGCCTTACCATGGACTTTCACGCGATAGCGCTGACCTTGGGCGCTGGCCTGCGCTCCCAGGATTTCGCCCATAGTTTCCAATTGAACGGCCTTAGCGTGAACCTTGGGTGTACCATCGGCTGGTAAGCCGGTTTTCCCGGACGGAGGCGGCCTTGGCCGCGGGGTATGATACAAGCGGTCTATAACAATACCCTTGAGGGGCTTTTGGTTATACTGGCGGGGGTTTGCTCAGGCGCTCCGTTGCCGGACCGGATACGCCGGGGCGTTGCGCCGGGAGGCGGCCAGGGGGACCTCTTTGGGGAGGCCGCCCCTGAAGCGCCGTGTCCGGACCGCGGCTGGGAGATAGCCGGGGAGCTCTTTGAGCTGTCCGTCAACGGGTATACCCATTTTATCCACGGCTGGATGAGCGAGCTTCCCCTAGAGGCGGAACTCGTCCGTTTTGCCGCCCGGATTATTGCCCAGGGCCGGCGTTCCGGCGGGGCTCAAACAACGGCCGGACGGCGGGCCGCGGACCGGGCGCTTGTTGGCTGGGGGGAGCCGGGGCATGAAACCGTTCTTGCGGCGTCCCGGAAGGTTGCCCGGGAAATCGACCGGATGCGGGGGTTGCTCCGCTTCGCCCCCAATGCTCAGGGGGTTTACACAGCCCGCTGCGCCCCGGACTACGGCATACTACCGGGTTTAGCCGGGCATTTTACCCGGCGTTTTGGGCCGGACCCCTGGGCTGTTATCGATGAAAAACGGTCCCTGTGCCTGTCCGGTTTCCCAGGCCGGGAACCCTTGCTCCTATCCGTTTCCGCCGAAGCCGTTGCTTCGCCTGACCCCTGGGAAGCGCTTTGGCGGATATACCACCAGTCCATTGCCATCGAAAGCCGCGCTAACAGCCGGTTGCAGCGCCAATGGATGCCGGCCCGCTATTGGCGATACCTCAGCGAAATGCGGGCCGGGGGCCCGGAACCACTGCCAACAACTTAAAAGTTGTTGACAACGGGGCTGGAATCCTTGCGCGGGATAACTTCCTGTAACCTAAAAAACCCTTCCGGCCTTTTAGCAATGGGAGGAAATACATTGGGAAGCAATTTCCCCTGGAGCTTCATCGCGCTTGCCCTCGCCTGTTGGGGAGGCCCTTCAGTCCCGGCCCAGGAGCGGGAGGCCCTTACCCTGTCCCTGGACCGGGCGGTTTCCCTGGCGCTGGAACAGAGTTTAAACCTGCAAAAGAACTATATGGATATCCAGAACGCCGATAGGGCGGCCAAGAACCTGTGGGCCCTGGTGTTTCCCGAAATAAGCGCCGGCGCGGGGATAAGTTACCGGTCCCCCCTCTTTACTGACCCGGGCTTGCAAGGGGACCGGCAAAACTTTAGTTATAACGGCTCCTTGGGAATCACCGTGCAGTTCAGCGCCGCCCTTGCCTCGTCCATGCGGATACTTGCTTTGGCCTACCAGACCCAGCTTTTAACCTACGCAAGCGCCCGGAAACAACTGGAAATCCAGGTGGCCAAAACCTTTTACACCCTGCTTACCCTCAAGCGGAATCTCACCCATTGGGAAGAAATGCAGCGTTTGGCGGAACTCCAGTTTGAGCGAAATCAAACTGCCTTTGCCAACGGCCTTATCAGCCAGCGGGTCCTCCTTCAGAGCAGGCTGGGGGCGGAGGCCGCCAAGTTCAGCCGGCTCCAGGCGGTTTCCATCTATAACCGCCAGCTGGGGGAATTTCTGGTTCTCCTGGGTTTGGAGCATGACGCTGAAGCGGTCCTGGTGGGCAGCCTCGCTATAGAGCGGATCGAGGCGGACCCGGAGGAGCTTATCCTGCGGTATCTGGCAAAACGGCCGGATATTATCAGCGGGCGGCAGACCATAGAGCGCCTGGAACTCCTCTCCCAACGGATCGCCTTAAACGCCCGGTCCCCTTCATTAAACCTCGCGGCCCAATGGAACGGGAGCGGAACCGGGGACAGCGGCTTTACCGACGCCCTTTCCGGCTCATTGAGCGTGCGAATTCCCCTTGATCCCTGGATACCCGGCGGCCTTTCCAGCCAAAGCATCCAAACCGCCCGCTCCGAGGTGGAGAAGGCGCGGCTTGATTTGAAAAACACGGAAACCCAGGCGAAGATGGCCATCTATTCCCTAACCGGGGACCTGCGGACCTCCTGGGACAGCATTGAGATTGCCCGGCTCCGGCTGGAGACCGCCGAGCGGACCTACGCCCTCACCGAACAGGGGTTCAAAAACGGCGCGGTGGAATCCCTGGTTTTGGAGGATGCCCGGAACGCCCTGTCCCTCGCCCGCCGGCAGCTTTTGGAAGAAGAGCTGGCCTATAAAACCAAGGCCCTAGACCTTGCCGCGGCCCTCAATATAGAGTGGTATGCGGAAACCCTGTAACGGAAGCGCTGATTTATTCAATCGAGAATAAATCAGTGTTGCTTTAATGTGGATTTTTCGCGTTTTTCCGCAGGAAAACGAGAAAAATAATAGGGCAAGGCTGATTGCGGACCAGAGGTCCGGCGTCAAGTTAATCAGCGTTTCCCTAACGGGCGGCCCGGGCCAAGGCCGCTTGTTTTGCCAGACTGGAAGTCTGCGGACTGGAAGTCCGCGGACCGGAAGCCCGCGGGCTTTAGCCTGAAAAACCGGGGGGCCTGTTTACCGGACCGAAGGCCCGCGGCCCGCCGCCTTCGTAAACAGGCCCTATGAATAAGGAAGTTCCGATGACCCCAGACCGAGGCGTTTCCCGGATTACCCGTTCAAAAATAATAACCCTGAGCATTATCCTGCTCATTATGGTGTTCGCCGTTCTCATCGCCCTTACGGCCCTGTCTTCCCGGATGGGAACCCCGGCGGTCCAGAGCGGGGCGCCCGCCGGGGGAACCGGCGGCCCCCCGGGACCGCAAGGCCCGCCGCAGGCCCGGTCAGCGGCCGCGGTCCGGGCCGCGGTAATTGCCCGTGGGGACATTGAAAACCACGTGGTAATCAACGGGGATGTGTTGGCCCGGACCCAGGTGATCCTATACCCCACCGTGGCGGGCAGGCTTACCCAAACCAGGCTGCAAGTGGGGGACCGGGCGGTTCAAGGGCAAACGGTGGCCCTGGTGGACCCCTCCCGGCCTGGGGAACTGTATTCCCTCAGCCCGGTGGTATCCACCGTGCCGGGAACCGTTCTTGCGGCGCCGGCTAATCCAGGGGATATGGTAAGCCCCCAGAGCGCGATCTATGTGGTGGGGGACCTGTCGGCCCTGATGCTCGAAACCTTTGTTCCTGAACGCTTTGCTACCCAGGTACACCGCCGCCTCCCGGCCCAGGTTCGGTTTGAGGCCATGCCGGGGGAAGGCTTTCCCGCCCTGGTGGATGAGGTAAGCCCGGTCCTGGACAGCGCCAGCCGGACCCTGCGTATCCGGCTGGTCTTTAGCCCCGGCCCTTCAGGACGGCCTGATCCGCGGATTAAAGCGGGGATGTTCGCCACCCTGAGCCTGGCAATCGCAAGCCGGCGCGATGTCCCCCTGGTCCCCCGTGAAGCGGTGATCAATACCTATGGTTCCTCCATCGTGTTTGTGGTCCGGGATGATATGACGGCGGAACGGCGGGAGATTACAACAGGATTGGAAGACGAGGCGTATTTTGAAGTCCTGGACGGGCTGGCGGCGGGGGAGCGGGTGGTAAGCGCGGGGCAGAATTTTCTTTCCCAGGGGGATACCCTGCGGATTGTGGAGTAGCGAGGATACCAATGCGCATTCCAAAATATTCGGTCCAGAGGCCGGTTACTACGGTGGTGTTCTATGTACTGGCCCTGGGGATAGCGGCAACCTTGGTTCCCAAGATCGCGGTGGACCTCTACCCCGCGACGGTCCGGCCGGTTCTTTCGGTTTATACCTCCTTTCCAGGGGCGGGTCCCGCGGATGTGGAGCGGAATGTTACCGAGCCTTTGGAAAAGGCCCTGGCCGCCGCCAAGGGGCTTACCACCATGACCTCAAACTCCGCCTTTGAGTCGAGTTATATCAATTTGAACTTCGCCTATGGGACCGATATGGACAAGGCGTTTACGGATGTGCAGGCCCTGGCGGCCCGGCTGGCCAACAGCCTGCCCGACGGAACCAACAGCCCTACCGTCCGCCGCTTTGATATGTCCGCCATGCCGATTATGCGCCTGGTGGTTCGGGGCAACTATCCCCCGGATCAGCTTCGGCTCTTTGCGGAAAATGAGATACAGGCAAGCATTGAACGGATCGAGGGGGTGGCTTCGGTGGAGGTAACCGGCGGCGCCCGGCAAATTGTGCGGGTGGAGGTCTCCCTCAACCGCCTTGCCGCCTTTAACTTGACCTTGGCCGACGTCAGTCAGGCCCTCAAGGGGCAGAATATCCTCAGCTCCGGCGGCAGCCTTGTCCGGGGGACCCGTGATTACCAGCTCCTTACCCGGCAGGAGCTGGTCAATCCGGATCAGGTAAAGCGCCTGGTGGTAAAAACCATCCCCATTCCCGGCGGGAGCGGCGCTCCGGCTGCTTCTCTGAACCGGTCCCAAACGGTCCGCCTGGAGGACATCGCGGAGGTCCGCCTGGGGTACAACGATACCGCGGCGCGGGTGCGGGTGAATGACGAAACCGGCGTCTATATCCAAGTCCAGAGTGAAAGCAACAGCAATTCCGTCCAAGTGGCAAACCGGGTCCGGGACGCCCTGGAAGCCATTAACGCCGGGCTGCCCCGGGGGATACGCCTGGCGGTGCTTTCGGACGACACCTCCCTCATCCGGGCCACCTTGAACCAGGTGTATTCCAACGCCTTCCAGGGCGCCCTGTTAGCCATGTGCATACTCTTTATCTTCCTGCGGAATATTAAGGGAACCCTGATCATCGGCCTCTCCATTCCCATTTCGATCTTCCTTACCCTGATGTTCATGGCGGTCTTCGGCTTTACCTTGAACCTCCTAACCATGACCGGCCTCATCCTCGGCCTGGGGATGACCGTAGACGCCTCCATTGTGATCCTGGAGAACGTCCATAGTTACCGGGCCCGGGGGGCAAAGCCGGAAATAGCGGCGATACTGGGGAGCCAGGAGATGACCAGGGCCATCATCGCCTCCACCACCACCACCCTTTGCGTGTTCATCCCCCTGATCATCTATAAGAACGATCTGGAAATGATGGGGCAGATGTTCAGCGACCTGATCTTTACCGTGGTTATCTCCCTTATATGTTCCCTGGCCGTGGCCTTGACCATAGTTCCCGTGCTCTGCGGCCCGGTTTTCAAATTGGATACCCGGCGGCAGCGGCCCCTAAAAAACCGCCTCCTCAAGGCGCTGGACGACCGGATGGAGGGATTTTTTACCCGCATGGATGGGGGGTATATGAAGGCCCTGGAATACTGTATGGCTCACCGGTTTTTGATCCTGCTCCTGGTTGGGGGGATGCTTATTTTTTCCCTGATGCAGTTCAGCGGCATTGGGATGAACCTTTCCACCCGCAGCCGTACGGATGACGTGGTGAATATCACGGTTTCCCTGCCCCAGGGAACCACCATAGAGACGACCGAGGCAACCCTGGCGGAGCTAGGGGAACTGATTAAAGAGCAGGTACGGGGCTATACGAACCTGGTTTTAACCGCCCGGCGGAGCGGTCAAAACCAGGGTTCCATTCAAATAACCCTGCCGGAACCGGCAAAACAGATCGATACCCCCCAATCCATACAGGAGAAACTTACCCCCTATCTACGGGCCTTTCCAGGAATTCGCCTGGCCTTCCGGTCCGGCAGGTATATGGGAAACACCTCGGCGGTGGAGATTGCCGTGAGTTCCCGGGACCTCGGCGCCCTTACCCAAACCGCCCTGGATATACAGCAGATCATCATCAGGCATGTGCCCCAGATCGAAAATCCCACGGTTAATATGGATGAGGGGGCGCCCCAGCTTCAGATTGAGGTAGACCGGGACCGGGCGGCGGCCCTGGGGGTCTCCCTGTCGGCGGTTGCCCAGGAGATACGCTCCGCCATGGACGGCGTTACCGCCACCAGCCTCTCCTTGGGGGACCGGCTGGTGGATGTGGTGGTCCGGTTCCAGGACGCGGACCGGAAAGCCGGGGTCCCCAACCTGGACGCCGTCTTTGTACTGGGCCGGAATGGGAACCGGGTATCCCTGTCCAATATGGCGCGGATCATTGAAAACCGTTCCCCCGCCTCCATACGGCGGGAGAATCAGGAACGGCTGGTCCGGGTAACCGGAGACCTGCCGCCGGGCATAGCCGCCACGGAAATGCAGCGGCAGTTGGAGCAGACGGTTAAGCAGAACCTGGTTTCCCGCGAGGGGGTACGGGTGCGCTATTTGGGGGAAGCGGCGGATGTGGAGACCTATAACCGCCGGTTTATCTTTATTATCGCCGTGGCGGTATTCCTGGTGTTCGGCCTCATGGCCAGCCAGTTTGAGTCCTTTGTGGACCCCCTGATTATCTTTTTCTCCCTGCCCTTGCTTTTTATCGGGGTGCTATGGATTTACAAGATTGGGGGCCAAGCCATGTCGGTGTTTTCCATTGTTGGAGTGGTCGCCCTGGTGGGCGTGGTGGTTAATAATGGGATTGTGCTGGTAGACTATACCAACACAATCCGGGCGCGGGGGATGCCGGTCCGCGCCGCCTGTGTAGAGGCGGGCCGCAGCCGCCTGCGGCCCATACTGATGACCAGTTTGACCACCATCCTGGGCATGGTTCCCATTGCCTTTTTCCCCGGACCGGGGGCGGATACCATTCAGCCCATTGGAAAAACCTTTGTGGGGGGCCTTACGGTCAGCTCCCTTATGACCCTCTTTGTTACCCCGGTGGTATATTCCCTTTTAAATGGCCGGCATGATAAGAAACGGTGGAAGGCCGCAAGGGATCAGCCGCCTGCGGCCCTTGTACCCGGCGGCCCGGCCTTTGGGGAAACCGGCAAGCGGGGCGCGGCCCTCTAGGGCAACGCTGAATGCGAACCGCAGGTTCGATCCGGATTTTTACGGATGTAAGATAGGATAATCCGTGAAATCCGTGGACTTTGTTAAAAAGTCCGAATAAATCAGCGCCGCCCTAGGAGTTTGCGGCGCTTCACGCAATTCAATGGGAAAAACGCGCCAAAAGCGCGTTTTTTACCCTGC
>JAITHL010000230.1 GCA_031279975.1 Treponema sp. | reverse complement strand
CGAGCATGGACGCGCAGGCTTCCAGGGCCGCCGCGATGTCCGCATCGTTGGGGTGCTTTGCCGCTTCCTCGTGGCGTTTCTGCCGTTCCGGGTTCATGCTGTGGGGATGTATCTTGGGCAGTTTCTTGAACAGTTCCGTTAGTTTGGGGTCGATCTTCCCCTGGCAGAGGAAACAGCCCAGGCAGGCGTTGTGTTTTGCCGCCAGACCCTGCATTTTTTCCGAGGTATCCTGGGCGTGCCGCGAATCAGGATAGGCCCCCAAGGTGCCGAAGAGCCCGATCCGCCGCCCCTTGAGGCCCTTGAGGTATTGCAGGGCCTTCTTGTCCGCGCTTCCCCGGTCAACCCAGAAGCCCAGCAGCACCGCCTCCCCCTCGCCGGGCGCGGGTTTCTCCTCCACCGCGGCAATCCGCGCCGCCCGGCCCTGGGCGCATAAGCCCCGGTGTATGCCCTCCGCCACCCTGCGGGTGTTCCCGGTTTTACTGGAATAGACGATCAGAACAGGAGATTCAGCCATAGACCTTCCTTATAATAGTTAATTGCATATAACACTGTTAAGGCAACATAACATATAAGGCGGAACAATGTCAATGGAAATGCGCGGAAACCACAGGGGCATTATCAAAGGGGTCTTGAGGATTGCGAAATTGCGCTTCGATACGGATTAGGGGACCGCTGATTTATTCCCGCTATGAATAAAATCAGCGCTCTTTATAAAGAAAAGAACCGCGGAAAAAGAAGTGAAAAACGAACTTTATAAACAGTAATGGTAATGATCATTGCGGTAAACAACGCCGCTTTAGAGATGGAGGGCTTCCACCATATACCGCAGATCCAAGCCGTCGGCCCCCATCTTTTGAAACTCTATCACAAAGATCAGGGAATGCTTCCGGGGGTCAATAATAACCCGCCGTATCCGGTAGGACGGCACCAGGGCCCGTTTCACCTCCGGGTTGCCGGCAATGTACCGCTGTTTAACGCCGTTCTGGCCCACCCGTTCCACGGCTATGGAAAAGGCCGACCGGAGCTTGGAACCGCTTCCTTCCACCAGGGAAATAAGGGTGGCCTTATAGGAACTCCCCTGTTCAAAATCCCGGAATTCGATGGTTTCCGGCCCCCCGCCGGCGGCGCCGTCAAGGGCAAGATACAAAGACGGCCCTTGGAAGAGAAAATTTACCCCATAACGATCCGCCAAGGCGCTATGCTGGCCGATAAGCCGGAAAAAAGCGCCCGAACCATCCTGGCCCGGAATAGCCTGCCCCTCATGGGTATAGGACAGGCGGCCCCCCGCTACATAATCGTTCTGGAATATATCCACCCCATAGAGTTCAGCCCAGGGCTTATAGGTTCTTGTTTGAACGCCGTACTGGCCGAACATATATACCTTGCCGTCGGAGGAAAAACCGAGGTCCACAAAGGTGGCCGTATCCCCCGCCCGCAGATACGCAAGGCCGGCCAGCAAAAAAAACAGCGCAAGGCGTATTGATTTTTTCTCTACCATAATTCCAGAGGGCTCCTCTTTAGTAATATCGGAGTCCGCTCCCATATATTTAGGGCGCCGCCGCTTAACCTGACGCCGGACCTTCGATAGGGCAACGGGCCAAGGGGCCGGACGGAAGGCGTCTATCTTGAGAAAAACGGCGCATCTGTTCTATTATTAGGGAATGACCATCGCAAACCGCAATGCCTTTTTCAAAGTCGGCATACTCGTTTCCCTGGGCCTTATCCTGTTCGCCGGCATAGGCTGCTATTACAGCCTTGCCCGGCATTCCAGCCTGATCCAACAGGCGGTCCGGCGTCCGCCGGGCCTGCTGGAACAACTGATCATCCACCGGTTCTTTTCACCGGTTTCGTATATCCCCCTGTTCACCCTAAGCGCCGCCGCCCTCTACGCCGACGTCTCCCTTATCCTGATCTACTATTATTTTGAAAAAACCCAAGCGCCGGAGATACTCTTTGTGGCCTTCTTCGCCTTTTCCTTTTCCTTTGAGGCGATCCGGCTCATGGTCCCCCTCCAGGCGGCGTTGGAAGCCCCGGGGCTTTACCTCATCCTGGCCTTCAGGACCCTGCTCTTCGGCAGATATTTCGGGCTATTTTCCCTCTTTGCCGCCGGCGTATGCGCCGCGGGTTTAGAAATGCAAAAGCAGGGCACCATCATCATCGTCATAACGGTAGCAGCCCTGGTAATCGCCCTGGGCGTCCCCCGGGAGGAAAACTCCTGGGATACCGCCCTCTGCCTGGTCAACGGGTATCAATCGCTGCTTAACTTGGTAAGCATAGGGATAACCCTCATTACCATAGCAAGTTTTTTCGTGGCCGCCTATGCGCGGGGTTCGGCGGAATACCGGGCCGCCGGCGCCGGCGCCCTCTTGGCCTGTATCGGACGGGGGTTCCTCCTGAACGCGGACACCTGGCTCGCCGCGCTGCCGGGACTCGCGGCGCTTTCCTTCGGAACCTGGCTTATCGGCAAGGAACTCCGCCGAATATATTTATGGTTATAGGGGCCTTGCACGGAGAACGCGGAAGCGGGCGGGGAACGCGCTCCCCTACCGGCGTTTGTTACCGGTTCTCTAATCCGCGGACCGCGGACCGGCCCAAGAGCCGCAACATATTAGACCTGTCCGGAAACCCGGCTGGTTTCCAGACAACTCTATTAAGGAGGGATTTTGTATGGAACATGAAGATCGCGGGGCTGAAAAAAAACTCCTCAGAAAGGAGATGAAAAGCCGTTTGAGCGCCCTGCCCCCTGACGGGCTGCGGCGGGAAGGGGAAGCCGCCGCCCGGCTGCTACGGGAAACCAGGCTTTGGCAAACCCGCCCGGTACTGCTGCTCTTCCTCTCCGCGCCCCTGGAAATTGATACCGCCCCCCTGCTGGACGCTGCGGCGGCGGATCGCAAGCGGATATTCATCCCCAAGGTCGAAGGGGAGGACATCACTTTTTATCAAATTACGGATATCCAGGAGCAATGGGAGTCCGGCGCTTTTGGCATCCAGGAACCCGCGGCAACCGAAGGCCGAAAATCCCATGGAGCCGGTGATACGCCGGCATTGATCATCGTGCCCGGCGTGGCCTTTGACGAACAGGGAAACCGTATGGGCCACGGAAAGGGCTACTACGACCGGTTTTTCGCCAAGATCGCCGGATCGGCGGATTATTGTTATGTGGGATACTGCGCGGATATCCAGGTGGTATCCCAAATTCCAACCGAACCCTGGGACCAGCGCATGGACGCCCTCTGCACAGGACGGCGCTTCCTCGCGCTCTCAGACCGGGTAAAAGGATAGCGCCATGGGAAGAATAAAAAGCGCCCTGGAAATCGCCCTGGAACGGACCGAATCGGTTAAGGGCGATAAAACCACGATTAACCAGTTTGAGGCAAAACAACGGGGGAAAAAACTGGCCAACGCATTTCTCGAAGGGACCCTGGCGTCCCTGGAAGAGGAAATCAAAAAGACCCCTAAGGATCAGCAGGCAAGCGTAAAACAGGGCCTATTTGATGTGCTGCTCTCCCAAATCACCCTGCCCGCTACGGCGGAAGAGGAGAAGCGGCTTGAGGCGGCGGGCCGGGGCCTCCAGGCCCTTATCGGCAGCCCCCGGTTTACCGCCTTCTATAAACAGTTCATCCAGTCCGTTTCCCGGTATGTAACCGACGCGGCCCAGTATGAAGAGGCAATACTCCGGCAATACGCCCCGAAATTGCGGCAGAAGGAGGAGGAACTCTCCCGCAGGCACGGACGCCCGGTGCAGATCGATCCCTTTCAAGACCCGGAATTTACGGCCTTCTATAACCAAAACATGAACACCCTGCGGGATACCTACCAAGCCCAGGTAGATCAAGTCCGGGAACAGGCATGCGCCCTGTTCCAAGGGTAAGGGGGAAGCCGCGCTCCAGCCTAGGGAAGCCCTGGATAATTCAATCGAGAATGCGGACCGAAGGGCCGTATTCAGGGCTTCCTTAACAAGAAAACAAGCGGGGGAAGTCGCGTACCTTTTGGGGTACGACCCCTACGGGTGCGCTTCGTTGCGCCCTACCCCCTCTGCGGGGTTGCCAAAGCCGCCCCGCGGCTTTGGCTTGAGGTTTGCGCGGAGCGCAAACTCTATCCGCCCAGGAGTTTTGCCGGAGGCAAAACTCCTAAGCTATCCGGCGAAGCCGGATAGCGCCGTAACGCCCCCGCCGGGGTGGTTCCGCGCAGCGGAACCATTAGGGAGTTTTGGGCGTTGCCCAAAACTCCAGGCCGAGTGGAGTTTTGCCTTTGGCAAAACTCCGAGGCAATCCGGCAACGCCGGATTGCCCGCCCCCCGGTCCCCCCCTGCAGGTGTTGACAGGGGGGAATCCCCTATTGCCCGGGCGTGGGGCCGACCCGGTTTTCAGCGCTTCTATGATTTCGGCGATAACCCGTCCGGCGTCGGCGTAATCCACCTGGCAGGCGCCGGCCTGCCGGTGGCCGCCGCCGCCATAGCGGAGCAGCAGTTTTCCCACATCAACAGAGGCGCTCCGGTTGAGTATGCTGTACCCCACCGTGATGGGACAGTTCATCTTGTTCCGCCCGTCGACAACCCAAACGGAAATATTCTGTTCCGGGTACAAGGCATAGATGAGAAAACGGTTGCCCGCATAGATGGTATCCACCCCCCGGAGATCGGTAATGAGTACCGGGCCGTCAACGCGGCTATGCTTTCGCGCCATCTCCGTAAACAGTTTCTCCTGTTCCCGGTATACGGCAATCCGCTCCCGCACGTCCGGCATGTTCAAAATCTCATCAATGGGCTTATCAATACAGGCCCGGGCCAGGACTTTCATCAACGCATAGTTGCTAATGGTGAAATTTCTATGCCTTCCCAGGCCGGTACGGGGGTCCATGATAAAGCCCAGGAGTATCCAGCCCTGGGGGTTTTTGACCTCCTCAAGGCTCAACTGGGCCGAATCAAGCCGGTCCACCTGGTCAAGCATCTCCGCAAAACGCCCGAGCCGCTGGGCTCCGCCGTAATGATCGTAGATAACCCGGGCGCAGCTCAATGCGGGTTGGGAAACCCCGTTAGCCGGGAACTCCCGCAGCCGCTCTGTTTCGCTGGAATGATGATCAAACCAAAGATTACAGCCCTTGCTATAGGGAACATTGGCCAGAATATCATTTTCCGTTACTTCCACCAAACCATCCTGGATATCCTTGGGATGGACAAACTTCCAGTCGTCCACCATCCCCAGGTATACCAGCAAGGCGCCGCAGGCCAAGCCGTCAAAATCGGATCGCGTTACTAAGCGCATCATCCGCCTCCTTGTTATAGTAGCGTTGCGTACTAATTTCAGTTGGGAACCCCTAAAAACCGGTTGTTTTCAGAGGTTCCCTTGCGGTTTCCCGCCCCGCGGGCGCGGGCTAAAGCCCGGCGAAACACGCATTCTTAAACGGTTCATCCTTAAAAACTGAAGTTTTTAGCGATGCCCGGTTATTAGACGTGTTCCAAAACCCGGTTGGTTTCGGAACACGTCCTGCGGTTTCTCAGGCTAAAGCCTTATGAAACCGCGTTTTTAAGCGGAAGCTGTTCTGAAACTGAAGTTTCAGA
>JAITHL010000214.1 GCA_031279975.1 Treponema sp. | reverse complement strand
GACCGGGCAATGGAAGAAGCCCGGAAAAAGGGCGATTACAGCCTCTACGGTAACATGGGAGCGGAAAAAGACAGGCTCCATGCCGGAATGAGCGGTTTTCAACAGGAAGCGAGGGCGTTTACCGGCGGCGCGAAATACCAGGAATACACCACCGCGTTAGCCGCCGGGAAGGATACGTCAAAATTTGAAAATGACCGGGAATTCATGGCCAGGCTGAAAAGCCTTGAGGAGGCGAATAAGGCCCTTGAAAAAGCGTTAAACGGGGTACGGGATGCCGCCGAAAAAGGGGATTTTGAGGGGATACAGCGGGCTAACGCGGACGCGGGCCAAGCTATGGACCGTTTTCATCAAGCGGCGGGGCAAGCCGCGCCTGGGGCTGGAAAAGCGGCGTTAGCCGCATTCATGAACGTACAAACCGCTCAACAGATAGTTGGAGCAGTTTCCAGCGGTATAAAAACATACGTAGCCCATCTTGACCGGTCAAGCATTATCAATCAGCAGGGCAGCGGGAATATCGTTGGCGCGGAAATTGAAGAACTGCGCCGGAGCGCGGCGGAATCAAGCCAGTTTTGGGGAACGATAGGACGTATAGGCGGCGGCATAGCGGGCGGTATTATCGGTACGATAATAGGCGGCCCCGGATTTGGAACGGCGACAGGGGGCGCGCTTGGCTCCACGCTTTTCGGCGCGGCGGGTGATCTCGCGGGAACGCCCGGCGAAGCGGAGGCCAACAAGATGGCGACCCAAGAAGCCATATCCCAGCAGTGGGAAGCGCAGGCCCCGTCAGCGATGGAACTGGCGGGGCTGCTGGGGCGCTATGGGCGCGGCAGGACGAAAGAGGAGCTAGAGGCGAATAACACCCGCGCCATCCGGGATTCCTTCTCGGCGGCGGCGGGGGCCGCCAATGAATACGGCTATTCCGCCGGGGAAGGGATGGAAGCCGTCAAGCGGGGCGCGAGGCAGGGATTGGGCGAGGGGGAGGCAATCGCGGCGGCAAAAAAAGCGTTTGCCTTTGAGCGGGGGCTCGGAGCGGACCGGGGCGCGCTTCTTGAACTGGAAACCAGAGGGCGGCGTTTCGGCATGGACAATATGATTGGGGCGGCGTGGCAGGGCAATCAGGCAAGCGGTATGGCTCCGGGCCAGTTCAACGAGTTTTTACGCGCGATGCAGCGGACTTTTGAAGACGGCATAAGCAAGGGCTTTGTCCGCGGCGCAAATGAAATAGCGGGTAATTTTACCTACCTTGCGGAATTGGGCGGGGGCAGTGAGTTATACAAGGGAGAGGCCGGCGCTAACCTTATGGGGAAATTGTCCAGCGGAATTGAAGGAGCCACATCGCTAAGTTCCGTAAACCATATATTGACGTACCGGGCGGCGCAATCGGTAATTGAGAAGTGGGAAAAAGATAATCCTGAAGAAATCAGGAAGTTATTTGATACCGACAATAACCTGGAAAACGGCCTTGAGCTCGGAGACCCCGCTACAGCAAGTTCATGGTATAAAGCCTCTTTGCTCATGGAAAGGCAGCCTCTCCGTGTGCTTAGGGGAGCGGTACAGAATTTCAGCACCGCCGATAGGGGAAGCCGTGATGACATAATTGGGCGTATACAATCGCAGTTTGGCATGGATACAGTATGGGCGGGCGCCCTGTTCGAAGCGCTGAAAAAAAACGGCGGTGAAGCGGAAAAGGCTCTGAAAGATTATGAAAAAACAAAAAATGGAATTTCCGGCGCTCCCCCGGGAAGCGTAAGCGTGGAATTGAATTACGCGAAACTGACACAAGGTTTCGCCACCGAGCTTGCCGAATTTGGAAAAAAAGAATTTAGCGTAAAAGTTACCAATATGCCGGAATTGATCGCTAAAGCAAGGGAAAAGCTTTATCCTCAACCTGAAACGCCGCCCTATACCCCGCAGGACACAACCGGAATGACAGAAAGCGAAGCGTTTGCGGTAAGGCAGTCTGAGTATGACGAAGCATTGAAATCAAGAGACCATGACAGAATAGAACGCGCCGCTATTGAATTGGAAAGAGCGCGGGCCGTCCATATGGCTCCCAATGATGAAATACGTAAGAATATTGATCGAGGAATACAGTATAAAAGGGCCGGAGACGCGGGTGATGGCTTTTTTGGTCAAGACAAAGGCGATATTGCCTCAAGGCTTGGATTATATAGTATGCTAAATAACGCCATCTCTTCCAATGATGAAACCCAGGTACGACAGGCAGCCAAGGCAATGGATATGCTTGGCGCGGTTCCAACGGAAACCAGGAAGGAATGGGACAGGGACAATACCTTGAATACCGCGCTTGAGGGCAGTAAAAACATTGAAGACCTGCTGCGGAAGCTGGTCGCGCTAGAAGAAGAAAACAAACGAATACAGGTTACGGTCAGCGCGGGAACAGAGTATTAGAAATTGAAAATCACAATAAAAATAGAGCCACGCCCAGGCGTAACTCGCCCTGCCGGATAACCGGATAATAGACGAACCTCTATCGCGCGGCTCTTGCGGAGTTTCCCCCGCGTCTAAACTATCGCCCCGATCAAAAAAAAGCCAAGGCCCTGAAACCGCCGCTTGCATAAAAGCTTGTAATATGCTATGATTAGAGAGTTGAAGTCAAAAACCACCGGCATAGCTGGTGGTTTAACTTATGCCTCAATATGAGGCGGTAACGGCGCTTTTGAAACAAGGCCGGATGTGGGCGGAATACCCATGTCCGGCTTTTTTTATTGCATGGGGGTATATCATGGGAAACGGAATAACCCAGTTCAGGTCGGCAGCGGACGACTGTATTTATTCCTGGGACAAAAAACTCCAGCGGTTCAGAAAGATTTGTGATATTTCAGACCCTGAAGAACTCCCCCAGGATGTGAAAAGACAGATTAGGGCCGCCCGTGAAGAAGCCGGAGAGGTTTTGGAGATACCGTCTGTCTGATATGAGGAGAACGGAATAAAGTGGACATAACGGCGCCGGCGGTATACGAGCATGAAATAGCGAAGCATGATGATTTTCAGTACGGCTTTGAAGGTCTGATCCGCAATATAGCCGTACTTGACCGGATGCTGGTGTCCGCTGAAAAAGACTACATTATCGGCGGGGCGGTGCTGCCTGACGCGGCAGGCCTCGGTGTGCGTATCGGCAGGATGTGGGGCAACGGGGCATCGCTGGATTATCCGGTATTCCATGATTCGGTCTCTGAACCGGTTCCGGCAGTTCCGGCGGTCAGCGGCAGCCGGATTGACACCGTGCAGGTGCAAGCCGTTTTCGAGGAATACGATGAACAGCGGCGGGCGTTTTTCAATCCCGAAACCGAAAGCGGCCAGTATTACCTGACCCCGACAAAAAAGCGGCTGGCGGTCAAATGCGAAATCAAGCGGGGAGTTGAGGGCCAGGGGGCCGCGCCGGAAACAGACGCGGGCTGGCTTAAACTCGCGGAAATTATTGTTGACCCCGGCGTTACAGCGATTGACGCTGATAACATAAAATGTGTTACCGCGATCTATGAGAATGAGGAAAACACGGAATGGACGCGGGAAAAAACACGCACGTTTATCCTTGGTTCAGACCTTGCC
>JAITHL010000184.1 GCA_031279975.1 Treponema sp. | reverse complement strand
CTGATTAAATCCAATCGAGGATTTAATCAGTGTATCTTACCCGCATTTGCGTAATGAAATGAGCAAATGCAGAGGGTAACGCTGATTAGCGTCAAGTTAATCAGCGTTACCCTAGGGCGGGGAAGCCGCGAAGCCAAGCGGGTTTTGCGGCTTCCCCGCCCTAGGATAGAGCATATAAGATAGAGGTTGTGAGGAGGCGTGTTATGCATACCGTATTTGAAGCGCTGGGGAACATCGGTTTGGTGCCGGTCGTCAAGATTGATGACGCTGAAAAGGCGGTTCCCCTGGCAAAGGCGCTGAGTTCCGGCGGGATACCCTGCGCGGAGATAACCTTCCGCACCGCGGCGGCGGCGGCGGCGATAGAGCGCGTCAGCCGCGAAGCGCCGGATATACTCCTCGGCGCGGGGACCGTGCTCAAGCCGGAACAGGTTGATCAGGCCGTCGCTGCGGGAGCGCGGTTTATCGTAAGCCCGGGGTTTAACCCCAAGGTGGTTGAGCGCTGTATCGCAAAGGGCGTTCCCATTGCCCCGGGCTGTTCCACCCCTTCGGATATGGAAGCGGCCCTTGAGATGGGCCTTGATACGATCAAGTTCTTCCCCGCGGAACCATCAGGCGGGCTTGCCTATATCAAGGCCGTGTCCGCCCCCTATCCAAGTCTCAAGTTCATGCCCACCGGCGGGATCAGCCCGGCCAATATCGCCAGCTACCTGGCCTATGACAAGGTCCTAGCCTGCGGCGGCTCGTGGATGGTTCCTCCAGAGGCGGTCAACGCCGGGGACTTCGACCGGATCAGCGCCCTTTGCGCTGAAGCGAGCGCCGCGGTTATGGGTTTTTCCCTGGCCCATATCGGGATCAACGGGGCAAACGAGGCGGAGGCCCGGCGGGCGGCCGGGCTCTTCGGACTGCTCTTAGGGGTTCCCCTCAAAGAGGGGGCCTCGTCGATCTTCGCTGGAACGGCAATCGAGGTGATGAAGACCCCCTATTTGGGGAAAAACGGCCATATCGCCGTGGGCGTCAACAGCCTGCGGCGGGCAATAGCGTTCTTGGAACGGCGGGGCTTCAGTTTCAATTGGGAGAGCCAAAAGCTCGACCCCAAGGGCGCGCCCCTCGCGGTGTATCTCCAGGATGAAATCGCGGGGTTCGCGGTGCATCTGGTACGGAAAAACTAAGGAGGCGCTGATTAAGGGGGCACTATCAAAGGGGTTCACGGATATAAGGGCGTCTCTAAAAACTTCAGTTTTTAGAGATGAACCGCTTAAAAATGCGCGTTTCGCCGGACTTTAGTCCGCGCCCGCGGGCCGGACAACAACCGCTTAAAAAAGCGTGTTTCGCAGCCCTTAGGCGGGAAACCGCAAAGACTGTCCGGAAACCAACCGGGTTTCCGGACAAGTCTAATCAGTGGCAATCCGTGAAACCGGCGGACTTTGTTAAAGAGTCCGGATTAATCAGCGCTTTCTTAAAAGAGGGGGCCGGGCCCCCTGACCCCTGGGGTATGCCGGGGGATATATTCGGCCGTCCAAGACGGCTTTCCATCGAGGAGGAAACTATGAAAAAGGTTATAACCTTTGGGGAGATCATGCTGCGCCTCGCGCCTGAAGGGTATTACCGCTTTGTCCAAGCCGGTTCCTTCGGCGCGACCTACGGCGGGGGAGAAGCCAACGTGGCGATTTCCCTGGCCAACTTCGGCCTGGACGCGGCCTTTGTAAGCCGGCTGCCCGCCCATGAAATCGGGCAGGCCGCGGTGAACAGCCTCCGGCGTTTCGGGGTGGATACCCGGTGGATAGTCCGGGGGGGCGACCGCCTGGGCATCTATTTTTTAGAAAAAGGCGCGTCCCAGCGGCCTTCCAAGGTTATCTACGACCGCGCTCATTCCGCCATAGCCGCCGCGTCGCCGGGGGACTTTGACTGGAACGCCATTTTCGACGGCGCCGGCTGGTTTCACTTTACCGGCATTACGCCTGCCCTGGGGGGCCAAACCGCGGCCATCTGCCTTGAGGCATGCAAGGCCGCCCGGGCCAAGGGGGTTACGGTTTCCTGCGATTTGAACTACCGCAAGAATCTTTGGACCCGGGAAAGGGCCGGCCAGGTGATGGGCGGTCTCATGGAATATGTGGATGTCTGTATCGCCAACGAGGAAGACGCGGCGGACATGTTCGGCATCCACGCGGGGGATACGGATGTTACCGCGGGGAAGTTAAACCGCGAAGGATACCGGAAGGCCGCCGCGGCCCTGCGGGACCGTTTTGGCTTTCAAAGTACGGCCATTACCCTGCGGGAATCCCTGTCCGCCACGGATAATAACTGGGCGGCCATGCTCTACGACGGGAAGGACTGCTATTTCTCACGGAACTATCTGGTGCATATTGTGGACCGGGTCGGCGGGGGCGATAGTTTCGGCGCCGGCCTCATCTACGCCCATCTCCAAGGACTTCCCCCCCAGGAAATCATCGAGTTCGCCGTGGCCGCAAGCTGCCTGAAACACAGCATCGAGGGGGATTACAACCTTGTTTCGGTGGAGGAAGCGCGGAAACTCGCCGGGGGCGACGCTTCAGGACGGGTTCAGCGTTAAGGCGGCCGTTGGCCGGGATGCGTATGAGGGTTGTTTGCCGCGACAGACGGCAAGCAACTATCGCTGCTGCTATGAAGGAGTTATGTATGATGCGGAAAGGCATGGTAAGGTTCGCCGCGGTCCTCGCGGCGCTGTGCGCGGCTGCGGTGTTTACCGCTTGTGAAAAAAAAGAAGGGACCGCCGGGAAAAACTATATCCTGAAGATGTCCACCCAGTTAAATGAGACCAGCATCATGGTACAGGGTTTTAAGGCGTGGGCTAAGGCGGTGGAGGAACGGACCGGCGGGGGCCTGAAGATTCAGGTAATGGCCTCCGCGACCATGGGGAGTGATGAGGATGTGATTGAACAGGCCCTGCTGGGGGTCAATGTGGCGGTGCTGACCGACGGGGGCCGCATGGCAAACTATGTAAAAGAATTCGGCATTATCGGTATGCCCTATATCGCGGACAACTACGAGGAGCTGCGGAAGATAACCGAAACCACGGCCTTCGCCGGCTGGGACGCGGATATGGCGCGCCGGGGGATACGGATTCTCAGTTATAACTGGTATGACGGCCCGCGCAATTTCTACGCCAATAAGCCGGTCCGGGTTCCCGCGGACCTCAACGGCCAGCGGATCCGCACCCCGGGCGCGCCGGTATGGGCCCGCTCGGTGGCCGCCATGGGGGCCACCCCCATAGCCATGCCCTGGCCCGAATCATACAACGCCCTTCAGTCCAAAGCCATCGACGGGGTGGAAGTCCAGTCAACTTCAGCCTATCCCGCGCGGATATATGAGGTTCTTACCTACCTCAGCAAGACCGAGCACTTCCAGCTTGCCAATTTTATTATGGTAGGCGAAAAATGGTACACCTCGCTGCCTGAAGACTACCAGCGGATACTGATGGAGGAGTGCAAAAAGGCGTCCTATGAAAACGCGCTACAGATACTCGCCGCCGCCGGGGACTATGAAAAACAAATGGCCGGTAAGGGGATGCGGATAGTGGAGGCGGACAAAGCGGCCTTTAAGCAGGCAGCCGAAGCCGCCTATGAGGAACTCGGCTTCCGGGAGCTGCGGGATACTATTTGGAAGGAGATCGGCAAATTATGAAGTACCTTGTTTTGGGCTACCGCGTCTTTTGTAAAGTCGAGGAATGCATCGTGGCTTCCTTTGTGGCGGCCATCACCTTCTTGGTCTTTCTCTCGGCGATCATGCGCTTGAAAATAATCGACCGCCCCTTAAACTGGGCCGGGGACATTTCACTTTTGCTCTTTGCGTGGGTGGTGTTCCTGGGGGCCGATCTGGCCCTGCGCAAGGCGGATTTTGTGCGGGTGGATATGCTTATCGCCCGCTTTCCCCCAATGGTCCAAAAGGCCCTCTACTATTTGTTTTACCTCCTCGCCGCCGGTTTTCTTGCTATACTGATCCGCTATAGCGGCCCCCTTATCTCAAATAAGGAACGGCTCTTTCAAACCCTGGGGATAAGTTATACCTGGGCGACCGTCAGCGTCCCTATCGGCGCGGCCCTCATGATTATCACTATCATCATTAAGCTGGCCGGACGTTGGAAGGATACATCGATCCAAGTGGAAAGCAAGGAGGCCATATAATGGGAATAGTCATACTGGCCTTCCTCTGTCTCCTCATATTGGGGATGCCCGTGGCCTTTGCTATCGGCATAGCGGGATCGGTGTTTTTCCTGCCCTTCGTAACCGAGGGCGTTCATATTTCCGTAGTGGTCCAAAAGGTGGTGGCCTCGACCCAGAATTTTACCCTCCTGGCCATACCGCTCTTTATTTTCGCGGGCAACCTGATGAACAATACGGGGATTACCTCCCGGCTGGTGAAACTGGCCAATGTGATTACCGGGCACATGTTCGGGAATCTGGGCCAAGTTTCCTGCGTACTCTCCACCCTGATGGGCGGGGTATCCGGTTCGGCCAACGCGGACGCGGCTATGGAATGCCGGGTCCTAGGCCCGGAGATGACCAAGCGGGGCTATCCCCGGCCCTATTCCGCGGCGGTGAACGGGGTAACCAGCCTTATCACCGCGACTATTCCCCCCAGTATGGGGCTTATCATCTACGGTTCCGTGGGGGAAGTGTCCATCGGCAGGCTCTTTGCCGGGGGCTTTGTGCCTGGTTTTCTGATGATGGCCGCCCTGATGTTCACCATCCGCCGGACGGCGAAACGCCGGGGCCTTGCGCCTGAGCGGGCCAAACCCGCCTCGCCCAAGGAAGTAGGCTTGGCGGCGGTGAACGGTTTTTGGGCCCTGCTCTTTCCGGTTATCCTGATTGTGGGCATCCGCTTCGGCGTGTTTACCGCCTCCGAGTCCGGGGCCTTCGCCTGTATGTACGCGATCTTTGTCGGGGTCTTTATCTACCGGGAGCTGACCCTGCCGGTATTTTTTCGCACCCTCAAAGACACGGCGAGCGATATCGGCCTTATTATGATCCTCGTAGCTTTTTCAGGCATCTTCGGCTACGGCATTGTGTACGATCAGGTACCCCAGGCAATGGCGGGATTTTTGATGGGCCTTACGGACAACCAGATTATCATGCAGCTCATTATTATCCTGCTCCTGGTTGCTTGCGGCATGTTTATTGAAACCACGGTAATCGCCCTGCTCTTAACGCCCATACTCCTTCCGGTGATAAAAACTATCGGCGTGGATCCGGTGCAATTCGGCCTGGTGATGATGACCGTAACCACCATGGGGATCATGACGCCCCCGGTGGGGATAGCCCTCTACACCACCTCGGCGATTATGGGCTGTAAGCCGGAGGAAACGGCAAAACAAACCATCCCCTTCATCGCCGCGGTGCTGGTAGTGGTGGCCCTCTGCGTATGCTTTAAGGATGTGGTGCTTTTTATCCCAAACTTGATCTTCAAGACCTAGGGCGGCGCTGGTTTTAGGCCGCGGATTGCGAACCGTTGGTTCGACACGGATTACCGGTAACAAAACATGGCTAATCCGTGCCGAAAGGTTCGCAATCCGCGGTAATCCGCGGCCTCCTTTTTAATCTGTGAAAATCTGCGGTAATCTGTGAAAATCTGCGGTTCCTTTCGGAAAAAGGCCAGGTTACACGGATTACGCTGATTGCCGCTGATTGACACGAAGCAACACGGATTAACACGGATTAATACGAAGCAACACGGATTAACACGGATTAATACGAAGCAACACGGATTAACGCAGATTAACACGGATTAACGCAGATTAACACGGATTAACGCAGATTAACACGGATTAACGCAGATTAACACGGATTGACACGGATTTCCGGTAACAAAACACGGCTAATCCCCGCTAATCCGCGGTAATCCGCGGACCCTATGCGCGGGCTAAACGCCGGAAGGCGCTTGACAGCCCGCGCCGGCCTCCCGTACACTAGACCAACTGGCGGGCGGGTGTATCAGCCGTTGGCGAAGTCCCGCCCTAAAACGCCGGAAAAGACGCGCCCGCGGGCGCAAAAAGCGAGGAACTTGCTATGAAGCAGTGCGCTAGTCCTGGACGATCCGGTTGGGGGGGGGGGGGGGGGGGGGGGGGCGGGGCCGCCCCGG
>JAITHL010000183.1 GCA_031279975.1 Treponema sp. | reverse complement strand
ACTGATTAAATCCAATCGAGGATTTAATCAGTGTATCTTACCCGCATTTGCGTAATGAAATGAGCAAATGCAGAGGGTAACGCTGATTAGCGTCAAGTTAATCAGCGTTACCCTAGGGGCTATCTATACGAAGTTGCCGTCCTATGGTATACCATAATGTAAGAGCATCTTGTTATGAGATATGCAGAGAGAGCATGCGCTATTAGGAGAATTTCATGAAGTTACGAATCAAATTATCCTTGATTGTCAGCGGACTAACCGCTATCGTGGTCGCCATCCTATCAGCTATTACCTTAAGCCAATCCAGCAAACTCCAAACCCAAGCGGCTATTGACAATTTGACCAGCATAGCGGGTAAGACGGCGGTGGATATTCAGCGGCGGTATGAACAATACGTATACGCCGTACAAGCGGTAGGGCAGATCATGGGAACCTTTGAAATGATCTCCGAACCCGAGCGTCGTTCCCGGTATGACGACATGCTCATGGGGCTGCTCCTGTCCAATCCCCACTATATGGGGATATATACCGTATGGAGGCCCAATACCATTGATGAATTGGATCAAAACTATATAACCAATGAAAATCCAACCGGCCAATATGTCAGTATGTATGTCCGCACCGAGGGTTCTTTATCCGCCCAGATGTATCCAAACTATCAGCAAGCCCTGGCGAATCTTACCACCAATGATATTATCGGGGACCCCTTTCAGGAGCCGGTAAAAGGGAAACCCACCTGGCTTATCAGCATAAGCGTTCCCATTATCGATAACGAGGATAGCCGGGTGGTGGGGTTTGTGGGAATTTACGTGGATATGTCGGTGTTGAACCCCGTGGCGGACGCCGGTAACAGGCCCTTCGACCAGGAGGGCAGGCTTGCCATCTACGCCAATAACGGAACCATTATGGCCCATGAGACCGCCTCCCTGGTGGGGTCGAAGTTTCAGCAATCCGCCCGGGATTTCTTGGGGGCCGGGGGGATCAGCGCGGTGGAAGGGTCCCTCAAAAGCGGCGATTCGGCAGTGGTAGGGTATAACGGCCAGGAAGTGGTCAGTTTTCCTTTTAAGGTGGGGAACTCCACCACCTACCTTGCCGCAATCGCCTCGGTGCCGATCAAGGTGGTGCTGCGGCAGGTAACGGTGTTAACCCAATTTACCATAGTCCTTGCCGTTATCGCCATCAGCATATCGGCGGTTATCAGTTTTTTTGTGGCCACCAGTATTGTAAAACCCATCATCAATGTAAGCGCCATGCTCAAGGATATTTCCGAGGGGGAAGGGGACCTGACCAAGCGGATCAAGCTGTCTTCCAAGGATGAAATCGGCGATATGGCCCACTACTTCAACTTGACCATCGATAAGATACGGGCACTGATCATCACGATCAAACAGCAGTCCGTATCCCTGTTTGATATCGGCACAGAGCTTTCGACCAACATGAACCAAACCGCCGCCGCCATGAATCAGATCAGCGCTAACATCCAAAGCATCAACGGCCAGGTGTCCAATCAATCCGCCAGCGTAATGGAGACAAACTCCACGATGCAGCAGATTACCAGCAACATTGAAAAACTGAACGATCATATCGAGAATCAGAGTTCCAATATTTCCCAGTCCTCCACGGCTATTGAAGAGATCATTGCCAATATCGCCTCGGTTACTCAAACCCTGGTGCATAATGTGGAGAATGTAAAACACCTAGCAAGCGCCTCAGAGCTGGGGCATACCAGCCTACAGGAAGTTTCGACCGATATTCAGGAAATCGCCAAGGAATCGGAGGGCCTGCTGGAAATAACCGCGGTCATGGAGAATATAGCCAGCCAGACCAATCTGCTTTCGATGAACGCCGCCATCGAAGCCGCCCACGCCGGCGAATCGGGCAAGGGCTTCGCGGTGGTGGCCGATGAGATCCGTAAACTGGCCGAATCATCCGGGGAACAGTCCAAGACCATCGCGGTGGTGCTCAAGAAGATCAAAACCTCCATTGATAAGATTATGAAGTCCACTGACGCGGTTTTGAACCGCTTCGAGGCGATTGATTCGGGGGTCAAGGTGGTATCCGAGCAGGAGGAGCGTATCAGGAACGCCATGGAAGAACAGCAAACCGGCGGCCAGCAGGTGCTTGATGTGATTGCCCGGCTTAACGATATTACCCACCATGTCCGAAACGGATCAGCCGATATGCTGGCGGGCAGCAAGAAGATTATCGGGGAAAGCCGGACCCTCGGCAGCCTCACCGACGAGGTATCCAAAGGGGTCCAGGAAATGTCCAACGGCGCGGATCAGGTTAACGTGGCCGTTGACCGGGTAAGCAGCCTGAGCAATGAAAACAAACAGCACATCGATACCTTGGTACGGGAAATTTCCCGATTCAAAGTGGAGTAAACCGCGGAAGGCTCTTCCCTCCAGCTAAAAATCCAACGGGCGGGGGGGGGCCGGGCAGGCGCTTTCGCGGGCCCCTTGTGGGACGGTGGTTAATGCAAAGGTATGGGGAGGCGCGGATTACCGCCGGTTATAGCGGCTTAAAATCCGTGGTTCCCTCACTAAACCAGGCTAATATTTGAATTCGCTCTCCCCGATGAATTCCCTGAGTATGCTGTTCCCCGGTACATACTGGGGGGGTATGGGGGCAAAGTTTTCCAGAAACGCCAGGAGCCGCACCGCCTCGGCGTATTCTTGCCGGTTCGGTTTGACCGACCGGAGCAGGGGTTCGGCGTAGAATTTTAATACCGCCAGCTCATAGTCCAGCGCGGAGTTGAAAGCCGCGTCGGCGCCGTTCTGGAAGGGGAAGATATGTTTCCGTTCCCCCCGTTGGACGCTGGGCCACATGGCGAAGGTTTTCACGGCATCGATTCCCCGGAATTGGCTGTCCCGGACCATGCGCCGCAGCAAGCGGTTATCGCTGGTGGGAATACGGTTATGATCGTCCAGATTAAGCTGGGTAAGGGCGGATACGTATATCTTGAACTGCTTATCCCCCGCGACCTGGGGGGTCAGGGCATCGTTCAACCCGTGGATGCCCTCCACGATCAGCATGGTCCGCCGGTCGAGCCGTATTTTCCGTCCGCCGGATTCCCGGCGGCGTCCGGACTTAAAGTCAAAGACCGGCAAGGTAACTTCCGTTCCGGCAAAAAGGGCCAAAAGCTGTTCATTGAGGAAGGGAACGTCCAGCGCTTCCAGGCATTCAAAGTCGGGCTTCCCCGTTTTATCCAGGGGGGTCTTATCGGTCCCCACATAGTAATCATCCAAACTGATGGCAATAGGTTCTATTCCCATCACCTTGAGCTGTAGGGAAAGCCGCTTGGCGGTGGTGGTCTTGCCGGAACTGGAAGGGCCGGCTATCAGGATCACCTTGACGGATTCCCGCTTTTCATATATCCGGTCGGCAATTTCGGTCAGCTTCTTGGCCTGGAACGCCTCGGCAATCCTAATATAGTCCCGGATCGTCCGGTCCGCCACCATGCGGTTTAACTGCCCCGCCGCGTGGACCCCCACAATACGGCCCCATTTTTTATATTCATGGTACACCGAGAATATTTTCGGGCTGTCCTTAAAGGGATCGATAAGCCGCCCCCGGCCTGAACTGGGGAAACGGAGGAGTATGCCCTCCTGATAGGCCATGAGCTCAAAGGCGGCAAGCAGTCCGGTACGGTGAGCCAGCGGCTCGATGAAAAGGTCCGCAAAGTCCTTACACCGGTTCACCTGCACCTTTGCCCCGCTCCGCTGTTCCAGGAGCAGACTTGTATCGGTTTGATTGTTCCTTTTGAAGTATTCCAGGGCCTCCCCATAGGCCATATACCCTGAGCGGATAGGCAGGTCCGCCTGAACCAATTCCCGCATCCGGGCGGCGAGGGAGCGTATCTCCGCCTCCTCGATTTTTTTTTCATGGGCAAAGGTATAATAGTACCCGTTTCCCAGGGAATGACCGATATAGAGTGTCCGGTCGGGGAAAAGTTCCCACGCGGCGACGGCCATAAGAAAGGTGAGGGACCGGCGGTAAATCATGATCCCCTCATGGGTATCCAGGGGCACTGGTTCCACCCAGGCGTTTACCTCCAGCCGGCTTGAAAGGGGCAGTATCTCGTTATTCACCTTGGCCGCCGCCAAGTCGCTTTCGGGAACGCCTAGATGTTCCGTTAAGGTCTCAATGGGCGTTCCTGGCGGACAGGCAATGGTATGCCCCCCGGGAAAAACGATCCGTAGCGTATCAGCATCATCCATGGGGCCTAGTATACGCCCCCTTTTCAGGGGGCGCAAGGGGCAAAGCGGGCGTCCGGTTTTCCCGGAGAAGCGTTGATTAACAGGGCTTTTTACTATGGTCCACGGATTTTCACAGATTGCCGCGGATTTTTACGGACCGGCAATCTGCGGTAATCTGTGGACCTGGTTAAAAAGTCCGAATTATCAGCGTTGCCCTAGCGGTATGCGCCAGCCCTTGCCAAAGCGAGCGGGCTGCGGTATGGTTATACAAAAACGCGGGAGGCAGGTAATGCGGTATGTTGATTTGGATCAAACTGGGGCTTATGGCAAATTATTGAGCCTAGTGCAGCAGGGCTGGGAGTTTAATTTTCAGGACGGGTTGAACGCCGAGCGGGTACAGACCCATGTGGTTCCCATGGGGGGCGGGCTGACCTATTCATGGGCGGCCAAGAACGTGGATGGGGAGGTCCTGGGGTATCTCCAAACCCTGGCGGATGAGCAGGAACTGATCCCCAAGTACCAAGCCCTGGCTGAAGGGGCGGTGATGAATACCGGGGAAGACCGGAAGGTACTGCACCACCTGCTTCGGACCCGGGACGGCAAAAGCCTGACGGGAAGCGCGGTCATCTATGAAGGGCAAGACCTGGGGGCTTTCTACGCGGGGGAGCTGGAGCGTTTTTCCGCCTTTGCGGCAGAGGTACACCGGGGGGCCGTCCGGGGCTCCACGGGCAAGCCCTTTTCCACAGTGGTTCAGATCGGCATAGGGGGGTCCGACCTGGGACCCCGGGCCCTGTATCTGGCTTTGAAAAATTGGGCCGCCGCCGAGGGGAAACGCCGGCTCCGGGCCGCCTTTATCTCCAATGTGGACCCCGACGACGCGGCCCTGATAACCGCCTCGGTTCCCCTGGAAGAGACCCTGTTCATCCTGGTTTCTAAGAGCGGAACTACCCAAGAAACGCTGGCCAACGAACTTTTTGTAAAGGAGAAACTGGCCAAGGCGGGGCTGGACCCTAGTAAACATCTGGCGGCGGTAACCGGCGAGGCTAGCCCGCTGGCCCATAACGCGGACTATCTGGACAGTTTCTATATCGATGATTTTATCGGCGGGCGGTATTCTTCTAGTTCGGCGGTAGGCGGCGTGGTCCTGTCCCTGGCCTTTGGTCCTGAGGTCTTTAAGGAGTTCCTTGCCGGCGCCCATGAGGCGGACAAGCTGGCCTTAAACCCCGGCCTTGCCGCCAACGCCGCCATGCTGGACGCCCTCATCGGGGTGTGGGAACGGAATTTCCTGGGGTATCCGTCAACAGCCGTGCTTCCCTACAGCCAGGCCCTTTCCCGCTTCCCCGCCCATCTCCAGCAGCTTGATATGGAATCCAACGGGAAGGGGGTAAACCGGGAGGGCGCGCCGGTGGTATACCCCACAGGCCCCGCGGTTTTTGGGGAACCGGGAACCAACGGCCAACATTCCTTCTATCAACTGCTCCACCAGGGAACGGATATCATCCCCCTGCAATTTATCGGGTTCCTTGAAAGCCAGCGGGGGGAGGATATTATGGTGGAGGGGTCCGGCAGCCAGGCCAAACTAAAGGCGAACCTGGCCGCTCAGATCGTGGCCTTTGCCAAGGGCAAGAAAGACGCAAACCAAAACAAGGAATTCCTTGGGGGCCGCCCTTCAAGCCTTATTTTCGGGAAGCGGCTGACCCCGGCGGCCCTGGGGGCTTTGCTGGCCCACTATGAAAACAAAATCATGTTCCAGGGCTTTGTATGGAATCTGAACAGCTTTGATCAAGAGGGGGTCCAGTTGGGAAAGAAGCTGACCAAACAGGTTCTTTCCGCTAAGGCCGGCTGCGGCAGCGGAGACAGCGCCTTAGACGCCTACAGTCAGATGCTGGGTATATAGGGTGCGGGAAGGCGGGGCGTCGTGGAAGCGGGGGGCTGCGCGCCGGTCCCGGCATAGCCGCGCCTAAGCGCTATGAAGCGGCTTGCCCGGCGGGACTTTGAAAAATCCCCCATCCTTATCTTCGCCTCCTATTTCCGGCCCTATAAGAAACGGTTTGCGGCGGACCTGCTCTGCGCATCCCTTATCGCCGGGGTGGACCTGGCCTTTCCCATGATGACCAAGTTCACCCTGGAAAAGCTCCTGCCGAACCGGCTTTACCGGCTCTTTTTTGGCATGACCGCTTTGATGATCCTGCTCTATGCGCTCCGCATGGGATTTTCCTACTTTGTTACCTACTGGGGGCATTCCCTGGGGGCGTATATAGAAGCGGATATGCGGCGGGATCTTTTTCACCGCCTCCAGGAACTGCCCTTTGCATTCTACGACAACCACCGTACCGGACGCCTCATGTCCCGGGTTACCAATGATCTCTTCGAGGTAACCGAACTTGCCCACCACGGGCCGGAGGATATCTTCATATCCGCCCTGACCTTGCTGGGGTCCTTCATCTTGATCCTCACCTTCCGCTGGGAAATGGCGCTGGCCCTGGGGGCGCTCCTGCCCCTGCTGGTTGTCCATACCGCCCTGTCCCGGAAAAAGATGCTGGGGGCGTCGGGCCGGGTGAAGGAACGGACCGCGGAGATCAACGCATCCCTGGAGTCGAGCATCTCCGGGATACGGGTGGCCCAGGCTTTTACCAACGAATCCTATGAAGCAAAACAATTTGCCCAGGGGAACGAGCATTTTAAATCCGCCAAACGGCGTTACTACAAGGTTATGGCGCTCTTCCACAGCCGGATCGAATTGATGACCCAGGGCCTCAATGTGGTGGTGATCGCCCTGGGGGGCTGGCTGATTCTGCGGGGCCGGATGAGCCTGGCGGAGATGATCGCCTGTAGTCTCTTTACCGCCGCCTTCCTCCAGCCCATACGGCGGCTACAGAACTTTGTGGATCAATGCAGCACCGGCATGGCGGGGTTCAAACGCTTTGTGGCGATCATGCGGATTGAGCCGGCCATTACCGACCGGCCCGGCGCGATAGACCTGGAGGGGGTCCAAGGGAATATTGTCTACCGGGACGTGCGTTTTTCTTACCCCCGGGACGCCGCTCAAGACGGGCCGCCGGGGGAAACCGCTTCGCCGGAACAGGCGGCTGACCGGAATATATTGAACCACATCAGCCTCTACATCCCCGCGGGAAGCACCGTTGCCCTGGTGGGGCCCTCCGGGGGCGGCAAAACCACCCTCTGCCACCTGCTCCCCCGGTTCTACGATATCCAAGAGGGGAGTATTACCATTGACGGCAAGGATGTCCGGGACTGCACTCTGGCGTCTTTGCGGCGGAACATTGGGATAGTGCCCCAGGAAGTATTCCTCTTTCCGGGAAGCATTGCCGATAATATTGCCTATGGCCGCATCGGCGCCGCTGTGCCGGAGATCGCCGCCGCCGCGAAACGGGCGGAACTACATGAGGATATTATGGGGATGCCCCAAGGGTACGCCACCCTGGTGGGTGAACGGGGGGTCAAACTGTCCGGCGGCCAGAAACAGCGGGTCAGCATCGCCCGGATATTTTTGAAGGACCCCCCCATCCTGATCCTAGACGAGGCGACATCGGCCCTGGACGCCCTTACGGAAAACAAAATCCAGCGGGCCCTGGGGGAACTCTCCCGGGGCCGCACCACCCTCGTCATTGCCCACCGGCTCTCCACCATCCGCAATGCGGATACCATTCTGGTACTCGATGATGAGGGGGTCCGCGAGCAGGGGGGGCATGAGGAACTCCTGCGCCGGGGCGGACGTTACGCTGAACTGTACAGCGCCCAGTTCAGTCCGGGGCATGGGGCGGGTTCTCATAAAAAAATACCGGTAAATCAAAATAAGCTACAATACCCGCCGGTCAAAAACGGCTAGATTGAAAAGACGGCCTTACCCCCGCGCCGGGGACGGGCGTCGCAATATTACTAAAACAAACCGTTCAAAGATGGGACGGGTGGGCCGCGGGACGGCCCATGGAAAATGGAGGAAAAAATGGTAAAGGGTGAATGGATTTTTTTGATCTCCGAGATGAGGTGCAAAAATTGGGCAAACGGCCTGGAGTTTACGTTCTTTCTTAATGAACAGAACCTTATCGAAGGCAAAATAACCGCTATTCCCCCGGACATATTAAAAAATTTCAATATGCCCTGGCTGATTATCTATCTTTTACGCGCCTGGCGCCAGACCACCATGCTTTTTAAAAAGGCGTACTATAAAAAGCATAGGCGGGGCGCTTGCTGTATTGCCGGGGACGGGATTTGAACCCGTACCCCCTTGCGGGGAGGGGATTTTAAGTCCCCGGTGTCTACCGTTCCACCACCCCGGCAAAACACCGCTCCAGTCTACCCGGCCTCTCATAAAAAGTCAAGGCGGTGGGAGCGGGGGGCAGGGCAAAAGCATTTAACTTACCCGGAAGGATGATATACTGGAACCGCCATGGGAGGGGCCGGGAAGTGAAAAGCAGAGGCATAGAAGATATAGAGCGGATGAAGGAATGCCTTAGC
>JAITHL010000177.1 GCA_031279975.1 Treponema sp. | reverse complement strand
ACGCTGATTAACTTGACGCTAATCAGCGTTACCCTCTGCATTTGCTCATTTCATTACGCAAATGCGGGTAAGATACACTGATTAAATCCTCGATTGGATTTAATCAGTGTTTCCCTAGGAGAAAGAACCGCCTGTTTACTGGTCTTTTTTGAAAACAAGAAATTTCTTTATAAAACCCGCCTGGCCTGAAAAAAATAAGGCTCTTTCAAAGTTGGAGCCTTGAAAGAGCCTCACACCGTTATAATTTATTTTTTTCCCGATGCTTTACCGCCAGCCGCGGGGGCGGGCGCGGCTGCGGGGCTGGCCGCGGGAGCGGCTGCGGGTTTGGCCGCGGCGGCGGCAACGGCCTTCCATTCCTTTTCCTTAGCCAGATCCGTCGGCGGAGTTGTGGACTTATTGGCCTTTACAATATCCACTGCCTTGGGGGCGGCTTTGCTGGCGTCTAATTCCCATACGGCTTTTTTATCCATGTTAACCGATTTCCCTTTACCGTCAATAGTATATTGAACCGTAAAGACATCGTCGTTTCCATTGGTAAGACGGACCACTTTTTTGGCGCTGTCGTATTCAATGGTGCATTTTTCTTTTGTAACGGTCTGGGCCGTTACAAAACCGGCTAAAACAAGGAATAGACTCAAAAATCCGAGGATCTTTTTCATACTATGGCTCCTTACTTAGATTTAATATATTCAGTGTATTAAACCAAGCCGTATGTGTCAAGCAAGCGGCGCCGCAAAATCCGGCGTTTCCGCGCCCGCCATAGAAAACGGCCTTGTTGCCACAAGGCCGTTCTGTTTCCTGAGCCGCGCTGGATTCGAACCACCGACCCACGCCTTAAAAGGGCGTTGCTCTACCTACTGAGCTAGCGGCCCGTCAGTGTCTCGACTGTATCGAAAAAAAAAAAAAAGATCAAGGACCCCAGGGGCGGCTTTTTAGGGAACCGCTGATTACCTTGGCGCTTCGGACTAAAGTCCGCATCCCCGATTGGATTCGGACCAAAGGTCCGCAACCAGCGCTTCATGAGGGGAAGCGGGACAGGGCGCCGCCCGGTTATTACCCAACGCTACCAATCCGTCAAGGCCAGGGCATCGAAACGCGGGGAGGGGCCAGGAAGCGGCTGTATCCGGCAGATCAGGGCGCTTCCCGGCCTGGGAGCCGGCGCGGAATAGGGAATGAGCAGCCTCAAGTAATTTTCCGAGAGCGCTACGGCATGGCCCGGCGGGGCTTGATCCGGGGTTTCGATGAGGGCTTCAACGCGCTTCCCCATCCAGCGGGAAACATAGGCCGTCCTGCCCTGCCTTGCCAAGGCGGACAGGGCGTCAACCCGGGACCGGGCGTCCCGTTCAGGCGCCGGATCCCGCATTTGGAAGGCCCCGGTTCCGGGCCGCTTGGAGTAGGGAAAGGCGTGTATCCAGGCGAAATCAACGCGCCGGCAAAGTTCCCAGGTTTTTTCAAATTCCTCCGGCGTTTCTCCGGGAAATCCGGCGATAATATCGCAGGCCAGGAAGGGATCGTCCTTGCGGGAACGGAGGCCCCGGACAATTTCTTCTATTTTAGCGGCGGTATACCCGCGGCGCATCCGCTCCAGTATCCGGTTGCTGCCGGATTGGATGGAAAGGTGAAAATGAGGGCGTATCCGCCGGTGGGCGAGGACGGCCAGGAATTCCGGTCCGAGGCGGTCGATTTCCAGGGAAGAAAGCCGCAGGGCTATCCGCCTGGTTTCCCGCAGTAAAAAATCCAGGAGTTCCCCCAGGGCCAGGGGCTTTGCGCAGCCCCCGCCGAGGGGCGCTTGGTATTGGGTAATATTGAGCCCCGTAAGCACCGCCTCAGCGCAACCCCGTTCCTCCAGGGCGCGCAGGCGGGACAATACGGTCAGACCCTCAAGGCTTACGCTCTTTCCCCGGGCCAGGGACGCCCGGCAGTAGGCGCAGCGGCGGCCGCAACCGTCTTGAATTTTTAAGAAGGCCCGGGAATGAAAGGAAAAGTCATCCACGGTAAACGCAAAAGGGTCTAACTCCTTGGGGCCTTCCGCCTCCCAAACCCGGCGCCAAGCGGCGAACCCTTCCTGGACGCCGGCGGCGCTGAGATGGCGGGGCAAATCCAGCAGGGCTGCCTTGCGGTCCCCGGCCAGGACCAACAGGCGCGCAGGGCCGGGCCGCGTACCCGCCAAGGCGCGGATTTCCGGCCCGTCCAACTGGGCATAACAGCCGGTTGCCACAACGACCGCCGCCGGATGTTCCCGCAGGGCCTTGCGGATAATCCGGCGGGCCTTCTGTTCCGCCTTGGAAGTAACCGTACAGGTATTCACCACCAGTATATCCGCCCCGGGACCCCAAGGCAGCAACCCCATGCCCTGGGCTTTAAAGGCCGAGGCGAGGGCTTCGCTTTCCAGTTGGTTGAGTTTACACCCCAGGGTCTGAATAGCGAAGGAAACCATGGGATCAGCGGCGGTTGAGGGCTTGCCGGACCCGTTCCAGCCCCCGCCGGGCGTCTGAAAGCTGGGCGTCCAAACGGAGCGCCCGCTCATAGGCGCTGACGGCTTCGGATAAGTCGCCAGCCCGTTCCCGGGCATAGGCTAAACGGCTCCACCAGGCCGCGATGCCGGGCATGTAGTGCGTCGCGGTTGACAGGGCTATATCCGCGTGGCGGAACCGGCCCAGGCGGATATTAATCTCGCCGATGAAATAATAGACCATATCAATACGCCCCCCCTCAGGGGCTAGATTGATATATTCCTGAAAAAACTGGAGGGCTTCGTTATTGCGGCCCTGATAATAGTGCGCTTCTCCCAGTATCTCAATGATCCGGATATCATAGCGGCTGATATTCCGGCCCTGGAGGGCGTATCCCCGGGCTTCGTCATACCGGCCCAAGCGGATGAGGCTCCAGCAGATGACCACATGGGATTCAATATTGTTGGGATTCGCCGCCAATTCATTGGTACAGATGGCCACCGCGGTTTCATATTTTCCATTCCGGTATTCAAGCAGCGCGTCAGGTTTTACCTGTGCCCGGACCGCCATGCTCAAAAGACCCGTGAGGGCGATAAAAAACAGCTTCTTCATACTCCCTGTCTACTGCGTTTCAGGCATAGAACACCGGCCGTTAAACACGCAGCCGGCTTCCATGGCTATTTTAGGGGTGCTGACATTGCCCGTGAGCCTGCCGGTAAGGGATAATTCCACTTTTTCCGAGGCGGTTACATCCCCGGTTACGGAACCCCGGATAACCACCGTGGAGGCCCGGATATCCGCGTCCACCACCGCGGCCTCATCGATAACCAATAATCCCGCGGTTTCGATATTCCCGGAAACCCTTCCCCTTATCAGAAAAGGGTCTTCAAAATTGAGGGTCCCGGAAAAATCTATATCCGGGGATAAAATCGTATCGAAATCTTCATCTTCAAGCATACCGGCGTGTATATCGGTCATGGGGCGCTCCTGATGCATCAAGGGCCGCGCTGATTAAGGCGGCGCCGGACCAACGGCCCGCAATCAACGCTTCCCTCGTATTTTTCCCGTCTTCCCGCGGTTTTCAGGCCCCGGCCTGGGAACTTCCCATCCGGCAAAACCGTCTCCGTAGCGGATCATGGTAAACAATACTACTGTAACGATCCGGGGAACGCCGAGTCAAGGGGGGAAGAACCCCCAGGGCCCGGCGGAAAAGGACCGGAAAACGCTGATTAAACCGGGATTTATCGGGATTGCGCGGATTAACACGGATTTTTCTTGCCCGCCGCCGTTAATCCATGAAAATCCGCGGGCCCTTTTGATAATGCCGGATACATCAGCGCAGCCCTAGACGAGGGGAGCCGGATCAGGTACACTGAAAACAATGGGCGCGTTTACCCCGGCGGCTGGCTGCGGGCCTTCACGCGGGCAAACGCGCCCGGTCCCATTTAATCAAGGAGCTTTCATTATGGAATACAAGGTCGAAGTTGGTATTTCCAACAAACACGTCCATCTCAGCGATGGGGACCTGGCAAAACTGTTCGGCGCCGGACACAAACTTACCCTGAAGAAGGAACTCAAACAGCCAGGGCAGTTCGCCTCCGACGAGCTGGTTGACATTGCCGGCCCGAAGGGGACCCTCAAGGGCATACGGGTCCTGGGCCCTACCCGGAAAGAATCCCAGGTGGAACTGTCCATGACCGACGCCAGGACCATCGGCCTCAACCTCCCGGTGCGCGAGTCCGGGGTGCTTGACGGAAGCCCCGGGGTCAAACTCATCGGCCCCGCGGGGGAAGTGGAACTCAGCAAGGGCGCCATCATTGCCCTGCGGCATATCCACCTTTCCCCAAGCCAGGCCGCCGAAGCGGGGATCAAAGATAAGGACTGGGTTACGGTAAAAACCTGTGGAACCCGCCCCTTGATCTTTGAAGAGGTGCTCATCCGGTCCGGCGACGCCCATACCAGGGAATTCCATGTGGACACCGATGAAGGCAATGCGGCGGGCATTAAAAACGACGACCTCGTGGCGATCATCGGCAAGAAATAAGCGGGCGCTCTGACTGTGGCCGCCGGAGTACGGAAAAAGCTCAATGAGGCGATACAGGCGGGCGTCCAAAGAAACTATGCCAAGGCGATCCGGCTCCTTTCGGAACTCATTGCCGCTTCAGACGCCCCTCCGGAGGCGTACCTTTTTTTAGGCCGCTCCCATCACGCCCTGAAGGAATACTCCAGGGCCCTCGCGGCCTTTAATGATTTTATCCGCCTGCGCCCCCGGTCCCCCGACGGCTACCGGTTTGCCGGGCGCGCCTGTCTAGCCTTGGATATGCCTAAACAGGCGATGCCGCTCCTGAAACAAGCCCTCGCGTATAACCCCCAGGACCCCGCGGCCATGGCCCTGCTGGGAACGGCCTGCCTGAAAGCAAAACATTCCCAAGAAGCGGTGGATATGCTGCGGCGGGCGGTAGAAACCGCCGGGGAAAGCGCCGTCCCGCCGGAGGAACAACAGCGCATCTACCGGGCCTACCTCAACGCCCTGTTTATCCGGGGAATACGGCTCTGCCGGGAAGAGCAATACGCCTTGGGTGGCCGTATGCTCCGCTTTGTCCTGGAAAACAACCGGGACTTGGGGGACGCGCCCCTGCTCAGGCTGGAACTGGGCAGGGCATGCCGGGAACTCGGCCTGCTGGATGAAGCGGTGGAACACTATTCCCATGCCCTGGACCAGGCCCCGGAGGACAACCAGATACGCTGGTACCGGGCGTCCATCCTCATGAGTTTAGGGCGCGGCCAGGAAGCCCTGGAGGATATTGAGCGTATCCGCGCCCGCGGCGGGGAACTCCAGGGTATGCAAAGCGGCCTGCCCTGGAACAGCGAACTGGTGGACCGCTTTATGATCCGCTCCTTTTTGGCGAACAAGGCATGGCGGCGGGCCGCGGAATCCGCCCGGAACTGGCTGAAACGCCGTCCGCCGGACGCCATGATCCACGCCATGTACGGGGAAATTCAGCGGAACCTGGGGAAATTTACCCCCGCAAAAAACCATCTGCGCCGGGCCCTGGCATTGGAGCCGGACCGGGTGCATCTCTGGTACGCCCTGATTCTGACTGCCTGGGAATCGGAGGATTGGCCGCTCCTCACCCAGGCCCTGCAAAAAGCCCAAGCCTTGGGCGGGGACCCGGAGAGCATACAACGCTTCACCGCGCTCCTGGAATCCAAGACCGGCGATGATGATAAACGGATCATCGAGACCCTGCAAAACGCCCTGCGCGCCCTGGGACCTGAACCGGAGCTCATGTACGCCTTGGCCGGGCGGTATCTGAAAACCGGGCTCCTCGAAGCCGCCGCCGGGTGGTTTAAAAAGATCATCCTGATCCAGCAGGACTATGAACGGGCCTGCCTGGGCCTCATTGCCGCTTACGAAGCCCTGGTTCAGGAGGGCGAATCCGCTTTCCGGCAGGACTTGGGGGCCGCCTATACGGCCTATCTTGAGCGTTGGCCGGACAACCGGGGTATCCGCCGGGAATACGCCCTGTTCCTTATCCATACCGGCGGTTATGCCGAAGCCGCGGCGGAATTGGAACGGCTCTTGCCCTGGGAGCCGGGCAATCCAACCCTGCGCCGGGTTTTGGCCTATGCTTACCGGCGGACCGGGCGTTACCGGGAAGCGGCGGTCTTCCTCAAGGCCCTGCTCAAAGAGAAGCCCCGGGACCTGGGCTTACTGCTAGAGTATACCGGATGCCTCAGCCGTTCCGGGGCCGCCTCATACGCCGCGGCGGTCCTGGAAAAAGCGGCCCCCCTGTTTCCCCAATCCCCGGACATTGCCCTGGCGCGGGGGATACTCTGCTACCGGAACAAGCAGATTGAGCGGGCCTTTGATCAATTCCGGGAAGCCGCCGCCAGAAACCCCCAGGACCCCCGGCCTTATCAATATATGGAACAAATTACCCGCCAATGGGGAGACCTGGAAGGGGCGAAAAAATACCAGTACGAGGCAAAGAAACGGGGGCCGTGAGGTCTGCATAAAAACTTGACCCCAGGGCTTCATCCACTGGCAACACCTTAAGCCTATATAGCGGGGGGACCGGGGGGCCTCTGGCCCCCCGGCGGGGGCGTTACGGGGGCGGAGCCCCCGTTGAGGGGGTAGGGCGCAACGAAGCGCGCCCGTAGGGGTCGTACCCCGGGGGTACGCGGCTTCCCCTTTCCTCATTTCTTAAGTTGTTGACAGTGGGGCTTCATCCCCTATACTTATGCTATGTTCCAGGATTGTATCATTATGGCGGGCGGATCGGGGGTCCGTCTTTGGCCCGCAAGCACCAGCGCAACCCCCAAACAGTTCTTAGCGGCCCCCGGGGGGGGGTGTTTTTTTTCCCTGGCCCTTGAACGGGCCCTTGCGGTAATAGACCGCCAGCGGGACGGGCTGGCGCTCATCATTGCCGGGGAGCGGCATATACCCCGGATCGCGGCGCTCTGCGCGGCCTTAAGCCCGGACGATCAGCGCCATGTGGCGCTGATCGTCGAAGCCGAGGCCCGGAATACCGCGCCGGCCATTGCCTGCGGGACCGTCTACCTGGACCGGCTTTTTCAGGAAACCCGGAACGTCCTGGTGCTCGCCAGCGATCATATCATCAACCCCCTGCCGGTTTTTCAGGCCAACGCCGCCGCCGCCGCCCTGTTTGCCGAAGCGGATCAGCTGGCGGTTTTCGGCATCCCCCCCCGGAGCCCGGAAACCGGCTACGGGTATATTGAAACCGCCGAAGCCCTGCCCCTCCCGCGGGGGGGCGGGTCCGCGCCGCCCGCTAGGGCCTCGGTATTCCGGGCCGCCTCCTTCCGGGAAAAACCCGGACGGGCACTGGCGGAACGCTTCCTCGCATCGGGCCGGTTTTACTGGAATTCCGGCATGTTCGGCTTCAATACCCGGTTTATCCAGGAGGAATTTCAGCGCCGCGCCCCGGAATCCTATCTGCCCTTCACGGCCCTCGCCCGGCCAGGCCCGGAGGCGTACCGGTTCCAGGGGGGCGTCCGGATACTGGAAAACTGGAAGGGCCTGGCGGAAGCCTATCAGCAGGCCCGGCCCATCTCCTTTGATTACGCCCTTGCCGAAGGATGCCGGAACACCGTCATGGCGGCCGCGGATTTTGCCTGGCTTGATGTGGGCAGTTGGGACGAATACGCCAAACTTTTAGGAAGCGGCCAGGCTGAAGTTTACGCCGCCCAAGCGGAGAACTGTTTTGTGGACGCGGATATTCCGGTGGCCCTCTGCGGAGTCCGGGACCTTATTGTGGCGGTCCGGACGGGGAAAGACGGCGGCCCCCCCGCGGTACTGATTTCCCAAAAGGGGGAAACCCAGCTGGTCCGGGAGATCGTGGAGCGTATCCGGGGGGCAAATCGAAGCGAACTGTTATGAACGGCGTTTACCGGATGAAACACCCTGGCATGGATTTGTTTGCCGCCGCTGACTAGGCGCCCGGCCCAACGCTGATTGCATGAACCACAAAGGCGCTGATTTCCTAAACCAACCGGGTTTTGGAACACGTCTAATATATACTAAGGAAGCGCTGAGTAATGCTCGATTGAATTATTCAGCGCTTCCTTAGTAATCCGTAGTTCCCCTTTGTCAACAACTTAAGAGATTAGCGGGGGCTGCCAAAGCCGCCCTGCGGCTTTTGCTTGAGAGTTTGCGCTCCGCGCAAACTCTATCCGCCCAGGAGTTTTGCCGGAGGCAAAACTCCTATGTTTTATGTCAAGAGGCCTGTAACAAGGACTCCCATCCCGCCAATTTGTAGC
>JAITHL010000174.1 GCA_031279975.1 Treponema sp. | reverse complement strand
TCCCCCTGGCGCGGCTGTCACCCCCCCCGCTCCCCCCCACCCCCCCCCCCCCCCGCCACCCCCCCCCCCCCCGGCCGGGGGGGGGGGGGGGGCCGGCGCCCCCCCCCCCGCGGGGGCGTTACGGCGCTATCCGGCTTCGCCGGATAGCTTGGAAGTTTTGCCGGTGGCAAAACTTTCTAGGCGGATAGAGTTTGCGCTCCGCGCAAACTCTCAAGCCAAAGCCGCCCCGCGGCTTTGGCAGCCCCCGTATGGGGGGTAGCGGAGAACCCGGAGGGTTCGGAGCGAGGGGGGCTTGCCCCCCGCTTCTTTACGCTTCCTTGACAGGGACTTTAGAGGGATACTACTTTATAAAGAAAGGAGCGGGAACTCCATGCGAAAATATCTGATCCTCGGACCATGGTTACTCCTGATTATGGCCCCGCAAACAAGCGGGGAAGAACCGGGGGGGCGATTCGGGATACCCGCGGGAACCAGCCTGCGGGAGCTTTGCGACAGGCCGCGGGTTATCCATTCCGCGGTGTCGGCGGAGCAGTATGAACAGCAAAAAGAGTGGATTGATCTGGACATAGATTTGCATATCTGCGCGGATGTTCCCTTGGCAAACCTGCGGGCCGTGCTCCTTGATTATACCAATTATCCTAAAAACTTTAAGCGGTATAAGGAAACGGCCTTGAGCCAGGATGAACGGGGCTTGTACCAGCATATTACGGTGAGCATAGGCCTGATGGGTTTTTCTTTTGATACCCGGTATACGCTCCTTTCCCATACCCCGATAGATACGCCTGACGCCTTTGCCATGACCTGGACCCACGCGGGGGACGACGGCTCTATCAAGAATATCCGGGGCAATTGGTATTTACAGGCCGTTATGGTGGACAATAAGCCCTATACCTATATACGCTACGCCGCGTTCAGCACGGCGGTCCGGAAATTTCCCCTCCAACGGATGGTCATGAACATGTTTAAGGATTTAGAACACTTCGATATGCTCAAACAGTTTATCAGGGCGGGCGGAAGAAGCGGCCCGCGGTGAGGGGAAAGGCGCTTTTGCTGGAGCGCCGGGCCGCCCTTGGTTCCCCTTGACCGGGCGGCCCCGGTTAGTTACCCTGGCAAGTATTATGGTTGACCAAATGATTGCGCCAATAAGGGTTTTGTTATGAACGGCGGCGCGGCGCGGCGCAAGGCACTCCTGAGCCTTAGCTTCACCGCCCTCTTTGCGGCCCTGACCGCGGCGGGCGGTTTTATCGCCATACCCCTGCCCTTTACCCCGGTTCCCATTGATCTGAAGAATCTCTTTGTATTGCTCTCAGGGCTCGTCCTCGGCCCTCTGCCGGGATTGGGAGCGGCCCTCCTCTATCTGATCGCCGGCGCCATCGGCGCGCCCGTATTCGCCGGGGGCAAGGGCGGGTTCATCCACTTCTTCGGCCCTACGGGCGGGTATCTTTTGGGCTACCCGCTTTCCGCCCTCTGCGCCGGCCTGTTAGCGGGTCCGCCCCGCGTATCAGGCCCGGAGCCGTCCCCCTGGCGTATCCACGCGGCGGCCTGCGCCGGGGTGCTGGCGGTCTATGTGCCTGGACTCCTCCGGCTCAAGGCTATCCTTGCCTGTTCCTGGACAGAAGCCTTCACCGCGGGATTGCTGCCCTTCATTATCGGCGACGCGGTTAAGGGAGCCGTCGCGGCGCGCATCAGCCCCCGGCTCCGCCGTTTAGCAGCGAAATGTTTTGACTGAACAGCGGCCTACGGACGCGGCGGCTTCCCCTGTCAGCACGGGCGGGCCCCTTTTCATAATCCGGGGTTTGACCAAGGTCTTTGCTTCAGGGACGGCAAGTCCGGGGCGGGCCGTATTACGGCGGCTTGATCTGACTATTTATTCCCAGGAATGCCTCCTCATTGCCGGGTCCAACGGCTCCGGGAAAACCGTGCTGATGAAGCTATTGGCGGGACTCCAGGAGCCTTCGGAGGGGGAAATCCTGTTTCAGGGAAAACCTTTGGCAAAGACCGGGGATTCCCTGCGGGGCGCCCTGGGTTTGGTTTTTCAGGACCCGGACGCCCAGCTTATCGGGGAAACCGTGGAGGAGGACGCGGCCTTCGGCCCCCGAAATCTGGGTTTTTCCCCGGATCAGGCCGCGAAACAGGCGGCCTGGGCCCTGGCCGCCGCGGGCCTGGAGGGGAAAAAAGACCTCCCCCCCCGGCGGCTTTCCGGGGGGGAAAAACGGCGCCTCGCGGTGGCCGGGGTCATCGCCATGGGCTGCGGGACCATCATTATGGACGAGCCCTTTGCCAATTTGGATTGGCCAGGGGTGGTCCAGGTATTGGAGATAATACGGGATTTAAAGCAAACCCGAAAAACGGTCATCATCCTGACCCATGAATTGGAAAAGGTCCTGGCCCTGGCGGACCGGCTCCTGATCCTTCATCAAGGAAGGGTCCGGGATGACGGAAAACCCCAAGAAGTTCTGGAACGTTTGAAGCCGGAATACGGTATCCGCAACCCGTTGCATGGGTATGCCCGGGTAGCGGACTGTTCATGGCTGGCCTGACCCCATACGGCCCCAAGGCGGAACCGGTCTTGCCCTATGCGTACCGTCCGGGGCATAGGATGCTCCACCGCATGGCGCCGGGCGTAAAACTACCGGTTCTCTTGGGCGTTTCAAGCGCCCCCTTCATTGCCGGGCCGTTGGCCCTCGGTCCCTGCGCCGGCCTCATCATCCTGGGTTCCCTGCTTGCGGGCGTCCGGCCCTGGGAGTTGCTGCGGGGCGCCCGGCCCTTGGCCGTCCTGATCCTCGTTATTATGGGTTGCCGGTCGATAACCTTTTACCCCATAGGTTTCAACCGGGCCGGCTGCTTGGCGGCGGCGGCCTTTGGGGGGAATATGCTGGCCTCCTTCGCCGCCGGGGCGCTGCTCTTTTCGGTAACCACGATGCGGGAACTCAAGGATTTCCTGAACGCCGGGGAAAAAGCCCTGGCCCGGCCCCTACTTGGGATACTCAGAAGGGTTCCTGGCACCTGGAAGCGCGCCCTGGTTTCCCGGCTGGAAACCCCCCGTCTTGGGCTTGGCATATCCCTCATGTTAGCCTTCCTTCCCCGGTTTTTTGAAGTTTGGGAAACCGCCCGCTGCGCTTACCAAGCCCGGGGCGGCAAAAAGGGCGTCCCCGCCCTGCTCGTCCTGATTCCCCTGGTTACGGGGAACATGATCCACGCCGCGGATGAAACCGCGACAGCCCTTATCTCCCGGGGATTGCGCTAAGGAACCGCTGATTTATTCGGATTCCCGGTAAGGTTTTTTGGGGAGGCGGGGGGACCCGGTTCGGAAGCGGAACCGCGCCCGTTACCGGCTGTTTTTTATCATAACTGTTGAGCCTATTGCAAAAGTCATGAGGGTATAAAAAAAGAGGGAAACCTGCTAATATGGTATTGGAAAAACAAACCATACAGGAGACCCTCTTTATGAAAACAATAGCACAAATTATTGGCGGGGCGCAAGGCCAGCTGGCGGTATTTTTTGAGTTGAAAGAATGTTTTGAAGAACATTTAACCGATGAGTATAAAACATTCTTGCACATTCTACGGGTTGCGGAAGAATACACAGCGGCGCTTACGACGCCAAAAGGCGGAATGGGAAGGCCGCCGTATCCGCTCATATCATTTTTCAGAAGCGAACTTGCGAAAAGATATTTTGACATAGAGAAAACAAGCCATTTAATTACGCCGTAATCCAATATATGTGGCGTTTATCATTTTTTTGTTGGAATATTTATAGCATATTCTAATATCATAACAATTTCATTTTTGGTAATTTTAATAATAACAATTCATCGGCAAATATTGCGGGAAGAAAAATTCTTGAAAAAACATTATGGGAACGAATATGAAGAATACTGTAATCAAGTACGAAGATATTTATGAAAATTATTATAGAAGGAAAATGATATACGGCGCTATTGCATATAATAAATCCTTTTACACCGCACCCGCAGTAGGCGACTTGGCCTCCATTTGACAAAAAAGGGCGGGCGCAGAATCTCCAAAGAATCCTGGCGTGCGAAACATTAAGCGCGTCCCTTTGACCAAGCGGCACGGCGTAGGGCGCAGAAACGGCCGCTGTTACAGAAAAATCACACGCCCGGCTCCAGCCCGCCTGCGGCGGTCTTCCGCTGCCCCCTCTGCGGGGTAACGCCGAGCGCCGACCAACGGGAGGATGAGCCGCCACGGATGGCGGCGAAAGCGAGGACTGCGCCCGGAGTCCCATAGCAGGAGCGCAGGGGTAGAGGGCTGCCCCGCAACGCCCCGCTGGGGGGACTTGTTCCCCCAGACCCCCCGGAAAGGGCGCGCCTTGACACGGGCGGGTGCTTATGGTAGGCTGGGTTACGGTCTGAAATGGGGCAGGTTCAGGGAGTTATGCGAAATGGCGGCTAAAAATGTAATTTATACTGGAAAAAATGAGGATATAAAATGAACAATGTATTTTTGGCTTTTTTCCTGACCTTAATCGCCGGTTTATCGACCGGCATAGGAAGCGTCATTGCTCTTATAGCAAAAACGACAAATACAAAATTCTTATCTGCCAGCCTTGGATTTTCCGCCGGTGTTATGATATATGTTTCAATGGTGGAAATTTTTTCAGAGGCAAATTTATCTCTTTCAGCCTTTTTAGGTGAAAAAAATGGAACATTAATAACATTTATCGCAT
>JAITHL010000173.1 GCA_031279975.1 Treponema sp. | reverse complement strand
TCCAATCCGGCGTTTGCCCACAAGCTGGGCAAATATGTACGGCTTCCCTACCGCGAAAACTGGTACGCGGAAGACCCGTTCAAATACCTTAAAGGAGGCGAGTAATGGCGGCATATACTACGGAGGCCCTTGCCGAAAATGGACAGGCCGTTCCGCGCTCGGCGGGTCACAGCTACATTGAGCGTCCCCGGTATTTCTGTTCATTCGGCGGGGCGCTTTCCACGCTGGAAGCCCTGCCGGAAACTATTCCGGTGCTGCACGCCGCCGGAGGCTGCGCGGGGAGCATAGCCTGGGGGCAGAACGGCGGTTCCGGTTTGCAGGTGGGCGGCTACTGCGGCGGGCTTGCCGTTCCCAGTTCCAATGTGGGCGAAAAGGAAGTGATTTTCGGCGGGGCCAAACGGCTTACCGAGGAGATACGCGGCGCGCTGCAAGTTATGGATGGCCGTCTTTTTGTGGTGATTACCAGTTGTGTAACGGAAATGATAGGGGACGATGTGCAGGCCGTGGTGTCCGAAATTCGTGATGAGATACAGGAACGCGGCGGGGACATTAGCTTGGCCTTTGCCCGAACCGGCGGCTTTAAGGGGAACTCCTACTACGGCTACGACCTGGTGATGAGCGCCCTGGCCGAACAGTTTGTGCAGAAACCGGAAAAGACAGAGCAGGGCCTGGTCAACGTGTTCGGCATAGTGCCGTACATGGACAGTTTTTGGCGGGGCAATCTTGAAGGGCTGCGGCAAACCCTGGAACTGTTGGGGCTGCGGGTAAACACCTTTTTTTCAGGCGGGGATTCGCTGGATGCGCTGCGCCGTTCCAGCGAGGCGGAACTGAACATTGTGGTCTCCGATGTGTACGGGATTGAAACCGCCCAAATCTATGAAAAACGATTCGGCGTACCCTGGATTTCCCTGTCCCTCCCCATCGGCCCCACGGCAAGCGCCGCCCTGCTGCGGCAAACCGCCGAGGCCCTTACAATCGATGGTGATGTGGAAGGGATTATCGAGCAAGAGAACAAAAAGTTTTACCGCTATCTGGAGCCCTTGACCGACCTGTACTTTGACGCGGACCTTCAGCGCTACGCCGTTATTGTCGCGGACGCCAATTACGCGGTTGCCTTAACCCGCTTTCTTTCCGACGACCTTGGCTGGCTGCCGGTGCTGACCCAATTCACCGAACTGTTCAGCGAAAAAGAGCAGCGGCGGCTTGCGGATAAACTGTCCGGCCCAAACGGGAGCGGCCCGCTTGCCGTATTCGACACCAACGCCGGCGAAGCGGGCAAGTATCTTTTGGAACTGTACCCCCGGCGCGAAACAGACCTCTACGTTGATAGTTTAAGTCCGGCCTTTGTAATCGGCAGTTCTCTGGAACGGGATTTGGCGCTAAAAATCGGGGCCCCGCATCTTTCCGTCAGTTTTCCCGTGGCAAACCGCGCCGTATTGAACCGGGGCTACACCGGCTTTTCAGGCGGCCTTACCCTGACGGAAGATTTGCTGAGCGCGGCGGTGGCGGGACGGTAGGGGCGGACTTGGCATTGCCCCGCTTCAGGGCGGGGCGGCGCATTTCAGACCTTCGGTTCAGCGTCAAGTTAATCAGCGCATCCTTATGACGCGCCGATGTCTTCCCGGCAGGCGATTCCCGTAAAGGATACGCCCGCCAGCGCCTGGTACGCCTTGGCCCGGGCTTCCTCATGCGTGGACCCGCGGGCGGCGACCGTAAGGACCCGTCCGCCGGAAGTTACCAGGGAATGGGGGGGGACCCGGCCTGCGGAAACCGCTTGGGGATACTGGGCCGTTCCGCTTGGGAGGGAAGCGCCGGCAATGAAGAGCCGGGCCTTGGTATGGGAGAATGCCTCGGCCGCTACGGTAATCGGATCGCCCTTCCGGTATGCGCCGGGGTAGCCTTCGGCCACCGCTACCGGGGCGCATACGGCCCCCGCTTTCCAGGCAAGGGGGAAGGAGTCGAGTTTTCCCAGGAGGACGGCCCGGCAGAGATCAGAGAGATCGGCGTCCAGTAAGGGCAGCACCGCCTGGGTTTCCGGGTCTCCGAGCCTGACGTTGTATTCCAGGAGGAAGCATTGGGTATCCTTTACCATAAGGCCGAAAAACAAAAATCCCCGGTATTCCAGTTTTTCCTGTTCCATGCCCCGCAGGGTCGGCGTGAGTATCCGGGTGATAAAATCCTGCTGGGGCGCGCCGGAAAAATCCGGTACCGGCGCGATAGCCCCCATGCCTCCGGTATTGGGGCCTGTTCCGCCGCTGAAGCGGCTCTTATGGTCCCGGGCGGGAATGAAGGGGAGTATCTGCCCCGGTTTGCCAGGGCTTACGCTGACCGCCGCCAGGATAGAGACTTCCCTTCCCGCTAAGAATTCTTCTATTAAAATGGTTTTTCCCGCCGCTCCTAGAACGCCCTCCCGCATAAAACTATGGAGGGCGCTTTCCGCCTCCCCCAAGGAGTGGGCGATGATCACCCCCTTGCCTCCCGCGAGACCGTCCGCCTTGATGACCAGGGGCGAAGCCGGCGGGAAGGGCCGGGCCGGCTGTTCCCTCAAGGCCCCGGTCCTCGGTTCCAGGTCCGGGGAATCCTGGCGGAAATATTTTTTTGCGTAATGCAGGGCCGCTTCGTATTCGGAAAAAATCCTAAATTTGCCGGAGTTGACGCCGTAGCGTTCCATAAAAGCCTTGGCGTGGGCCTTGCTGGTTTCAAGCCGGGCGGCGTTCTGGTCCGGACCGATAATGGCGGCCCCGGCCTGCCGGAACCGGTCAACGATTCCCGCGGCCAAAGGCGCTTCAGGACCGACTATGGTATAATCGACCTGGTTTTTTTTACAAAAATCCAAGAGCGCTTCCTGCCCTTCCGCTGAAGCGCTGTCCCCCGGGAGGGGGATATTTTCGCATTTTGCTTCCCCCCCGGTTCCGCCATTGCCCGGAGCGGCGAATAGTTTTGTTATATGGGGCGACTGGGATAATTTCCAGACCAGGGCGTGTTCCCTGCCCCCGGCGCCGGCTACTACTACCTTCATGGGCTGTCCTTTGTCTTAGTTTTATTAATACTACAGATATAGTATAATGGTATGCTTCCCCCATGACAATACGGGCGCCATGAGGGGGAAGTCGCGTATCTCTGGGGTACGCCCCCTACGCCCGCACAAGATTGCGCCCTACCCTCCAACGGGGACTGCCAAAGTTGCGGGGCGGCTTTGGCTTGAGGGTTTGCGCTCCGCGCAAACCCTATCCGCCTAGTTGATACAGGAAATTCCCCGGCTGCCTGCGCTTGTTTTCTATGGAAACGCCCTAAACATGCTTGCCTCTCCCCGGCGCGCGCCGGTAAAGCGGACGCGGCCCTCCCCCCAGGGCCTCTTGAGAATCTCTTACCGGTGGTATACACTAGGACCGAATCAGCAGGGTGAGGAGTTCCTATGCCGCCGGAATATACGCCAAAGAACCGGGTTATGCCGGGCCTTTTTCCCAGGAGGCGCCGCTGGGCGGTCCTGCTTATCGGCCTTTTTTCGGGCTGTTCCACCGTGGTCCAAAAGGCCGGTGAAGCGGCGGAGGGTTCGCTTTTTCAAGAACGGACCACGGCAGTATACGCCAACCGGACCGCCGGATTTCAGCGCCGGGGCGTCCGGGTGAAGCGCCTGCGGGAGCGGAAGGGCGGGGCGGAGAGCATCGCCGTTACGGCGGAAGCCTTTCCAACCCTGCGTATCCGGGGGGGCGCGCCGGATACGCAGGGCCGGTTTTCCCTGAACTCCCTGGAATTTTTCTGCTCCAGCCTCACCGGATGGAATGAATTTTCACTGGAACTTTCCGGGACCGGGGAATTGCTGCCCGGAGCGCCGGGCTTTACCCTGCGGATCGGGCCGCCGGTGGAATCCTTGGACATAACCCAGGGGAAGATACGCCGGGATACCCGCCGCCTTTCGGGGGATCAGGCCCTTACGGCGTTGCGGAACCGGCGGGAACGGATACGGGTTTTAACCGAATGGATGGGCTGCCAGACAGAGCGCCGGTCCTTTGCGGACCAGGACGCCTTTGCGGACTATTGGAAGCCCATACTCTTTCCCGAATTGGTTTCCGTGAAACGGCGGCCCGCGGCCTGGACCGAAGCGGGGGCGGTATGGCGCGCCGGGGAGGGCGTCAAGTGGAATACGGTATATACGGCGGGGTTGTTGAGCGAGGAACTGAGGCCGGTCCGGGATTCGGGTACCCTGCTCCGGGACTGGGAAGAAGCCCTGGGATGGATTTACCTGCAATACCAGTGGGACGATCTGATCCAATCCTTGGCCCAGGAAATTATCGTAACGCCCCAATAGACTTGGGTTGCGGGCGGGGGCCCTAGGGAGCCGCTGATTAACTTGACGCTAATCAGCGGTTCCCTCCGCATTTGCTCATTTCATTGCGCAAATGCGGGTAAGAAGCGATGGTTTCGGACTATAGTCCGCATCCTCGATTGGATTTAATCATCGCTTCCCTAGGTTCGTAAGGGGGGACCAGGGGGCCTTTCGGCCCCCCGGCGGGGGCGTTACGGGGGCAGAGCCCCCGTTGAGGGGGCAGGGCGTTGCCGCGCAGCGCCCGTACCCCAGGGGTACGCGGCTTCCCCCGCTTAAGTAGTTGACAGCAGGTTCGAGGGCAGCGATGATTGCGGGCCGGAGGCCCGGCGTCAAAACGCCCTAAGCATCGTTGCCCTAACAACAAGGGCAATAAAACGGAGGTCCTGGTATGGACGCGGGAAGCGCGAGTTTTTCATTGTTAGCGCTTTTTACTATGGGCGGGGTGTTCATGTGGCCCCTGCTCTTCTTTTCGGTGGCCGCCATCGCCATTTCCCTGGAGCGGGCCATTTATATCTTCTACCACAACCTGCGGCTGGAGGATATGAAAGAACAGGTGGAACGGTATATCCAGGCGGGGAACCTTGGGGAGGCCAAGCGCTATCTCGGGGCCCTCACCAAACGGCGGATCGGGGGGCGGATACTCTTGGCCCTTTTAAACCACGCGGACCTTTCAGAAAGCCGTATGGAAAAGGTCGCCGAGGCCGAGGCCCTCAGCTGTATCAATTCCCTGGAAAACGGCTTTAATTTTCTGACCGCCCTGGGGTCCCTTTCCCCCCTGACCGGCTTTCTGGGCACCGTTTCCGGAATGATCGGCGCGTTCAAATCCATTGCCGAAGCCACGGAGGTAAACGCCCAGATCGTGGCCAACGGGATTTACGAGGCCCTGATCACCACGGTTTTCGGCCTCATCATCGCCATTATCGCTATGGTTGCCCATTCCCTCTTTACCCATATCGTGGATAAATTTGCCGCGGATGTGGAAAAGACCTGCTCCGACCTGATCACCGCCCTGACCCTGCGGACGGTCCGGGAAGGGGGAAGCCGTTCCGCCGCGCCCCCCCCGGACGCGGAAGGCTAGGCCGGGGAACCATGCGGCTTACCCGGAAAAAGCGGGGAACTGGCGAAGATTCAGGCGCCTCCAGCGATATCGCCTTTCTCCTGATCATTTATTTTATTGTTATCGCCGGTTTTAATATCAACAAGGGCTTCCTTATGAACCTGCCCGCCAAGGATTCGAGCCGGCTCATCCTCAAGGAGGATCTGCTGCGCTTTGAGCTTGACGCGGCGGGGAGCGTCATCTTCCAGGGCGGGCCTATCGGCCTGGAGGCCGCGGAGCATACCATAGGCGCGGCGGTTTCCGCCAATCCGAACCTGGCGGTAACCCTGGCCGTCGCGCCTGAGGCCCCCTGGCAGGAGGTGGTTGCCTTTGTGGCGCTGGCCCAGAAACTCTCGGTCGACGCGTTCTCCTTTACCTTAAAGGAAGCCCCATGAAACTGAACCGGCCCCGCAAACACTTTATCGTTCCCCTGAATTCCATGTCCGACGTGGCGTTTCTGCTCCTCATCTTTATCATGCTGGTATCCCTTATCAACTACCGCCGGGAGGTTAAAATCGCCTACCCCGAAGCGGAAACGGCGAAAAAGGTCAGCGCTGAAAAAAACCGGGAAATCTGGATAGACCGTTTGGGGAACGTGTACCTGGACGGCGTTCCCGGCAATCTGGCCCTTATTGAGAACGCCGTGATCGACCTGTACCAAAACGCTCCGGATACCCGGCTCCATATTATCGCCGACCGGAATACCCCTTTTATAGAGGTCAACAAGGTCCTGCGGCTCCTCCAGCTTTTGCAGTACCGGGTTGTTAGTTTTGTGGTGAAAGATGCGTAGGACGGCGGTTACCCGGCTCGCGCTCTTCATAGCGGTCGCCCTAAGCCACGGGGCGCTGATCCTCTTTTTTGCCGTCCAGGTGGACGCGGCGCGGCTTGCCCTTGAGCAGCCGGTGATGGTGATGAAACTCACGGATATTATAGAAGATATTCCGCCCCCCCCTCCCGCGCCGCCGCCGCCCAAGGAACCGCCCCCGCCGCAGCCGGCAAACGCGGTGGAATCCATCGCGGAAACTATGGTTGAAACCGAGGAGGTTCCCGATGATCAGGTGGTCGTTGATCCTGGAACCTTGACCGTATCCCAGGCCCCGGTTCCGGTTAGGCCCCTCCGGGATGCGGGGGAAGACTATCTGCCCATGCACCGCGTATCGGTTCCGCCGGTCTTTAACGAGCGGGATATCCGCCGGTCCCTGGTGTATCCCCCCATCGCCCTGCGGGCCGGCATAGAAGGCACGGTATACCTGGAGCTGTTCATCGACAGCAAGGGGGCGGTCCAGCAAATATCGGTACTCAAGGAGACCCCGCCGGACAAGGGCTTTGGGAACGCCGCTAAAGCCGCCTTTGCGGGAATACGCTGCTCCCCCGCCTTGGCCAACGGCAGCCCGGTGGCGGTGCGCTACCGGTATCCGGTGCGCTTTGCCCTGAAAGGGTAGGGCGTTGCGTGGCAGCGCCCTGCCCCCTCTGCGGGGGTTCTACCCCCGCAATGCCCCCGCCGGGGGGCCGAAAGGCCCCCCGGTCCCCCCGCCGTAATAGCGGGGGGCCGCCTCCCTGTCCGGCCTTGACAGGAATTGGAGATTTCAGTATGGTTAATACCATGCGCGGACGCGGCGGACCGCCCGTCCCGCGGGAGTTTTTGGAGCGTTATGAAAGCGGAGCTTAGAGTACAGCCAAACCGGGGCGCTGAGGCGCTCTGTGCCATACTATATAGGCTGGACAATACATATCCTCAAAGAAAGCCGGTTTGGGCCCTTGGGAAGGGCTTGCCGGCTTTTTTTGCGCTCCGATGGCATCGCCCTATCCGGCATTGACCGGAACGACATAACCGCATACCTATGCGATGCCGTTACGGCGGCGGGCAATCAGGCGCGGATACAAGTAATGCTCATGGTGTGCGCAGGGCCGGGAAGGTCCCGGCGGCGCGGCATGGGAAACGCCCCCTGTCTGGATACAACCGGGCTTCAGCATCCGGTTTATCCAAAAGTTTGTTATGCCTATAGCGGGCAAGGCGGGAGCTTGCGTTTCCCTCCCCCGTCATAAGGGTTATTCTTATATCAAAATAGGGTGAGTTACACCAGAATTATACCGCGCGTTTTGGTAACGCCTGAATCATAAAAAGCAAAGAGTGAAATGTTCTCGATAGCGTTGACAGGCTGTAAACCAATTGTTGTGGATAATGAGAACTATCCTTCTTAATCTTTTGGGGTTTAATTCCCCGCCCCTTGGGGCGGTTACTGCTGAGGGGGCGGGGGATTTGTTCCCCCGCATAGGCAAATATTTCTAGGAGAAATCTTCAATACCCCGCGGCTCTGCCGCGGGAATTTCTTATTCAAAAATAGTCTTTTGGGTTTATGTTCCCCATCGCCGCCGCCTGGTATGCTAAATCAGCTTGTTTGGGCAGTGGCTTTAAGATTTTACCGGACGGTATTCAGGAATCCCGGTAAAGCCCGCCGGATGCCAAAGACCTGGTAAGAGAAAAACAATATGGTACATATAACGGTTATCGGAACAGGCTATGTAGGGCTGGTATCAGGCGCGTGCCTCGCTGATTTTGGAAACAGCGTGATCTGTGTTGATTCCGACCGGGATAAAATAGCGAATCTCGCAAACGGAATCACC
>JAITHL010000135.1 GCA_031279975.1 Treponema sp. | reverse complement strand
TCATGGACAGCCGCTTCTTCGGCCCCCGGCTGAAGCGCCTGAAAAGCGGCGCGGGCCTTACGGCGAAAGAAAAAATCGTCATATACCTTACGGCCTTTGCCTGCATCATGCCGGTGATCGTCCTGACCAAATCCCCGCACCTGCGCCTCTTCCTCGCCGCGCTGCTGCTGGTCAAGGCCGCGGTGTTTCTGAAAATGAAAACCGCGCGGGCGGATCACGGCGGCAATTCAGTATAAGCAATACCGGTTTATCAAAGAAAGTCCACGGATTGCGCCGCCTGTCTGCTGCAGACAGGCAGATTAACACGGATTTCCGGTAACAAAACCCTTCTCATCCGTGAAAATCTGCGGACCCTTTTGACAATGCCGAACCGAACCGGGCGTTCGCAATCAGCGCTGCCTAGGGAAACGCTGGCAGCCCCCGGCGGGGGCGCGTTGCGGCGTTATCAGGCTTTTGCTGGAGGCAAAACTCCGGGTGGATGGCGTTTGCGCTGACCAACGCTCAAACAAGAGCCGCTCTGCGGCTCTTGCGGTCCCCGCAATGGGGCGGCCGTTTAAGGGTCTTGATCGTCCCGGCGGCGCGGCAAGGGCGCTTTCAAGACATCCTCATGGAGGACTATGGCCACCCTGCCTTCCCGCAGGAGGAGGCGGTTGGTTTCTGATGAAAGGATGGCGAGGGCGTCCGCCTTATCGATAATGGGATCCGACGGCGAGGCCCCAAAGACCCCCCGGGCGAAGATACGCAGGGGGTTTAAACCCACCAGCGCGACAAGTTCCGGGCTCAGTCCCGACGGGGTGGGGTAGAAAATGCTTTTATCCGATACATACTGGACCAGGGTTTTCCGGGAACTCCGGGGGTCCAGGCTGTTCCGTTCATAGATCAGGTTCATATCCGTATCCCATATTTTGGGGAACAGGCAGGGACGGGGCAGGGCCCTGGTATTTCTGCCGTGGATGGGCTGGGCTTCGTTGGCGATGATGATGATCCCCGTATAGGAAGCTGACGGAACGGCGGCGATGGGCCGGTAGAGTTCCATGGGCCTGCTATGGCGGATAACCTGGGCGCTAATATCCGTGAGATCAATCGTATAGGAGGCGGTAAGCGACTGGATATCCGGGGAAAGAAAGGGGGGAATCCGGCGGGCGTCCGCGGCGATAAGGTCCGGCCCATAGAGGGAAAAATCCCCGGCGTGAATCAGGTCTTCTATGGTGGTGGAGGAATCAATGGGAATATTCAAGATATAGGGCCGTATCAGGCCGGTGTATTCCACATTGATAATTTCTTCCGCCTGGGCCCTGCCGGCGGGCATACGGATGCCCTGGGAGTCGAGGCGCAGGGCCACCGAGGCGTTGAGTTCCATTTTATCCCATTCCAGGGAGCCGGAAATAGCGATGGAAGCCTGGCCGGACAGGGGGACGGCCAGGGATAAGCATAAACCAAGGGGAAAAAACCGTTTCATAGTTACCTCATTATCGGCGTTTTTATGCTTCTTCCTTCACGAAGGGTATCATGTAACCGCATATTGTTAGCTTTCGCCAGGGCTTCAGGCTGTATCCGGTAGGCATTGGCGATGGACCAGAGGCTCTCTCCCCGTTTAACCAGATGGCGGCCCTCAAAGTTGAGGGGGTCGTCGGTCCGCCGCCGCGCATAGGGTTCCATCTTTTTATAATAGCTGGGAATCTTGATGCGGGCGCCGAGATGGAGATACCGGTCCCGCAGGCCCGGATTGGCGGTATGAATCTGTTCCACCGTTATCCCATAGTGGAGGGCCAGGGCCGACAGGGTGTCTCCCGATTGGATCGTATGAAAGGAATAGCGGAACAGGACGGCGTCGGTCCCGGCCAGGGCTGTTTCCACCGCCGGGGCGTCCGCCGCGAGAACCTTGAGCTGGTATCCGGGGTCCGGGGGGGTAACGCCGTAGAAGAGTTCCTGGTTGGCCTTCTTTAATACCGCCGCGTCGATCCCCGCGGCCTTTGCCAGGAGTTCCAGGTCTACGGGTTTCCCCACTGGAAGGCGGGTCCATTGGGGGCCTGAGGTCCAGTCCGGCTCAAGCCCGAAGCGCCGGGGATTGGACAGGATATGGGATACCGCCAACAGTTTGGGGACATAATGGATGGTTTCGGTTTTTAATACCTTGAGGTCCGCCAGTATCCAATAGTCCTGTATGCCGTTCTGTTGGATTACCTGGTTGACCGATCCCAGCCCGGCGTTGTAAGCCGCCAGGGCCAGGGGCCAATCCTTGAGTATCCGGTAATTATCCTCCAGCTTGCGCAGCGCCCCTTCGGTGGATTTCCAAAAATCCATCCGTTCATCCATCCACTCGGTAATCTTCATGTTAAAGGGGCCGATGCTGTTCTTCATGAACTGCCAGAGCCCCGCGGCCCCGACGCGGCTTTTGGCGGTACAGAGGAAGGAGGACTCAATGACCGGCAGGTATACCAATTCCGCCGGCAAACCCCGTTTTTCAATTTGGTGGCGGATGAAGGTGATGTAGGGGGTCCCCTGGCGCATCACGCTCTGGAGCCAGGAGCGTCCGCCGGGGCTGGAATAGCGGCGGATATACTCCTGGGTAAGGGCTTGATCGAAGCCGGAAATCGTGAGGGTATGGCCGGGGGATTCGGCGGAGTCCTGGTCCCGCAGCCGGGACTTCCCGGCGGTTTCCTTGTATTGGACTTGCCGCAGGGGGCGGCTGAATTCCAGGACCGGCTCTTCAACAAGGGCTTCAGGCGCGGCTTCTGTTGCATCCGCCCCGCCGGAAAGCTCCGCCTCCGCGTTTTGGCCGGCCAGGGGATGGGAAGTTTCCGCCGCGTCCTGCGGCGCCGCCCCGATGGGGAACCGGTTTCCCGTCAAACAGAGCAGAAAAAGCAACAGCGTGTTGGTCTTTGGTAGATTCATTTAAAATTTCTCTCCATAAAAATGTACCCCGGCCCGTTCCCATCGTTCATGGATATCCGGGTCCGGAGAAAAATATATTCTTCTAAAAATAGCAATACCAAGGGGAAATTTCCGGGAGCCGCCTGGAGGCGGGCGGGCTTCATTCGCGCTGTATGCCGCGTCCAGTTCTTTGGCATACTGGATCGGGCCGCCCCCCATAAAATCCGAAGGGTTGAACGCCGCCATGCCGGAATTTTCCACGCCTTCCCGCCCCCAGGGATGGGCAAAAAAGTTTACCAGTTGTTTTGCGCGGGCATAGGCGGTAACACGGCGATAGCAGGCTTCGGGGCGCGCATGGATACAGCCCCTGAGAACATTGACAAGCCGGCCGTATTCCCGGATTACGGCAAACCGGCCTTCCCCTGCCTGGGGTTTTGCAAGGCGGGTGAACAGCTTCCCCAGGATTGTCCGGCGTTCCCCATGCCCCGTTATAGAGCAAGCGTCTTCCGGCCCTGGGGAAGGGGGACTGCCGGCGTTTCGCAAAACCTTGCGGGAAACAGGCGGTATACAACCAATAAAAAGACCGCGCATCCTACCAGTGGCGCGCCGCAGGATAGATATTACCGGATCCTCCTCAATCAGCCCTGCCCGCCGGGGTCCGCGCCGCCGCGGGCCCGCCTTACGCGGACTTTTCAAGGGTAGCATAAGCCGCCCCCATTGGCAATAGCCGGGGAGTTGGATATAGTAATAGCATGGGATTACGCAGGAGCCGCCGAATAACCGCCCGGTTCATTTTCTTTACCGGGCTTTTGTTTATGATCGCAGGTATCGCTTTTTTGCTGGGGTCTATCACGGGAACCTCCCAATTTTCCGTACTCTTGGCCTTCCTTTTTATTATCATAGGATCTGGCTGCGCGGCTTTAGCGATAAAATTGAATAAACGCTCGATTTACCTTTTTTTAGCCGTTTTTTTTATCCTGGTCGGATTTTTTCTCTTCCTGTCTTCCCTGCGCATCGTTCCCATTACCCTGGAGGCGTGGTGGCCCCTCATGTCGGTTTTTGCGGGCCTTGCCTTGCTGCCATCAGGATGGTATGGCTACGGGGCGCTTAGGTTCCGGTATGTGGTCCCCGCGGTTGCCTTTGTGCTGCTCGGTTCCCTGCTCTTGGTTTTTTCCCTCCATATCGTTACCTTTTCGTTTAAACAGTTTATCCTCAATTGGTGGCCCCTGCTGCTTGTCTTGGGGGGCTTATTGCTCCTGCTGATTTCCCTGGGAACAAAATACAAACCCGATGGTACCAAATCGTGATCCGGGGGCAAAGGGTGTATCTTAGTTTTTTTTTGTTCTATCATTTTACCTTTTCCGTTTCCCTCATGGCCCTTTCCTGCGGGACCCATAGGCCCGGGGCGGTGGGGGGCTCTGGCGGCGGGATTTTTCCGGTTGCGTTGGACCCCCGCCCGCCGCCCCGGGCCCATGAAGGGCTGGCCGCGGATATCCGGGCCATGGTGGAGGCGGGGGATTCCGCGTCCCTCATCCGGGCCTTGGATTTTATTCAGGCCCAAAACCTGGGGGAAACGGAATTTGGCCGGGCAATGAACGCCGTGGCGGCGGCCCTCTTGCAACAGCTCTATCCCGGCCTGAAAAGCCAGATGCCCCCGGTGGATCCGCCCATAACCCATACCTATACCAAGATACTGCGGGCGGTTGAGCGGGGAGACTATCTGGCCCCGCCGGTGAATTCCCAGGATTATCTGGAGTATACCCTTCCTTTTTTAGCTGTCCTGCGGGAAACCCAGGGCGATTGGTTCCTGCGGTTCCTGCCCAGCCTGGAACAGGCCCGGACCCTTAACCCGAATTCCGTATTGGCCCCCTATTTTATGGGGATAGTGTATGAACGCTCAGGCCGCGCCGCTGAAGCGGAGGCGGCGTACCGGCAGACCAGCGCCCTTTCCCCTGATTGCTACCCCGCCGGCATGGGGCTTGCCCGGGTGATGGCCCTCCAGGGGCGGCGGCAGGAATCGGTTAAGCTCTTAGCCAATTTGGTAATCCAGTATCCCGACAACCTGATGATAAAACGGCAGCTTGCCCTTGAGTATTACCATGCCCAGGACTGGTCCCGGGCCGAACCGGCAATCGCGGAGATTCTCCAGCAGGACCCCCGGGACCGGCAGTTCATTTTGATGCGGGCCCAGGCGCTGGTGGAACAGGGGCGCTTTCTCCAAGCCCAGACGCCGTTGGATCGCTATGGAACCATGGACCCCAATAACCGGCTGTACCTGTTTCTCCGGGCCCGGATACAGGCGGAGGGATACCGCAACCGGGACGCGGCCTTGAATTATCTGCGGTCTATACTCAACGCCTTTCCAGAGGATGATGAGGTTTCGGTATACGCCGCCCGGCTCCTCCTTGCCTCCCCCCGGGCCGGGGATCAGGAAGAAGGGCAGGCATTGCTCCGGCGTTTGATCGACGCCGGAAATTCCTCCCCCCTGGTAACCAACCTGGCCCTCCAGGACGCCATACACCGGGGAGACTGGCGGGAAGCCCGGTCCTATGCCCGTAAGCTCCTGGAAGAACGGCGGGACCCGGAGGCGTTGCTCCAGGCATTTCGGGTTGAACAGGGGCTTGGGAATAACGCCGCGGCCCTGGCCTTGGCCCAGGAACTGTATGAACGGGACCCCGCCAACGAAGAGGGGGTGTTGGCCTACATTTCCGCCCTGATTAACACCGGACGCCAGGGGGAAGCGGGAAGCCTCCTAGACAGCCGTATTGCCGGGCTTCCCGGCGGCTCGCTCAAGAGCCGGTACTATTACCTGCGGAGCCAGATGCGGTCCCAGGAGGATGAGGTTATGCGCGAACTCCGGTCCAGCCTCTTTGAGGACCCCCGGAATCTTGAGGCCCTGATCGCCATGTTTGAGCTGTACCAGCGCCATAGGGATGACAGGCGGGCGGTGTATTACCTTAAACAAGCCTTGGCCTTGGCGCCGGACAACCCCCAGTTAAAACGCTGGGAAGCGGAATATTCGGCCCTCCTGGGCGGGGGCGCTTTCTAAGGAAGCGCTTGCCTTGACAAGGGGGGGAATTATTCTAGAATACAAACGAAGGAGCATAATATGCAAAAATATGTCTGTAATACCTGCGGATTGGTGTATGATCCCGCGGCGGGGCTGCCCGGTGATGGCATAGCCCCAGGAACCCCCTTTGAAAAAATTCCTGACGATTGGGTCTGTCCCGCCTGCGGGGTGGGGAAAAGCGATTTTTCTCCCGCGGATTAAGATGGCATCAAGAACGGATTTTGTTTTTACCATTGGCTATGACGGTCCCGCCGCGGTGATTGACGGCCAGGCGAAGAAGCGGTACGGGAACCTCTCTACCCGGGAATTGGCGGAACGGGGATTATTCCGGGCGGCCTATTCTTCGGCTGTATACGCCCAGGACCCCGGAGAACTCCAAACCCTGGTGGATATCTACAATAGAACAACCGGTTCTTCCCTAACCGTTACGGCTTCCCTGGACCGGCTGTTCGGGGTGTTCCCGGTTGAGGTAAAACGGTCCATCATTTTATAGGAGCCGCCAAAGCCGCTTGTATCGAATCAGGGGTTGGGGGAGCCGCCTAGGGAACCGCTGATTAAATCAGGTTTTTTAAACAGAGTCCATGGATTGCGCGGATTAACGCGGATTTCCAGCCCGAGTGGACAGGACAAATGACACAGTAGGGGGATAAAAAGCCCCACAGGGCGCTTTATAATGCGAATAACGGCAAACGCGTAAGGAGCGCCCGATGGGGCAGGAACAGCATACCCCCAAAGGGGGAAAAAGGGTAGCTACTTTACAGCGAACCGCGCTGGAGAGGTTGTGGAACGGCAAAGGCGGAAACCGGAAGGAACGAAGCCCCGCGAGACTGGTAGCCCCGCTGGGCAAGAGCCGGCGGACTATCTACCGGGAATCGCGTTAAAGCGGATGAGGAGAAGCACAACCACAGCCCGGCAGAGAAGATCGGGAGGGACCACGCGTTGGCCGGCGCGATAGCGGTCAAGATCAAGGACGAACACTACAGCCCCTACGCGGCGAGGGCGAGCTTTCAGATGGACGGGTGGCCTACGGAGACACGGTTGCGCGCCAAAACGATATACCGGTATGTTGCCAAGGGCATGGTGTTTGGCGTTACAACTGTAGACCTGCCCGGTGGCGGGGGAGACGGACGGAAAAAGGGCGGGAAACCGCCTCCGCACGCCGTATCGGAGCCATAGAGGGAAGTATTGAACATTCCGGTGAAGCGGCCAACAACCGGAGCGAAACGGGCCACGGGGAAATGGACACAGTGAAAGGCCCTCGAAACGGCCGTACCGGTTGCCTGGTGACCTTGACCGGGCGGCAGACCCGCGCCCAGATAATCCGCAAAGCTCCCGGACGGCAAAGCCGCGTCAGTAGTCGCCGCCCTAGACGCCATAGAGCGGGAACTCGCCGATGCCTTCCCGCTCCTGTTCAAATCCGTTACCGTCGGCAACGGATTTGAGTTTTCTGACTACCAGGAACTTGAGCGTTCCTGCCTGACCGCCGGAAAACGGTTTTCTCTGCTTTTCGCCTCGCCCCCCTACCGGGCAAGCGAGCGGGGAACCAACGAACACGCAAACGGGATGATACGTCGCTACTTCCCGAAAGGGACGGACTTCTCCCTGGTTTCTGACCGTCAGGCAGCCACAGCGCAAAACTGGATGAACCGCTACCCTCGTAAGATACTGGCCGGGCTACCACCTGTCCGCTTACTCCCTTTCAGGTTGTTGGTGTGAGCTGATTTTCAGGCTATTCTCCAGGTGTGCCTTAAATGTGTCATTTGTCCTGTCCGGACGGGTGTCCGCTCCCGGTGAAACGCCGCCCGTAATGCCTAAAAACAAAACCTAGCCGAAAAAGCGGATGCCTAAAAACTAAAAACCTAGCCCAAAGTACACTGGCTGCTGTGAGGTAACCAAGTGAAACACAAAGGACTAGGTAT
>JAITHL010000117.1 GCA_031279975.1 Treponema sp. | reverse complement strand
TCGGCAAGGAACAGTTATACGACAAAATCTGGGGGGAGAATATGTACGGGGACATGAAAACCGTGGCGGTGCATATCAACCGCCTGCGGGAAAAAGTCGAAACAGCAAGCGCCGGGCATGCGCATATACAAACCGTGTGGGGCGCGGGCTACCGGTTTATGCGCTAGGGTTATTCTTTCCGCCGCCGCCTTACCGCCGTTTATCCAGTTTCATGGTATACGATTCTGCTTAACAGTTCTTTTTCCTCTCTGCTTAAACGAAATAAACCGTATTCCATCCAGTATACTATTATCACTGCTTACCGGTGGACCCAGGGGCCTAAGTCCCCCGCAACTAACCGTTACTCAGAAATATAGAGCAACGGCTCTGGAAGCTCAACATACGGGCTGGGTGCCGGCGCGGTTTGCGGGGACCGCGCCCGGGGGCTAACGGGCGCCGGCGCGGCGGAGGGCCTTGGCGGAGCGCCGGAACCAACGGGCGCCGGCGGGGCGGAGGGCGTTGGCGGGGCGCCGGAACCAACGGGCGCCGGCGGGCTGGCGGACGTTGGCGGCGGGCTGGCGGACGTTGGCGGCGGACTGGCGGACGTTGACGGCGGGCGGACGGACGTTGGCGGTTTGACGGAACCGGCGGGGGTATGCGGGTCTTTGGCCGGTTGTGCGGACGCTTCCTGTTCCCGGCCCGGACCAAGATCAATAACCTTCCCTGGAACCGTCCGCTCAGAGGGCGTCTGCCGGCTGCGCTCGGGGCTGTTGGGACTCGCGGAACTGCGGGGATTGGCGATCTGAATCTCAAGGTAGGGTTCGCCCTCCCGCTGCTGGGGCGGGGAATTGCCGCCGCCGTATTCAGAGGCCGCGGGGCCGGCAAATCCGGCGGCGTCATAGGCGCGTTCCCGGGAAGGAAGAAGCGTATCGCTTATCAGAAGCTCATATTCCCCCGCGCCGTAATCCACCAGCTTTTTATCCTCCGCCGACCGGTAGGAAAGATAAAAACGCCCTTCCGCCTCATAGTTCCGCCTAAAATCCAGTACCTTGCGCTCATCATGATCAAAACAGACGCGCAGGATTTCGGTCCTTCCCCCCTGATCAATGCCGATGCTGATCAGCGCGCCCTCCGCCCCTTCGGGAATGGCGATGTTTTCCTCCGATGGAATGGACCACTGGATAACCCGGCCCAAGGCGTCAACCTCTATCAAGGGCTGCTGGCCGGTTCTCCGCAGGGTAATGCCCCGGGAAAGATAGAACTGGAGCGCCTCTGGACGGATACGCTTTCCGGTGTTGATAATGACCCGGTCCGGATTCCGTATGGCGTCAATCATGCTCTGGGTTATGGGCGCAAAGATAAAAGGCTTCTGTTCAGGCGCCGGACGCGGCGGCGGCGCGGGCTTTGGCGGCGGCGGCTCCCGCTCCGGCGGGGCTTCAGGCGCGGGAGCCGGAGCGGCTTCAGGGGCGGACGGCGGAGCGGTTTCAGGCGGCGGAGCGGGCGGCGTTTTGCACCCCGCAAGGGCCGCGAGGCCCGCAAACAAGAACAAGGTCAAAGCCGTCCAGTTTCTTTTTCCACTCATATACCCACCTCTTAAAACCCCGCCTCCCTTCAGGGAAAATACCGGCGTCTGCGCGCCCCGCTTCCGGCGTACCGGAAACGCGCCAATTCCTGCCAATACGCATGGAATTATGAGGTAAGTATAGGATTACCGGAAAAACTTTTCAAGCGAAGGACGCCTGTTCCCTGGCGCGGCCCGCCCTTGCGCCGCTTTCCCCTAATGGCCTATGGTATGGGGTATGCAGATTGCCAGATTTTTTACGGAACCCCAAACCGGGCCATACCAGGGCGTCAGGTTTGAAAAACGGAAAAGCGAAATCCGCAATCCCGATGGGAAACTCATTTTTTCTGAAAAAACGGTGATAACGCCGGACTCCTGGAGCCAGATCGCCTCGGACATTATGGCCCAAAAATATTTCCGCAAAACTGGAGTCCCAGCGGACGCCGTCTATGCCTGGGAGCCCCATGCTTATCCCCAGGGCATTGGGCGTATGGAAGTTCCCCTTGACGGGGCGGAACACGACGCCCGGCAGGTCTTCCACCGGCTGGCCTATACCTGGATGGACTGGGGCGGCAAGAACGGCTATTTTGATACCCCGGAAGACGCCCAAGCCTTTTATGATGAAACCTGCTTCCTCTTGGCCCGTCAAATGGCGGCCCCCAACAGCCCCCAGTGGTTCAACACCGGCCTCTATGCGGTCTACGGCATAGACGGGCCGGCCCAGGGGCACTATTACGTTGATCCCGCGGAGGGAACCGTAAAAAGGTCGGACAGCGCCTACAAGCGGCCCCAGCCCCATGCGTGTTTCATCCTTGCGGTGGAAGACGATCTGGTAAACGAAGGGGGCATCATGGACCTCATAACCCGGGAGGCCCGGCTTTTTAAGTACGGCTCCGGCACGGGGTCCAACTTTTCCAAAATCCGTGGGGCCGATGAAGAGCTCTCCGGCGGCGGGGTTTCATCGGGGCTCCTCTCGTTCCTCAAGATAGCTGACCGTTCCGCCGGGGCGATTAAAAGCGGGGGAACCACCCGGCGGGCCGCCAAGATGGTAACCCTCGACGCGGATCACCCGGATGTGGAACAGTACATTGATTGGAAAGCCGGGGAGGAATATAAGGCGGCCTCGATGATTACCGGATCGGCGGTCATTAAAAAACACCTTGACGCCCTTGCCAAGGCCGTCAAGACCTTCCGGGGTCCCAGCGCGGACCGCTTTAACGGGGCCAAGAACCGCGAACTGGCCGCGGCCCTGGCCAACGCGCTGGGAGCTATGATACCCCCGGCCTATCTGTACCAGTTGCTGCGGCGGCTGGAACAGGGGGAGGCGGTTGAGGTCCCGGTATTTACCACCGCCTGGGATGACGAGGCCTACCATACCGTATCCGGCCAGTCATCCAATAACAGCCTCCGCCTCAGCGATGCGTTTATGCGGGCTGTGCTGCGGGATGAGGATTGGCCCCTGGCGGGCCGGGTTTCCCCAAAGGCCGGGAAGACGGTCAAGGCCCGGCGGCTCTGGGAGCGGATAGCCCGGTCCGCCTGGCAATGCGCCGATCCGGGCCTGCAATTTCATACCACCATCAACGACTGGCATACCTGCCCCGCGGGCGGGGAAATCCGGGCCTCCAATCCCTGCTCGGAATACATGTTTTTGGACGATACGGCCTGCAACCTGGCGTCCATCAATTTGCTGCCCTTCTACGACCGGCGGCGGGAAACCTTTTCTATAGAAGGATATGTACATACCATCCGCATTTGGACCCTGATCCTGGAAATCTCCGTGGTGATGGCCCAGTTTCCGTCCCCCCAAATCGCCGGACATTCCTATGCCTACCGGCCCCTGGGCCTCGGGTACGCCAATTTGGGCAGCCTCCTCATGGTGATGGGCCTGGCCTATGATTCCAGCGCGGGCCGGGGGACGGCCGGGGCTTTGTCGGCCCTGCTCTCCGCCGAGGCCTATGCCCAGTCCGCCCGTATGGCCGCGGGACTCGGCCCGTTTGCCCGGTATCCTGAAAACGCCGCCGGGATGCTCCGGGTCATCAGAAACCACCGCCGGGCCGCCTATCACGCGCCGCCTGAGGACTATGAGGGAGTGCATACGCCGCCCCAGGGCCTTGACGCCGACCACTGTCCGGCCTATCTCGTGGAAGCCGCCCGGGCCGCCTGGGACCAGGCCCTGGCCTTGGGAGAGGCCCATGGATACCGGAACGCCCAGGTTACGGCCATTGCCCCTACCGGCACCATCGGGCTTCTGATGGATTGTGATACCACCGGGATAGAGCCGGATTTCGCCCTGGTTAAATTTAAAAAACTTGCCGGGGGCGGGTATTTCCGCCTTATTAATCAATCCGTGCCTCCGGCCTTGGAGCGCCTGGGCTATAGCGGCGGGGAGGTGGAAGCCATCGTTGCCTATGCCACTGGGCGGAAGACCCTTACCGGCGCGCCGGAGATCAACCCCCAAAGCCTGGAACGCCAAGGGTTTACCCCCCAGGCAATCGCCGCCGCCGAAGAGGCGGTCAAAAACGCCTTGACCCTGGAAGGGGTGTTTACCCCCTGGGTTTTGGGCCGGGATTTTGTGGAACAAACCCTGGGGATACCGGAAACAGCCTGGTCCCTGCCGTCTTTCAGCCTGCTCAAACATATTGGTTTTTCCCCTGAGGCAATCGAGGCGGCGGAACAATACGCCTGCGGAACCATGGGGCTGGAAGGCGCTCCGGGACTCAAAGCCGAACATTACAGCGTTTTTGATACCGCCACGCCCTCGGGAAGATACGGAAAACGGGCCATTCCCTGGGCCGCCCATATTATGATGATGGCCGCGGTACAGCCCTTTATTTCCGGGGCGATCTCCAAGACCATCAACATGCCCAATGCCGCGGATTATGAGGCGGTAAAGGGCGCGTATATGACGGCCTGGAAAAGCGCCCTTAAAGCGGTAGCCTTGTACCGGGACGGCTCGAAACTTTCCCAGCCCCTGTCGTCCTTTGCTCCCGGGACGGACCCCCTGGCGGATACTATATTGGCCCTGGAACAGGGCCGTAACACACCGCGCCGGCCTGATCCGGCGGCGCAAGACCGGGATTCTCCCAAACGGTCCGGGCCTTCCGGCGGCGGAGAACCCCGCGGGACCGTCCGGCGGCCCCTGCCCAACCGGCGTACCGGTTATACCCAGAAGGCCAAGATTGGGGGGCACTCAATTTTTATCCGCACCGGAGAATATCCCGAGGGTAATTTGGGGGAGATATTCCTGGACATGCACAAGGAGGGGGCCGCTTTCCGCAGCCTCCTCAACAGCTTTGCCATTGCGGTCTCCCTAGGGCTGCAATACGGCGTACCCTTGGAAGAATATGTGGACGCCTTCACCTTCTCGCGCTTTGAACCCAACGGAATGGTCCAGGGGCACAGCTATGTAAAAATGGCCACCAGCGTCATCGATTACATATTCCGGGACCTGGCCATCGGGTATCTCCAGCGCACAGACCTGGGCCAGGTGCGGCGCGAAGACCTTTTGGCCACCGCCACCCAGGAGGACGCCCCGGTCCGCCGGCAACCGGAAACGGACCAGGGCGCGGCTAAGATACTCCAGGCCCGCAGCAAGGGCTATGAGGGCGATCCCTGCCCGGCCTGCGGCTTCTTTACGCTCATACGGAACGGAACCTGTATGAAGTGCGACACCTGCGGCGGAACAACCGGATGCAGCTAGGGAAGCGAATCCCCCGGCCCCTGCGTCGCGCTTCGTTGCGCCCTACCCCCCAACGGGGGATCTGCCCCCGTAACGCCCCCGCCGGGGTGGTTCCGCGCAGCGGAACCATTAGGGAGTTTTGGGCAACGCCCAAAACTCCAGGCCGAGTGGAGTTTTGCCAAAGGCAAAACTCCGAGGCAATCCGGCAACACCGGATTGCCCGCCCCCCGGTCCCCCCTTACGCTGCCCAGGCTACCGGCCCCGGGGCCTGATGCGCGGCGGGGCGGGATAGGCCGCTTGGGGGCGGGCCAAATCATAGCTTTTTCCCCCGACGGTCAGCTTCGTTACCCGGAGTGTTTTGATTGTTCCGTCCTGGGAATAGTTTAGCGCGGAACCCTCAAGGCTTACCGGCGCTCCGTCTTTCAGGGCCTCGATAAAGCCCACATAGCGGTCAAGGCCGGGCGTCAGGTAGGCGGTATCGTTGCTTTGTACGGCCAGGAATCCCTGAACTATAGTCATGGTCCCGCTTATGGTTATTATTTCGGCGGGAAACGCCGGAAATACCGGACGGCTCAACGGATGATCCGGAAAACACGGATGCCTCCGGCCGCCGTACTGCCGGTCCTTGGCCAGGCCGGCGGCGGCGGCGCTGACAAGCAGCAGTATCCCTAGTACCATTCGTTTCATGCTGAAACCTCCAATCGTGGATGATCCGGGGCATAAGGCCCCGCATAGTATACAGCAAAAACCATGCCAAGAACGGCCTGTTTGTCTAAGGCGCGGTTTTCCCGGTATTTTGGTTCAATACGGTCCGGTTTTTCGCGCTTTACGGCGCCCTTTGCCGCGCTGCCGGGTAAAAAGTATACACCCCGAACTTGACAGGGGGAAAAAAATACCGCCATACTGATTACCATGATGCCGGTAAAAACATTACAAAAATATTCGCTGTTCGGCGGTTTTTTAGAAGAACAGATACAGGGGATACTTCCCTTCATGCGGTACGCCTCCTATGAAGCGGGGCATACGGTCATTACCGAAGGCCGGGAAAACGATACCATCTATTTTATTCTAGAGGGCCGGGTAGGGATCATACAAAACGGCCGTACCCTCTATGAATTCGGCGAGGGGAACACCTTCGGCGAAATGGAAGTATTGGATGTTATGCCTTCGGCGGCAACCGCCATAACCTTAGCGCCTACCCGGGTCATGTACATGTCCAACCGGAACTTACGGGAAATTTATCAATATGATATAAAATGTTTTTCCATATTAATGATGAATTTAGCCCGGGACCTCTCCCGCCGGCTGCGCCTGTTGAATGCATCCCTCGATAGCATCGCGGCGGGCGGGGACCAGATGCCGGAGAACAAATAACAGGGAAGAAGCGGCGGGGACGCGCTGTTCTCTGTTACTGTTCCCTCCTACGGATTGGGGCGGGAAACCACGATCATATCCTTCCGCCGCAGGGAGCGCAGGAGTTCCGCTGAGGAATAGTACCGGTTGCGGCCCATCATGCTTACCTCATCGCCGTAGCGGAAACGGTTTGTTCCCCAGTCGCTGGGAATGGGATCGTAGACGGCAAAGTACTCCCCGTCCAATGAATAGCCCTTGACTATGATATAGTGGCCCACCGAGTCGGTATAATACTTGTCAAAAAGGTCGGCGGCCTTAGACCGGGAGGTCTTGACCCCGCTGGTATGGAAAAGCACTATGGCGATGCGGCCTGAGTCAACCACCTCTTTGATGTTTTCCATTGAATGAAAGGGTTGTACGGAAACGGGAATCCCGTGGGAACGGATGACCCGCAGGAGGTCCTCAAAGCTGGTTCCCCCATCGCCCTTCCAGCCTACGGCCTGGCGCACCGAGGAAACGGGAAGGTATTTTTCCAGTGCCCAGCCGATGGCCATGGAAACCGACGCGGGGCCGCAGTTGGAAGTGGTTCCCGTATCAAACTGGGTCCGGTACCAGTCAAAGGCCGATTCTCCCATATCGGCGTGCACAGAGGGCCGGGGGCTTACAAAAACCGAATAGTCCCGGTACATCCCCGGCTCCTCCTCTATGGTAAGCCCGTAAAAACCCGGCTTTTTAAACCGGACCTTGGTCAAATGCTCATCGGACTCGCTGAAATCCAGGGGCGCGTCTTCCAGCGAAGCGTAGCGGGCCGCGGCGGCGACCTTGCCGGCTGTTACAAACCATTCATCCGGGTCTGAAAGGGTTACAAAACGGATGCTGCTGTACGCCGCCGCCGATTCGGGGTGGGGAATATCAATATGGAGGGCGTTGGAGGTATACACGTTCCCGCCTCCGTCCTGGGCGCTTAAACGGACCGTGTAGGTCTTGGGCCTCGTGTATTCATGGCTGGGACTGGCGGTGAGCGCCCGCTTGCCGTCGCCGAAATCCCATGCAAAGGATTGCAAGGACTCCGGTTCCGGATCAAGGATGAAGAATTGCGCCGTCATCCCGGTTCCGTCCGCCTTGGGCCGGCTTTCAAAGCCTATCTTCACGTTCCTGCGGTTTACCCGGGCCGCCGGGGGCCGCCGGGGCTGGCCGGCCATGTTCTGTCCGGTTATTTTGACATTTTCCCAAGAAGGAATGACGATGGCCGTGCCCGCCCGGATACGGTTAGCATTCGTGATATTATTATAATAGGCTAATAGATTGTAGGAAATGCCGTAGTCAACGGCGATACCGGAGAGGGTCTCCCCCGGCCTCACCTGGTATGTAATATCCTGGCTCCGGTCCGCCGCCGCGGTTCCCGTCCCCGTTTCGGGCCCGGTTTCCGTCCCGGCGAACCGGGTTAGGGCGGCCCACTGGGTTTCATCCGGGGGAAGCGTGATGGGCGGCAGGGAATAGGCGTCTTCGGTCCCGGCGTTATATTCCGCCATCTCCGCAAGGACGGCTAAAAGATTGTCCCGGGGAAGCCGGGGAGCGGTAAGGGCAAAACAAGCCCAGAGAACCGCCCCGCCGGCCAAAACCGCCGCCCCAAGCGGGCCGAGTATTTTTTTCAGCAAAGCGCGGCGTCCTGATCCGGTTAATTTCCCCATTGCCATAGGCTCCTCCCTTCTGTTTGGGATCCGGTTTTTATGTCCCCCCATCACGGCGTTTCCTCCCGGAAGGTACTGTAAGAGGCCCCGGACTGATCCCGGAACGGAATGAACCTTACGCCTATCCCGTTGTACACGTCCCGGCGTTTTAGGGTAACAGACCCGTCGCCGGCCACGATAGACCGTATTTCCATTATGAACTGCCGGCCTGGGGGACCCAGGGGCAGGACCATGATCCCGCCGGGCTTTAATTGTTTGGTCAGGGCCGGGGGAATATGATCGATGGAGCAGGTTACGATGATCTTATCAAAGGGGGCGTATTCTTCCCAGCCGTAGTACCCGTCCCCCAGCTTCCGTTTGATAGCCCCATAGGAGGGGTAGGTTTGCTCCCGCTCCCGGTACAGGGCGTCGGTTTCGGCAAAGAGGGGTTTGATAATCTCAATAGTATAGACCTCGCTGGTTAGGTAGGAAAGGATGGCCGATTGGTAGCCCGATCCGGTACCGATTTCCAGGACCTTCTCCCCGGGCTGAATATTGAGGGTGGTGGTCATCATGGCCACCACATCCGGATCCGTGATGGTGGCGCCGTATCCGATGGGGAGCCAGGTATCGGCGTATTCCAGGCCCTTGTTTTGCCGGCGGACAAAATGTTCCCGGGGCGCCAAGAGGAAGGCCCGCACATCCTCATGGCGCCTGAGTTCTGAGGTTTCCACAAAGGCTTGAGCCAGTTTCCAGCGTTCTTCCAGAAAATTGGGGGCGTCGCTCCGGTTGTTCCGCATCCAGGCAAGCCAGGCATCTCTGGTTTCAATGGGCATGGATTGGGCGAAGGCCGGGCCGTCGTATTTCCGCGCTTCCTGGTGGGCCGCCGGAAGCGCGTCCGCTTCAGGGGCCGGGGAAGCGTCCTGGCCGGCGGTTTCAACGGGCGCCGGAGCGGGTTGAACCGCGGACGCTTCTTCATAGCTTACAACCCGCTCCGATTGGGCGGAGGCAAAACAGGAAACCAGGATGAGGGCTGTCCCCAGAACGCCGGCCGCCAGGTCGGCGCGGATTTTTTTACTATTATTCATACGGAAATACCAATGCGGACAGTCTAGGGTACTATCCGGTAAATGTCAATGCGGGGAAGAGCCGGAGGCCGCGGGGCCAGCCGGCTTCCGGGCGGCCCCGGCCGGGCGCCAATATCCGCTGTTTTGGCGCGGCAGCCGCCTCTTCAAATGTTTTCGGGGATTTGCTATGATTGAAGTTCCATGAATCATACCAAAATGGCGTCCCTGTTTTTTATTTCCCTGACAGGCATTGCCTATGAACTCTATGTAATGCGGATCTT